>CAUQYP010000155.1:0-10413 GCA_963522035.1 uncultured Noviherbaspirillum sp. | reverse complement strand
AAAGCAAAAGCAAAAGCAAAAGCAAAAGCAACTGTCGCTGCGCGGGCAACGGCAATGGCACCAGCCCCGGCCCCGGCCCCGGCCCCCTTGTCCATTCGGCTACATTACAAAACACCTGTGATACACTGCCGTGGTTTTTTGCAGCGCCGCACGAGCGGCTGCCGCCGTAGAAGCTGCGGCAGCGACACGCAAATGCGGCACATTTTTCCCGCCGCTTCCATCGGCACTGGTTTCTATGCCCCTGTCATCGCCCACATCCCGCGTGCTCAAGCACACCCGCGCCATCAAGGTCGACGCCTTTGCGCGTGACGACGGCCTCTGGGATCTCGATGCCCATATTACCGACGTAAAGACACGCGACATTCCCGCCGCGACCGGAATTCGGCCAGCCGGCGTGCCGGTGCACGACCTCTGGCTGCGCGTGACGATAGACCGCGCATTGAATATCGTCGACGCCGAGGCGGTGTCCGACAATGTGCCTTACCCAGGGTATTGCGATACGGTCGGTCCTGCTTATCGTTCGTTGATCGGCCTGAACCTGATGAAGGGACTGCGCCATGAACTCCGGCAGCGGCTCGGCGGCATCCTCGGATGCACGCACCTGACCGAGCTGGCGCAGATCCTGCCGACAGCCGCGGTGCAGGCTTATGCCGGGGAAGTCATATCAGTCTCGGGCGAGAGCGACACCAGGCCGTTCCAGCTCGACCGATGCCACGCCTTGCGTACCGATGGCGGGGCAGTCGCCAAGTATTATCCGCGCTGGGCAGTCGCCCATGCGGACGATTCCACTCCTTAATCCAGCAACAATTCAATCAGCGTCTGAAGGGAAGCTCGCATGAAAATCCATGAGTATCAGGGTAAAGAAATCCTCCGCAAGTTCGGAGTGACCGTTCCACGCGGCATCCCGTGCATGAGCGTGGAAGAGGCAGTCAAGGCTGCCGAAACCCTGGGTGGCCCGGTATGGGTCGTAAAGGCACAGATCCACGCCGGCGGCCGCGGCAAGGGCGGCGGCGTCAAGGTCGCGAAATCGCTCGACCAGGTCCGTGAATATGCCAATGCCATCATGGGCATGCAGCTGGTGACGCACCAGACCAGCCCGGAAGGCCAGAAAGTGCGCCGCCTGATGGTTGAAGAGGGCGCCGACATCAAGAAGGAACTGTACGTGTCGATGGTCACCGACCGGGTCAGCCAGCGCGTCGTGCTGATGGCGTCGAGCGAAGGCGGCATGGACATCGAGGAAGTCGCCGAGAGCCACCCGGAACTGATCCACAAGGTGGCAATTGACCCGGCACTGGGGCTGACCGACGCCGATGCAGACAGCATCGCGGCCAAGATCGGCATCCCGCAGGAATCCATCGCCGACGCCCGCGCGCAGCTGCAGGGCCTGTATCGCGCCTATTGGGAAACCGATGCGTCGCTGGCTGAAATCAATCCGCTAATCCTGACCGGTTCGGGCAAGGTGATCGCGCTCGACGCCAAGTTCAACTTCGACTCCAACGCGCTGTTCCGCCACCCGGAAATCGTCGCCTACCGCGACCTGGACGAAGAAGATCCGGCAGAAATCGAAGCGTCGAAATTCGACCTCGCCTACATTTCGCTCGACGGCAATATCGGCTGCCTGGTGAACGGCGCCGGCCTGGCGATGGCGACCATGGACACCATCAAGCTGTTCGGCGGCGAGCCGGCCAACTTCCTGGACGTGGGCGGCGGCGCGACGGCCGAGAAGGTCACCGAAGCGTTCAAGATCATGCTGAAGAACCCTGGCCTGAAAGCTATCCTGGTCAACATCTTCGGCGGCATCATGCGCTGCGACGTCATCGCCGAAGGCGTGATCGTGGCTTCCAAGGCCGTGTCGCTGCAAGTGCCGCTGGTGGTGCGCATGAAGGGCACCAACGAAGAGATCGGCAAGAAGATGCTGGCCGACTCCGGCCTGCCCATCATTTCCGCAGACACCATGGAAGAAGCCGCGCAGAAGGTAGTCGCCGCGGCCAACGGTCAATAACGCATCGCGCAGAAGGAAACACAATGTCCATTCTTATCAATAAAGACACCAAGGTCATCACCCAGGGCATCACCGGCAAGACCGGCCAGTTCCACACCCGCATGTGCCGCGAGTACGCGAACGGCCGCGAGGCGTTCGTCGCCGGCGTGAACCCGAAGAAGGCCGGCGAGGACTTCGAAGGCATCCCCATCTTCGCGAACGTGAAGGAAGCCAAGGCCCAGACCGGCGCCAACGTGTCGGTCATCTACGTGCCGCCGGCAGGCGCTGCCGCTGCGATCTGGGAAGCGGTCGAGGCCGAACTCGACCTGGCGATCTGCATCACCGAAGGCATTCCTGTTCGCGACATGATGGAAGTCAAGGACCGCATGGCCAAGTCCGGCAGCAAGACCCTGCTGCTGGGGCCGAACTGCCCGGGCCTGATCACGCCGGACGAAATTAAGATCGGCATCATGCCGGGCCACATCCACAAGAAAGGCCGCATCGGCGTGGTCTCGCGCTCCGGCACGCTGACCTATGAAGCGGTCGGCCAGCTGACCGCGCTGGGCATGGGCCAGTCGTCGGCAGTCGGCATCGGCGGCGATCCGATCAACGGCCTGAAGCACATCGACATCATGAAGATGTTCAATGACGACCCGGACACCGACGCCGTCATCATGATCGGCGAGATCGGCGGTCCGGACGAGGCGAATGCAGCTGAGTGGATCCGCGACAACATGAAGAAGCCGGTGGTCGGCTTCATCGCCGGCGTGACCGCGCCGGCCGGCAAGCGCATGGGCCATGCCGGTGCGCTGATCTCCGGCGGCGCCGACACGGCCGAAGCCAAGCTGGCGATCATGGAAGCCTGCGGCATCACGGTGACCCGCAACCCGTCGGAAATGGCGCGGCTGTTGAAGGGCATTCTGTAAGCCGGTCGACGCCGTAGCCGAGCCCTCCATCGCGGAGGGCTTTTTTTTGCGCCAAATTCGTAGGGTGTAATAGCCGAAGGGCATTACACCATAGGGCTACGGATTAATCCGGACCGGTACGTGATCGACGAATGGTGTAATGCGCGGTGCTTATTACACCCTACGATTTGAATAAGGTGCCTGGCGCTTCATTGCGGCATTCTCTTGCGCTGCGCTATATTGTTTAAACCCTGACAACCCACTCCACCATGCCCGCTCCCGCCGTATTCGACTACGCCGCCATCACCGACGCCGGGCGTGTGCGCACGCACAACGAGGACGCGCTGGCCGTTGCGCCCGATATCGGCCTGGTAGTGCTGGCCGACGGCATGGGCGGCTATGCGGCGGGGGAAGTGGCGAGCGATATTGCGGTGTCGGTGATCCGGGACGTGGTCGAGCAGCATTTCCTGCACAAGGCCGTCGTTCCCGACGAGCTGTGGCAGGTGCTGGTCGATGCAGTGCTGGAGGCGAATACGGCCATCATCGCGGCGGCGGCGGACGAGCCGTCGTACCGCGGCATGGGCGCAACGCTGGTGACCGGGTTGTTTCATGGCAGCCTACTGGTGCTCGCGCATGTCGGCGACTCGCGGGCCTACCGCTTGCGCGACGGGCTGCTGACCCTGTTGACGCGCGACCATTCAGTGCTGCAGGAACGCGTCGACGCCGGGCTGGTGACGCCGGAACAGGCGCGGTCGTCGAACATTCGCAACCTGGTGACACGGGCGCTAGGCGTCGAGGCGCTGCTGTCTGTGGAGGTGCATGAGCATGCGGTAGAGCGGGGCGACGTGTACCTGTTCTGCTCGGACGGGCTCAATGACATGTTGACCGATGAGGAGATGCTCGGCTTGCTGCTCGGCGGGACGGGCGGGCTGGAGCAGACGTGCGCCGAATTGGTCAGCGCCGCCAATGGAGCGGGCGGGGCTGACAATGTGTCGGTCGTGCTGGTGTATGTGGATCGGGTGGAAGGATAGTATTTAAGCTGTCATGTCAGAATGACTGACTGCAGTCAATTGTTCTTCGTCAGCGCGGTTGATGCCTGCTGATTTGAAATCTTGTCGACTGTTACCGTCCACTTCATCGAGGTCTGGTCGGTAGCTGTACTTGGGGTGAAAGTCGCTTCACCGCTGTCAACGCCAGTTCCTACACCCGTTGCAAAAATCATTTTAATAACGCCTGCGGAAACCGTTGCTGAGGCAACCTCCTTGGTTGCGGTAAAAACGGGGATTAACGTTGGCGCCTTCCCATCGGTCGTATTGCAATTAGTGACTACGCCACCTGACTCCTGAAAACAAACCGCAATGGCTGTTTTTAATGGATCAATGGCACTGATCGCATTGGCAATCTTGGCGCGCACAATGTAATTTTGGTATTGCGGAATCGCTACCGCCGCCAGAATCCCGATAATCGCCACCACGATCATCAACTCGATCAGCGTAAAACCCTTTTGCACATTCCTTTTCACTTCACGCCATTTATTCATTTGCCACTCCCTTTAAGTTGTTGAACATCAAGACTTGCGGAAGTGGCTACCGCGAATCCCGTGCCATGCGAAAGGGATTCACTCACCGGACGTTTGTTTTTCGATAGCACAGATGGAGACAACTCCCGTCGCCGGGCTGACGATTCCCGTCTTGCAAAGGGAAAGAATTGTCATAAAAGATTGGCTGTTAATCGACTCTCATTTCAGGCGCACAGTCATATGGCGAAAAAAAAGCGGCGCCGTCACCGGCGCCGCCCCTGCACGACACGATAGAACCTACTTCGCGCCAGCCTCAAACCACTTCCCGATCACCGCCCGCTCGTCCTCGGTCATATTGGTCATGTTCCCCAGCGGCATGGCCTTGGCGACGACCACCTGCTGGTAGACCGCCTGCGCATGCGTCCGGATCTGGTCCGGCGTATCCAGCATGATGCCCTTGGCCGGCGTCGGCATCAGGCTGGGCTTGGCCGCGTGGCATTGCACGCAGTGCGCCGTGACGACCTTCTGCACCTGGCCGATGTCCACCGCGACCGCCGCCGGCGCAGCCGCACCCGCAGCAGCCGCCACCGGCGCCGCCGGCGCCAGCCAGTACACTACGCCCGCCAAAATCGCGATTGCCGCCGCCGGATAAGCCGGGTTGCCGCGATGCTTGTGGCGCTGGATGTAGTAGTGCCGGATCAGCGCGCCGGCCGCCATGATGGCGATCAGCACGATCCAGTTGTGCGGGCCGCTATAGGTCAGGCTGTAGTGGTTCGAGATCATGCCGAAGATGACCGGCAGCGTCACGTAGCTGTTGTGCATGCTGCGATGCTTGCTGCGCTGGGACAGCAGCGGGTTGACCGGCTCCTTGGCCTTCATCGACGCCACCATCTTGCGCTGGTTCGGGATGATGACGAAGAACACGTTGGCCGCGATGATGGTGGCCAGCGTGGCGCCCGTGATCAGGAAGGCTGCGCGGCCGGAAAATACATGGCAGGCGCCCCAGGCGATCACGGCGACATACACGGCCACCAGGAAGGCCAGCAGCTTTTCCTGTTTCTCCAGCACCCGGCACAGCAGGTCATAGATCAGCCAGCCGACCACGAGGAAGCCGATGGCGGCTGCCACGGCCACCGTCGGCGTGATGTCGGCCACATTCTTGTCGATCAGGAAGACCTTGGGGTTGAACAGGTACAGCACCGAGAACAGGCCGAAACCCGACAGCCAGGTGCTGTACGCTTCCCAGTAGAACCAGTGCAGGTCCTTCGGCAGATGCGGCGGCGCCAGCACGTATTTTTGCGGATTGTAGAAGGCGCCCGCATGCACCGCCCACAGTTCGCCGCCGACGCCCCTGGCCTTCAGCGCCTCGTCCACCGGCGGGCGCAGGCTGTTGTCCAGCCAGACGAAATAAAACGATGAGCCGATGTAGGCGATGGCGACGATGACATGCAGCCAGCGCAGCAATATATTGGCCCATTCGAGCAGGTAAGCTTCCATCCTTGTGTCCCCTTGCTTGTAGCCGCGGCCTTAGCTGCCGCGATAGGTTGAGTAGCTCCACGGGCTGGCGACCAGGGGCACGTGGTAGTGCTTGCTGGCATCGGCCACGCCGAAACGCAGCGTCACCACGTCGAGGAAGCTGGGCTGCGGCAGCGCCAGCCCAAGCGCCGCGAAGTAGGCGCCGATGCGGAAGTCGAGCTCGTAGACGCCAGCCTGGAACGCATCGCCTTCCAATAGCGGCGCATCGCAGCGACCATCTTTATTCGTCTTTGTTGACAACAAATGCTGCCTGTTATTGTCGACAATCCTGTACAGCGAAACTTCAATATCTTGTCCCGGCCTGCCGTGGGCAGTGTCGAGGACGTGGGTCGTCAAGCGGCTCATTCATACTCCACTGAAATAAGGTGCTGCTGAGAGAGGAAGATGCATCCGGAACCTGCACGGCATCCTGCAGCGCAGGCTTCCAGGCATCGCTTGGTGGACGTATCTCTGCTGAGACTGCATGCCACCGGCGGGGGTTGGACAAAAGAAGAAATAAATTGTTGACAATCCTAGCCTCGGTTGGCATCCTCGTCAACATCGTTTCATCATCCTCATTCAATTTCACAGGACAGCATGAGCACACGTCCCCGGCTGGTCACTGCTGCCGTTGCGCCGAATCCGCCACAGGCCGAGCCGGCGAGCGACGAGCGCATGTACCTGGAGATCTACGACGCCATCATGGAGCACCGGCTGCCGGCCGGAACCAAGATGGCCGAGCAGACGCTGGGCGAAATCTATGGCCTGGCGCGGCACCATGTGCGCAAGGTGCTGGCGCGGCTGGCGGCCGACGGCCTGGTCGATATCGAGCCGAACCGGGGCGCATATATCGCCAGCCCCGGCGCCGAGGAAGCGCATGACATGTTCGACCTGCGCCAGACGCTGGAGCAGAGCGTGGTGCAGAAGCTGGCGGAGAAGGCCGGGCCGGACGACTTCGCGCAGCTGCGCGACATGATCGAGCGCGAGCGCGACGCCTACATGCAGGGCAACCGGCCGTTATGGATACGGCTGTCGGCCGACTTTCATATCGCACTGGCGCGGCTCGGCGGCAATGCGCTGGTGGTCGACATCTTGCGCCGCCTGGTTTCGCGCACCACCTTGCTCATTTCCGACGCCGACCATGCCGGCGCCCAGCAACCCTGTTCCTTCGACGAACACCTGGCCGTGGTCGACGCGCTGGAACGCAAGGACGACCTGCAGGCGCAAAAGGCGATGGCGCGCCATCTCGAACAGTGCGCCTGCCGCATGCTCAACCGCGGCGAACGACGCTTCGACCTGCGCGCAGCGCTCGGCAAGGCCGGGCAAACCTGAATACGAACCACCGCTATCACTCACCCGTCGCACAACAATATAAAAAGACATAACCCGTCCTTACAGGAATCCGGAGACCAGCATGTCCTTAATCCAAGCCACCCAAGCCACACCCGCCTTACCCGACAACGACCGCATCGCGCAGGCGGCGGCAGCGTCGCCCGCGGACGATGTCGTCCTGCCCTCGGCCGTCGATGAACGCCTGCCCGCTGGCAATCTGGTCACGCTGGGCCTGCAGCACGTGCTGGTCATGTATGCGGGCGCGATCGCGGTGCCGCTCATCATCGGCCGCGCGCTCAAGCTGCCGCCCGAACAGGTGGCGGCGCTGATCAGCGCCGACCTGTTCTGCTGCGGCCTGGTCACGGTGATCCAGTCGCTCGGCTTGGGCAAGCTCTTCGGCATCAGGCTGCCGGTCATGATGGGCGTGACCTTCGCCTCGGTCAGCCCGATGCTGGCAATGGCCAACGACCCGACCCTGGGCATTACCGGCATCTTCGGCGCCGTCATCGGCGCCGGCGTGATCTCGCTGCTGCTCGCGCCCTTCGTCAGCCGCATCCTCCGGCTGTTCCCGCCCGTCGTCACCGGCACCGTGATCGCCGTGATCGGCATCTCGCTGATGCGGGTCGGCGTCAACTGGGCCGTCGGCGGCCCGCCCGGCATGGCGAAGATCGCGGACCCGGCCTTCGTGGCCACGGTCGAGGCGGCGAAGGCTGCCGGTACCGCGCTGCCGGCCGGCCCGGCGCCCATGATCGCCAACCCGGCCTATGCGGCGCTGGACAATCTCGGCATCGCGCTGTTCGTACTGGTGGTGATCCTGCTGATGGCCAAGTACGGCCGCGGTTTCCTGGCCAATATCGCGGTGCTCTCGGGCATCGTGGCCGGCACCGTGCTGGCTTACGTGCTGGGCAAGGTCAGCTTCGCCAAGGTCGCGGCTGCCGAAACCTTTGCGCTGGTGACGCCGTTCCAGTTCGGCATGCCGACTTTCGATATCGTCGCCATCCTGACCATGACCATGGTGATGCTGGTGGTGATGATCGAGTCGACCGGCATGTTCCTGGCACTGGGCGAGATGGTCGGCAAGCCGATCCGCAAGGACGACATCAGCCGCGGCCTGCGGGTCGACGGCCTGGGCACCATCATCGGCGGCATCTTCAATACCTTCCCGTACACCTCGTTCTCGCAGAACGTCGGCCTGGTCGGCGTCACCGGCGTCAAGAGCCGCTGGGTCTGCGTGGCTGCCGGCGTGATCCTGATCGTGATGGGCGTGCTGCCCAAGATCGCGCAGGCGGCCGAAGCGGTGCCCCAGTTCGTGCTGGGCGGTGCCGGCCTGGTCATGTTCGGCATGGTGGCCGCAACGGGCATTCGGATCCTGTCCAACGTCGACTACAAGAACAACCGCTATAACCAGTTCGTCGTCGCCATTTCCATCGGCTTCGGCATGCTGCCGCTGGTGGCCGAGCAGTATGCGCAGCACATGCCGAAGTCGCTGTCCTCGCTACTGCATAGCGGCATCCTGCTGGCCGCCATCTCGGCGGTGCTGCTGAACCTGTTCTTCAACGGGCTGTCTTCCAATGAAGACGCGCATGCCGCCGCGCGCGACAATACCCACGGGTCCGAATGACCAACCTGAGCTTATCCATTCATGCCTAGACACGAATCCTACCCACGCGACCTGATCGGTTATGGTCGCGACCTTCCCCATGCCCGCTGGCCTGGCGGCGCCCGCATCGCCGTCCAGTTCGTGCTGAACTACGAGGAGGGCAGCGAGAACAATGTGCTGCACGGCGACGCCGGCTCGGAGCAGTTCCTGTCCGAGATCGTCGGCGCCGCGTCCTACCCGGCGCGGCACATGTCGATGGAGTCCATCTACGAATACGGCTCGCGCGCCGGGGTCTGGCGCATCCTGCGCGAGTTCGAGTCGCGCGGCCTGCCGCTGACCGTGTTCGGCGTCGCCATGGCGATGAAGCGCCATCCTGAACTGACCAGCGCGTTCGAGGAACTCGGCCACGAGATTGCCTGCCACGGCCTGCGCTGGATCCATTACCAGCATATCGACGAGGAGACCGAGCGCCGCCACATGCGCGAGGCCGTCGCCATCTTCCGCGAGTTGACCGGCGAAGCGCCGCTGGGCTGGTACACCGGGCGCGACTCGCCCAACACGCGCCGCCTGGTCGTCGAGCACGGCGGCTTCGTCTACGACTCCGACTACTACGGCGACGACCTGCCGTTCTGGACCAGGGTCAAGGTAGGAAGCGGCGATGCAAGGCCGCACCTGGTGGTGCCCTACACGCTCGACAGCAACGACATGCGTTTCGCCACGCCGCAGGGCTTCAACACCGGCGAGCAGTTTTACCAGTACCTGAAGGACAGCTTCGACGTGCTCTACGCCGAGGGCGACCCGGAAGGCCAGGACCGGCCGAAGATGCTGTCGGTCGGCATGCATTGCCGCTTGCTGGGCCGGCCCGGCCGTTTCCGCGCGCTGCAGCGTTTCCTGGACTATGTGCAGTCGCACGAGCAGGTCTGGATCTGCCGCCGCATCGATGTGGCGCAGCACTGGATCGACACCCATCCGTACGAGGAGCAGGCATGAGCGCCGCAATGACCCTGGCCGAGCTGAACGCGATGCCGGCCGCCGACTTCACCGCCCGGCTGGGCGCCATCTTCGAGCATTCACCGTGGGTTGCGGAGCGGGCGGCGGCGCGGCGGCCTTTCGGCAGTGTGGCTGAACTCCACGCCGCGATGGCGGAGGTGGTGCGCTCGGCGAGCGAGGACGAACGGCTGCGGCTGATACGCGCTCACCCGGAGCTGGCGGGGAAGGCCGCGGTGCGTGGCGAGCTGACCGACGAGTCGACGCGGGAGCAGAAGGGTGCCGGGCTGGACCAGTGCAGCGCCGAGGAATTCGAGCGGATGCAGGAGCTGAATCGTCGCTACAACGAGAAGTTTGGATTTCCGTTTGTGATTGCGGTGAAGGGGCATGACCGGCATAGCATTTTGCGGGCGTTTGCCGAGCGGCTGGAGAATGCGCCGGCGGTGGAGGCTGCGGAGTGCATCGAGCAGATTATCCGTATCGGTGGGTTCCGGCTGGCGGATGCCATAGCGGCGTAGTTGCCCGCGCAGCGACCGTTGCTGTTGCAGTTAGCTCCGCGCAGCGACAGTTGCTG
>CAUQYP010000154.1:0-10450 GCA_963522035.1 uncultured Noviherbaspirillum sp. | reverse complement strand
TCCGATTTCGGCACCAGCGACGTGGCGCCATCAACGGGGACCCACGTCAAAAGCCAGGTCAAAAGCCACGGCAACGGCAACGGCAACGGCAACTGTCGCTGCGCGGAGCTGACTGCAACGGCAACTGTCGCTGCGCGGAACGTCACCAGCAAAGTCGCTGCCAGCGCTGGCTCTTTCGGCCAGGCAAACTATCCCCGCTATTGCGTCACCGGCAAATTGGCCAGGGCCACATAGGCCTCCACCCCCACCGTCTCCGCCCGCGCCTGCGGATCGATCCCCACGCTCTCCAGCTCCGCCTCGCTGAACATCCCCGCCACGCAATTCCGCAACACCTTGCGCCGCTGCGAAAACGCCTTCTGCACGACCGCCTCCAGCCGCGCCGCATCGCAAGCCATCGGCGCAGCCAAAGGAATCATCCGCACGATCGCGGAATCCACCCGGGGTGGCGGGTCGAAGGCCGAAGGCGGCACCACGAACAGCAACTCCATGTGATAGCGCCACTGCAGCATTACCGACAGCCGCCCGTACGTCTTGCCGCCCGGCTCGGCCACCATGCGCTCGACCACTTCTTTCTGCAGCATGAAGTGCTGGTCCTGCACCAGCGGCGCAATCCCGGCCAGGTGAAACAGCAGCGGGCTGGAAATGTTGTACGGCAGGTTTCCGACCACCCGGAGCTTGCCGCCAGCCGGCGCCAGCGCGGCGAAGTCATACTTCAGCGCGTCGCCGGCATGCACGTGCAGCCTCTTCGCGTCGAAGGTCTTGTTGAGCCGCTCGACCAGGTCGCGGTCGAGCTCGACCACGTGCAATTCGCGCAGCCGCTCCAGCAGCAGGCGGGTCATGGCGGCCAGGCCGGGGCCGATCTCGACCATCACGTCGTCGGGCTTGGGGTCGATCGCCGCGATGATGTCATGCAGGACAGCCTGGTCGGTCAGGAAGTTCTGGCCGAAACGCTTGCGGGGTATGTGCTTCATTGAACCTTGTCGATTGCAGCGGCCATCCGGGCCGCGGTGCGGATGGCTTCCACCATGCTGCCGTGCTCGGCACGGCCCAGTCCGGCCGCAGCCAGGTCAAGCGCAGTGCCGTGGTCGACCGAGGTGCGGACGATGGGCAGGCCCAGCGTGATGTTGACGCCGCGGCCGAAGCTGGCGTGCTTCAGCACGGGCAGGCCCTGGTCGTGGTACATGGCAAGCACGCAGTCGGCCTGTTCCAGGTGCCTGGGCTGGAACAGGGTGTCGGCCGGATAGGGCCCGCGGGCATCGATGCCGCGCCGGCGCGCCGCCTCGAGCGCAGGGATGATCACATCGATCTCCTCGCGTCCGAGGTAGCCGTTCTCGCCGGCATGCGGATTCAGGCCGGTGACCAGGATGCGCGGCGACGCGATGCCGAACCTGCGTTTCAGGTCGGCGTCGATGATGTCCAGCGTGCGCGCCAGGCTGTCGCCGGTAATGGCCGCCGGCACGTCCTTCAGCGCCAGGTGGGTGGTGGCCAGCGCCACCCGCAGCGGCGGCTCGCTGGCCAGCGACGCCAGCATCATCACGACATGCGCGGTGCCGGTCTTGTCAGCCAGGTATTCGGTGTGGCCGGAGAAAGCGACGCCGGCGTCATTGATCGTGCTTTTTTGCAGCGGCGCGGTGACGATTGCAGACAGCCATCCATGCGTCGCGCCCTCGATGGCGATGTCCAGCGTTTCCAGCACGTAGCGGCCGTTGTTCGCGTCCAGCACGCCCGGCCTGACGTGCGCGGCCAGCGTGCAGTCGACGACGGCGATGCGGTCCGGCGGGAAATCGGGCAGGCCGTCGTTCCGGATCGCCCTCTGCGACAGGGCTACCAGGCGGATGGCCGGGTCGATGGCGGCCGCGGTCATGGCCAGGAAAGCCGAGTCGCCAATCAGCACGCTGCGCAATTCATTCCTGAGCGCCCAGGCGGCGCGGATCGATATTTCCGGTCCGATGCCGGCGGGCTCGCCAGTGGTGATGCCGACCGGAGCGATGGCGCCTGCGGCCATTACCGGGTGCTCGCGGCCGGCGCGAGTTCCTCGGTGCGGTATTCGACGTAGGTGCGGTCGCGCAGCTGGCGCAGCCATTCCTCGGTCGCTTCCTCGATCTTGCGCTCGCGCAGCGCGGCACGCGCCTGCAGCCGCTGGCGTTCCTGCGACACATCGTCGGTCTTGCGCTCGATGACCTGGATCAGGTGGTAGCCGAACGGCGACTCGATCGGCTCGCTGACGTCGCCGGGTTGCAGCGCGTCCATCGCGCGCTCGAATTCCGGCACGGTGTCGCCCGGGTACAGCCAGCCCAGGTCGCCGCCCTTGGCGGCCGAGCCGTCGTTCGAGTACAGGCGCGCCAGTTCGGGGAAGGTCGCTGCCTTGTTGGCCAGCCGCTCCTTGAGCTCGACCAGCTTGCGCCGCGCTTCATTGGCCGGCACGACCTGGTTGACCTTGATGAGGATATGCCGCGCCCGGGTCTGGGTGACGGCAGCCGCCGGCGCGCCGGCCTTGACGGGCGCGGCAGTGCGGCGGCCCAGCACGCGCAGGATATGGAAGCCGTTGGCGCTCTTGGCCACCACCAGTTCGTTCTCGCGCCGGTCGGCGACCGCGTCGATGAAGATCTGCGGCAGCCGGTCCAGCGTGCGCCATCCCATTTCGCCGCCCTTGAGCGCGTCCGAGGCGTCGGAATAGGTTGCCGCCACGCGGGCGAAGTCGGCGCCGCTGCGCAGCTGCTGCAGCGCTTCCTCGGCGCGCTGGCGGCGCTGGCTGATCTGCTCGGCGCTGGCGTTTTCCGGGATACGGACCAGGATCTGCGCCAGGTTGATTTCCGGCTGTGCTCCTTGCGTGGCGCCACCGGCGGCCAGGAAATTGTCGATCTCGGACTCGGTGATCTGCACCTTGTTGTCGACCTCGCGCTCGCGCAGCCGCTGCAGCAGGATTTCATTGCGGATGTCCTCGCGAAAGCGCTCGAACGTGGTGCCGTCGTTTTCGACCCGCTTGCGGAAGTCGGCCAGCGCCAGGCCATTTTGCTCCGCAATGCGGGCAACCGCCGCGTCCAGCAGCGGGTCTTCGACCCGCAGGCCGTTTTCCTTGGCCAGTTGCAACTGCGCACGGTCGACGATCATGCGCTCCAGCAATTGCTGCTGGAACTGCGCGCGCGGCGGCACCGCGACACCCTGGCCCCTTAGCCGTGCCTCGACCAGCTGCACCCGCGCCTCGAGTTCATGCGCGGTGATGACTTCATTGTTGACGACGGCAACGATGGCGTCGACCGGGCGAATGCGCTGGGTGCCGGCAGGCGGCGCCGCTAGCGGCGCCGTGGGCGTGGCGCCGAGGCTCGGGGACGCGAGCCCCGTCCCAAGTCCGGACCCGGACCCGGCGCCGGGAATCTTCAGCGACTGCGACCAGGACGGCGGCGCGGCCAGCAGCGCGCACAGCAGCGCCGGCATCAGCCGGGCGCGGCGGACAGGATTGGTTCTGGAACGTGATGTGCGGAAAATTTTCATGAGACCTTCATTCGTGTAGATGAGGCAGGCGCTCAGCGCACCGGCTCGTTTACTCGGGTGTAGCCGGGTACGCTACTGCGCAACGCCGTCAGGGGGTTGTTGCCCAGGCTGGACAGGCCGCTCAGTTCGAGCTGGAAGAACAGCGACGTGGTGGCGACGTTGGTAGCGGTCGGCGTGCGCTGCGCAACCACCCGGAACACCCAGCAATCGTCCTTGTATTCCAGGCCAACCAGGCCTTCGGACACCCGTTTTTCAAGTTTCGAGTAGTTTACACGCGCTACGCCGTAAAGGCGCCTGGCGATCGGCCACTGGGTAGAAACGTCGATCAGGTCGACCCCGGTCGGCACGTCCTTGCGATATTGCAGGTTGAGCACCTGCTGCGGCCCCGGCAGCCAGCGTACGCCGAAGCTGGACGCATTGGTCTTGCCGATGCTCTGGCTGTATTGCACGCCGGCGTCCAGCGCCAGCGTCTGGGTGACCTGGCCGGACACCGCCGCCAGCAGGTCGGACTTGTTTTCGGCGCCGCTGCCGCCGGCATTGACGGCGCCGGCGCTGGCGATTGCCTGCTCGTTGGTCACCCGCTGCTGGTTGAAATAGAAGCGCTGGCCCACCGCCATGCGCACCCGCTCCACGCCGTCTTCCTCGATGAAGCGCGACACCACGGCCGCGGTCAGCTGGTTGGCATCGGTGATGCGGTCGTTGCCGGCATAGCGGTTCTCGCTGAAGATCTGCGAGAAGTTGAACTCCGCCAGGGCGGTGTCGAACAGCGGGAATTTGCTCTGGTCCTTGTACGGCGTATGGACATAGAACAGGCGCGGCTCCAGCGTCTGCGTGGCGTCGCGCCCGAGGAAACGGGTTTCGCGCTCGAATACCATGCCGCTGTCGATCGAGAAGGTCGGCAGCGTGCGGCTCAGCGTGGTCGGGTTGCCGGTCGCCACGTTGGACAGCGTGTAGCTGCTGGCATGAACCGAGAAGCTGGGCGTGATGAAATAGCCCGGCGCAATGATCGGGTACGAAATCCGCGGGTTGATCACGCTGCGGTCGCCGCGGACCATGTCGGGATGATAGAAACGGGTGAAGTCGGAGACCATGCCGAGGTCGAAACCGCCTACTCCCTGGCGGCCCGCCGTCACCGCCAGCTGCGGCAGCCTGTCGTACGGGCGGGCAATCGGCACCAGCGGGTCCTGCAGCACCTGATAGTTGGTGGTGCGGGCAATCGCGCTCCAGTACGGCCGCGCATAACTCAGGCTCAGGTCGCGCAGCAGCAGCCTTTCGCGGGTGTTGGTAATGCTGCCCGGAAAATCATTCGGGTACTCGTCGTCGGACGCGGCATTGACATTGGCGTTGAAGCTCAGCCCCGGCGCCAGCGTCTGGTTGTGCAGCAGGCTCAGCGCGCCGCGGGTCTCGCCGGTGACCCTGTCGTTCATGATGCCTTCGATGCGCGTCTGCCCCGAATACTGTTCGCCGAGGTAACGCGCGTGTGCGCCCAGCTGCAGGCCGCGCCGCGAAATGACGCGCGGATACAGGGTCAGGTCGCGGTTCGGCGCGATATTGAAATAGTAAGGCGTCGACACTTCCACGCCGCCGCGGCTGGTCGCGCCGACGGTGGGCGGGAGGAAGCCGGACTTGCGCGCATCCGACAGCGGGAAGGTCAGGAAGGGCGAGCCGAACAGCGGCACGCCCTTGAAGTAGACGATGGAACGCGACGCGGTGCCGATGTCGCGGCCGGTGTCGAGGTTCATCGTGCCCGACTGCAGGTACCAGTCGGGGTCCGGCCCCTCGCAGGTGCTGTAGGTGCCGTTCTGCACCACGGCCCGGTCGCGCGACTCGAAGTCGATGCGGTCGGCCTTGCCCTGCGCATTGCGTACGTTCAGGTGGTAGGTCGGATGTTCGACATAGCCTTCGCCGGTGTCGAGCTTCAGGTCCAGTTCGTCGCCGGTATAGCGGTCGCCGAAACGCCTCAGCGTCACGTTGCCGCTGGCCTTGACGCGGTCCTCGACCACGTCGTAGGTGGCGCGGTCGGCATTGAGCGAAGTCTGGCCGCGGCTGACTTCGGCGTCGCGCTCCATGATGACTTCCCGGTCCGGTCGCCCGGTCAGGCGTTCGGCGCTCAGGTTGGTCGGCGCATTCGGATCATCGACAGGACGCCTTGGGGCGGACTGGGCGTCGGCAAGCAGCGGTAGGGACGCCGCCGTCAGGGCAACCGTCAGAGCGCGAACCAGTCGTCCGGGAGGAGAGAAGCGTGGGCGGCGAGTCATGGGCGGAGGAGCGGCAACACCATAGGGGAGGCGGATTTTTTGAGATGAATCCCTTATTATATGAGAACTCCGCAGGCCGGCCCGCTTTACCGGGCGGCTGACCAGTCGGTCTCCAGCCCATTTCCGGCATGCCCGTGAATCACTTTCAAACGAACTCTCCATGCTCCAGCAAGACGCCAACGACCCACGATTGACCGAAGCCCGCCAGTGGCTCGCCACGCTGGCCGCACCCGCACTACGGGTCGACACGCTGCGCCCGGCCTCGGCCGACGCCAGCTTTCGCCGCTACTTCCGCGTCGATGGCGACGACGGCGCCACCTACATCGTAATGGACGCGCCGCCGCCGCAGGAAGACGTGCGGCCCTTCGTCCGCATCGCCGAACTGTTCGGCAAGACCGGCGTGTCGGTGCCGCGCGTGCTGGCACAGGACGTCGAGCGCGGCTTCCTGCTGCTGACCGACCTCGGCGCCACCACCTACCTGCACCAGCTCAACGTCGACACCGCGCACAAGCTCTATCTCGACGCCATCGACTCGCTGGTGCTGCTGCAGGCGCAGAGCCAGGCCGACGTGCTGCCCGAGTACGACCGCGCGCTGCTGCTGCGCGAGCTGCAGCTGTTCCCCGACTGGTACATCGCGAAACACCGCGGCGTGACGCTGGACGACAAGCAGCAGGCGTCGCTGCAAAAGGTGTTCGACGCGCTGCTGGCCAACAACCTGGCCCAGCCGCAGGTTTATGTGCACCGCGATTACCATTCGCGCAACCTGATGGTGCTGGACGCCGGCAACCCCGGCATCCTCGACTTCCAGGACGCGGTCTACGGCCCCATCACCTACGACCTGGTCTCGCTGCTGCGCGACGCTTATATACAGTGGGACGAGGAGCTGGTGCTGGACTGGGCCATACGCTACTGGGAAAAGGCGCGGCGCGCCGGCCTGCCGCTCGCCAACGACATCGACAGCTTCTACCGCGACTTCGAGTTCATGGGCCTGCAGCGCCACCTGAAGGTGCTGGGCATCTTCGCCCGGCTCTATCATCGCGACGGCAAGGCCGCCTACCTCGACGACATGCCGCTGGTCATGGAGTACGCCCGCAAGACCGCCGGCCGCTACCGCGAACTGGCGCCGCTGATCCGCATTTTCGACGTGCTGGAAAACACCAGCGCCGGCGTCGGCTATACCTTCTGAGCCGCCGATGAAAGCCATGATCCTTGCCGCCGGCCGCGGCGAACGGATGCGGCCGCTGACCGACAGTTGCCCGAAGCCGCTCTTGAAAGTGCGCGGCCGGCCGCTGATCCTGTGGCAGGTGCTGAACCTGGTGCGGGCCGGCATCACCGAGATCGTCATCAACCATGCGCACCTCGGCCACATGATCGAGGAAGCGCTGGGCGACGGCAGCCGCTACGGCGCGCAGATCGCCTACTCGGCCGAGGGCACGGCGCTGGAAACCGCCGGCGGCATCGCCCGCGCCCGCGCCGACGGCCTGCTGGGCGACGCGCCCTTCGTCGCGCTGTCCGGCGACATCTACGCGCCGCATTTCGACTTCGCCCAAGTGCTGGACGCCCTGCAGGACAACGACGTCTGGGGCAATCCGCATCCGGTCGGGCAGCGCGACATCGCCTGGCTCTACCTGGTAAAGAATCCGGCGTTCCACCCGCAAGGCGATTTCGCGCTCTCCAACTACACCATCAGGTCGGACGGCGCGCCTAAGCATACCTTCGCCAATATCGGCGTGTACCGGCCCGAACTGTTCGACGGCATCGCGCCGGGCGAACGGGCGAAGCTGGGGCCGCTGCTGCACGACTATGCGGCCAGGGGCCTGGTCGGCGGCGAGCTGTACAACGGCATGTGGGAAAACGTCGGCACGCCCGACCAGCTGGCGGCGCTGAATGCGCCGCTGAACGTGCCAACCAAAGGACAATAAGGGAACGCCATGACAGAAGCCTACGCAGCACGACGCGCACGACTGATAGCCCAGATGCAGGCCAGGGGCGGCGGCATCGCCATCATCCCGACCGCGCCCGAGGCGCTGCGCAACAACGACGCCGACTTCCCGTACCGGCACGACAGCTACTTCTATTACCTGACCGGCTTCACCGAGCCGGAAGCAGTGCTGGTGCTGGTGGCGAATGCGTCCGGCGGACAGTCCATCCTGTTCTGCCGCGAAAAGAACATGGAGCGCGAGATCTGGGACGGCTACCGCTACGGCCCGGACGCCGCGCGCGAACAGTTCGGCCTGGACGCCACGCACCCGGTCGGCGCACTCGACGCCGAGGTGCCGAAGCTGATGGCCAACGCACCGGCCATCTTCTACGCGCTGGGCAGCAATGCGAAGCTCGACGCCCAGGTGCAGGGATGGCTGCAGGCGGTGCGTGCGCAGGTGCGCGCCGGCGTCGGCGCGCCGTCCGCCGCGTTCGATGTCAACCTGTTGCTCGACGAGATGCGCCTGGTCAAGGACGCCGGCGAGATCGCCATCATGCGCCGCGCCGCGCTGATCTCGTCGGCCGCGCACGAGCGCGCGATGCGCATGTCCAAGCCCGGCCTGCGCGAATACCAGGTCGAGGCCGAGCTGCTGCACGAGTTCCGCCGCAACGGCTCGCAATTCCCGGCCTACACGTCCATCGTCGCCACCGGCGCCAATGCCTGCGTGCTGCATTACCGCGCCGGCGACGCCGTGCTGCAGGACGGCGACCTGGTGCTGATCGACGCCGGCTGCGAGCTTGACGGCTATGCGTCCGACATTACCCGCACCTACCCGGCCAGCGGCCGCTTCAGCCCGGCGCAAAAGGAACTGTACGAAATCGTGCTGGCCGCGCAGGCCGCGGCCATCGCCGCGATCGCGCCGGGAAAACGCTTCACCGACGGCCATGACGCCGCGGTGAAGGTGCTGGCGCAGGGCATGCTGGACACCGGCCTGCTCGACCGGGCCAAGGTCGGCACGCTCGACGACGTCATTGCCAACGGCGACTACCGCCAGTTCTACATGCACCGCACCGGCCACTGGCTGGGCATGGATGTGCATGACGTCGGCGAATACCGCGACCCGGCCCCTGCCGGCCAGGAAAAACCGTGGCGCACGCTGCAGCCCGGCATGGCGCTGACGGTAGAGCCCGGCATCTATGTGCGCCCGGCGGAAGGCGTGCCGGAGCAGTACTGGAACATCGGCATCCGCATCGAGGACGACGCGGTGGTGACTGCCGGCGGCGTCGACATCATCACCGCCGAGGCGCCGAAGACGGTGGCTGACATTGAAGCCGTGATGCGGGGCTGAGCATGACCGAGGCCGTCGACCATGATGTGCTGATAGGCGGCGCCGGCCCGGTCGGCCTGGCGCTGGCCGCGATGCTGGTGCGCCAGGGCATGGCGCCGCAGCGCATCGCGCTGGTCGACGCCCGGCCGCTGGAGCAGGCCGCGCACGACCCGCGTTCGCTGGCGCTGTCCTGGGGCAGCCGTCAGCTGCTCGAGGAGATACGCGCCTGGCCCGCCGGCGCCACGCCAATCCGCGAGATCCACGTTTCCAGGCGCGGCCACTTCGGCCGCACGCTGATGACCGCGGCCGAGTTTTCCCTGCCCGAGCTGGGCTATGTCAGCCGCTACGGCACGCTGGTGCAGGCCTTGTCGGGCGCCGTACGCCAAGCCGGCGTGCAAGTCCTGCGGCCGATGCAGATCGCGTCCCGCGAGGAGACCGCCGATGGCATCGCGCTGCTGCTGGCGGACGGCCGCAGCCTGCATGGCCAGGTCATGGTCCAGGCCGAAGGCGGCCTGTTCGCCGACCAGTCCGGCAAGCCCATCAGCCGCGACTATAACCAGACCGCAGTCATCGCCCACGTCACTGCCAGCGCCCCGGTCGCGGCGCGCGCCTTCGAACGCTTCACCGACGAAGGCCCGCTGGCGCTGCTGCCGCAGGACGACGGCTATGCGCTGGTCTGGTGCCTGCGTCCCGCACGCGCCGACCAGGTCGCCGCGTTGCCGGACGATGCCTTCCTTGCCCAGTTGCAGCAGGCCTTCGGCCAGCGCCTGGGCCGCTTCCTGAGCGCCACGCCGCGCATCGCCTACCCGCTGGGCCTCAACGCCGGCGCCCATCACACCGCCCGCATGGTCGCCATCGGCAATGCCGCCCAGACCCTGCACCCGGTCGCCGGCCAGGGCCTGAACCTGGGCCTGCGCGACGCCGCCGTGCTGGCGCGCATGCTGGCCGTTTCCCCCGGCACGCTGACCCTGCAGCAATATGTCGCCGCCCGTCGCCCGGACCGCCGCATCACTACGGCCCTGACCGACGCGATGGCCCGGGTTTTCGCCAGCGCTCCGGATGGCGCGTTCAGCCAGGGATTGTTGGGGTTGGGGCTGGGGATCACTGACGTGATTGGACCGGTCAAGGGTTTGCTGGCCGGGCAGATGATGTTCGGCAGGCGGTGAGATAGCCATTCGTGATGTAGGCCCCCAGGTTGATATGTCGGCGTTGCGACTTTGGGAAAAGGCACGAATTCAATTGGGGTCAGACTCGATATAAACGCGCATAAATCGCCTAAATCGAGTCTGACCCCAATTACCCCTAAATCGAGTCTGACCCCAATTACCCCTAATTACCCAAGCTGGCCTCTAAGCAATATTGCATGTTGCGCGCAGCAACGGTTGCAGTTGCAGTTGCAGTTGCAGTTGCAGTTGCTTTTGACGCTGCCTTTGACGTGGATCCCCGTTAGAC
>CAUQYP010000153.1:0-10494 GCA_963522035.1 uncultured Noviherbaspirillum sp. | reverse complement strand
CGGCAACTGTCGCTGCGCGGGCAACGGCAACTGTCGCTGCGCGGGCAACTGCAACTGTCGCTGCGCGCAACAAGCAATATCGCTTACATGCCGGCTTGGGCAAGCCGGCAAGAAGCTACTCTTGCGTCTTGACCGCGCGGCTGCCCTGCTCAGCGCATCAGGTTCAGCTTCCTGCGCCTGACCGGCTGGCGTGCCTGCCGGCCCTGCCACAGCGCCAGCAGCGCCAGGCCAGCGCCTATCGCGACAACCGTGGTGCGCGGATGCAGCGCGGCGGCGGTATAGGGCGCCGACTCGAATACCACACCCTTGTGGCCTTGCCTTTCGCGCCCGCCGGTGCCCGGCGCCGGCGAATACAGGCTGTTGTCGTCGCGGTCGCCGGCCGGCTTGTCGCTGCGCTGCTGCTTGAACATCAGGCGCTTCATCAGCGAGTCGAGCACCGCCGGCGCGTGGTGCGCGGTCGACGAAGTCAGCTTCGAGGCGGCGCCGACATAGACATCCCGGTGCGGGTACTGCGCTGCTTCCAGGATCGCGTTGGCGACCAGGTCGGGCGCGTAGATCGGCGGCGGCAGCTTGGGTTCGACATCCATGTAATTCTTCGCATGCGGCACGAACATGGTGTCGATCGCCGCCGGCTTGATCAGCGTCACCGAGACCGGCGCTTCCTCTTCCATCAGCTCGATGCGCAGCGAATCGGTGAAGCCCTTGACCGCATGCTTGGAGGCCGCATACATGCCCTGCAGCGGCACCGCCGTGTCCGACAGCTCGCTGCCGAGATTGATCAGCGCGCCGCCGTTTTTCTTCAGGTGTTCCACCGCCGCCAGCGAACCATGCACCACGCCCCAGAAGTTGGTGTCGAACAGGCGGCGCTGGTCTTCGCGCGACACTTCCTCGTTACGGCCGAAAATGGAGACGCCAGCGTTGTTGACCCATGTGTCGAAGCCGCCAAAGCGTTCGATGGCCTGCCGTGCCACTGCCCTCACCTCGTCTTCATGGCCGACGTCCGCCACGACGCATAGCACCTCGGCGCCAAGCGCACGCAGGTCGCCGGCAATGGTTTCCAGCGCTTCGCCGTTGCGCGCCACCAGCACCAGCCGGGCGCCGCGTTCGGCTGCCATGCGCGCGGTGGTGAGGCCGATGCCGCTGGATGCGCCGGTAATCACGATGACCTGCTGCGCCAGCTCCTTGAGTTGCGTTTTCATGCGCTTGTCCTTTATCCAGGTGGTAACACTGCCCAGTCTGCAGTCCGGCGTTCATGCTGCCAGAGTCGCGGCGGGCGAGGTAATCAGCCAACTGCGCAATGTCATGTCGGCGTATTCCTACGGACGCGGCCCGATGTCGGCATAGTCGCGGCGCAATGCCCGCACGCCGGCGGCCAGTACGCTGACGTCCAGCCCAACGGCCACGAAGGTGCAGCCGAGCGCCAGGTAGTGGCGCACCAGCGCCTGGTCGGTGTGGAGGATGCCCGCAGCCTTGCCGCTGGCGACGATGCGGCGTATTGCGTCGTCGATTGCCGCCAGCACGGCGGGGTGGCCAGGGTCGCCGCGGTGGCCCAGCGACGCCGCGAGGTCGGCCGGGCCGATGAAGACGCCGTCCACGCCATCGACCGCGCAGATGGACTCCAGGTTGTCGAGCGCCGTGCGGGTCTCGGCCTGCACCAGCAGGCACACTTCCTCGTTGGCATGGGCCAGGTAGTCGGCCCGGCCGCCCCAGCGCGACACCCGCGCCACGTAGCTGCCGACGCCGCGCCGGCCCTCGGGCGGGTAGCGCGTGGCCGCCACCATGCGGCGCGCCTGCGCGGCGTCGTCCACCATGGGAATGAGCAGGGTCTGGGCGCCGATGTCCAGCAGTTGCTTGACCAGCGCCACGTCGTCGCTGACGGCCCGCACCACCGCATGGCCCGGATAAGCCGCCACTGCCTGCAACTGTTGAAGCATGCTGCGCACGTCGTTGGGACCGTGTTCGCCATCGACCAGCAGCCAGTCGAAACCGGCGGTCGCGCAAAGTTCGGCGGTGTAGGCATTGGCGAGCGACATCCATAAGCCGATCTGTGGCTGGCGCGCCTGCAAGGCGGACTTGAACTGGTTCTGGTGCATGGGGACTCCGTGGCGCTGGTAGGGGTCTTCATGGTAACGGCAATCGGCGTGCCGCCGCAGGACGTGGCCGTCCGTCCATGCCTGATGACGAACCTGGGCGTCCGCCGTCCGCGCCGCCGCGTTATCATTCAGCGCATCCGAATCCGCCAGGACCACTGTCCCACGCCATGCACTATGCGCTGACGCCACGCACCTTCCTGTACAGCCATTATTTCTCGACCGGGCTGCGCACCGCCACCGGCGTCCTCGGCCTCACGCTCCTTACGCTGTGGGCTACCCGGCTCGATATCGCGATGGTGGTCTGCATCGGCGCGCTGTGCACCAGCCTGATGGACCTGCCCAGCCCGCTGCGGCACAAGTTCAACGAAATGCTGGCCAGCGTGCTGCTGGGGTCGGCGGTGACGCTGCTGATCAGCCTCTGCGCGCCGGTGCACTGGCTGCTCGGCATCATGGTCGCGGCGGTCAGCTTCTTCGCCAGCATGATGGTGGCGTTCGGCCGCAAGGGCATGCCGCTGCAGTTCGCCGCATTGTTCGCCATGTCGCTGGCGATGCAGACCGAGTTGCCACCGCTGCAGGCGCTCGGCCACGCCGCCCTGTTCATGGCCGGCGGGCTGGCCTACCTGTGCTACGCCATCGTCATCGCCTGGGGGCTGCGGCGACGCATCAAGGAGCAGGTGCTGGCGGAGGCCCTGTATGAGCTCGCGGCGTACGTCAGCACCAAGGCCGGCTTCTACGATATCCATGTCGACCTCAACACGCAGTCGAATGCGCTGATACGGCGCCAGGTGGTGCTGGCCGAACGCCAGCAGGCGGCGCGCGACCTGATCCTGCGCGGGCGCCGCAGCGAGCGCGACCAGGTGCTGGTGCAGGTGCATTACGCGATGCTGGACCTGTACGAGCTGGTGCTGGCCACCCACACCGACTATGCGCTGCTGCGCCGCCAGTTCGCCGACGCCGACGTGCTGACCTGGCTGCGCGACCTGGTGGCCAAGGCGGCGCGGGACATCGAGTCGCTGGCCTTCGCCGTCACCAGCCACCGCCCTTCGGTGCAGCGCGTCAGCTATGCGCCCGAATTGAAGGCGCTGGCGGCAGCGCTGGACGAGATGGAAAGCCATCCGGTCGGCAGCGAAGCGATCGCGCTGCTGCGCTCGTCCTACAGCCGCATCAGCGGCATGGTGGGCATGATCGCGCAACTGCATCGCGCCACCCAGCCGGGAAGCGGCGACCTGCAGCTGGCGAGCGGCGCCGACATGACGCCGTTCCTGACCCAGCAGCGCTACGAGTTCGGCGTGCTGCGCGATAACCTGCGGCGCGACTCGCCGATCTTCCGCTTCTCGCTGCGCGTGCTGCTGGCGGTCGGCGCCGGCCTGCTGCTGGCCGAGCACCTGCCCTACACGTCCCATGGCTACTGGATCGTGCTGACCATCGCCGTGATCCTGAAGCCGACCTACAGCATGACCCGGCAACGCCGGCGCGACCGCGTGGTCGGCACCCTGATCGGCTGCGGCCTGACCGCGCTGATCCTGCATGCGACGCGCGCCCCAGCCGTGCTGCTGGCCTTCCTGTTCATCGCCACCGCCGCCGGGCCGGCCTTCGTCCAGATCAAGTACCGCTACGCCGCGATTGCCGCCAGCATGCAGATCCTGCTGCAGATCAGCCTGCTGCTGCCCGGCAGCAGCCATGTCGTCAGCGAGCGCCTGCTCGACACGCTGGTGGGCGCCGTCATCGCCACGCTGTTCAGCTTCGTGCTGCCCAGCTGGGAGTACCGCTCGCTGCCGCGCCTGCTGCGCAATGTGCTGCAGGCCGGCGTCGCCTACATCGGCGCCGCCCGCGACCTGCTGCAGGCGCGGGTCGAGAGCGATTTTGTTTACCGGCTGCGGCGCAAGCAGTTCACCGACCACCTGGCCGCGCTCTCTGCTTCACTGATGCGGATGCAGGACGAGCCGCCCGGCAAGCAGCGCGCAGTGGAGGAAATCAACCAGTTCATCCTGCAGAATTACCTGGTGGCCGCGCAGGTCGCCGCCATCCGGCTGCTGCTGCGCAACCACGAGGCTACCCTGCCGCGCGACACGGTGAATGCGTGGCTGGAGCAGGCCTGCGACCAGGCTTGCCGTACGCTGGAAGAAGCGCGCGCCGCGCTCGACTCCGGCATCGTCACCGCGTCGGCGCCGGCCCCGGCCGGCAATGCGCAGGCCGACGGCGCCTGGCCGGGTTGGGCGCCGCTGCAGCGGCGCACCGGCCTGCTGCTGTCGGACGCGCGCAAGGTCGCGTTCCAGGCTGCCGGCATTGCACGGG
Source organism: uncultured Noviherbaspirillum sp. (assembly GCA_963522035.1). Taxonomy (GTDB): domain Bacteria; phylum Pseudomonadota; class Gammaproteobacteria; order Burkholderiales; family Burkholderiaceae_D; genus Noviherbaspirillum_A. The sequence goes on along the minus strand of CAUQYP010000153.1, from coordinate 6,106 downwards.
CGTTGAAGCAGGCGCCGTAGGCGGATAGCGCAGGGTCAGGCGCTTCCGACGGCAGCGGGAGTGGCCGCGCCGCCCTTGCCACCTTTCCCGCGCAGCAGCACCAGCAGCGCATCGGACTCGATCGGCTTGACCAGGTGATGGTCGAAGCCGGCCGCGCGCGAGCGTTCGCGGTCTTCCTTCTGGCCATAGCCGGTGACGGCGACGATCAGCGCGCCGGCGGTTTCTGGCCGCGCGCGCAGGCTGCGCGCGACCTCATAACCGTCCATGCCGGGCAGGCCGATGTCGAGCACCACCGCGTCCGGCGCGAACGACTGCGCGGTCGCCAGCGCGGCCACGCCGTCATAGGCAATCTCCACATCGTTGCCGCCGAGTTTCAGCATCATCGCCAGCGCCTCCACCGCGTCGCGATTGTCGTCGACCACCAATATGCGGCGCGGCGGCGCTGCAGCCAGCACTACCGGCAGCCCGCCCTGCGCAGGCGCAGGTGCGTAGGGCGCCGGCAGCCGCACCACGAACTCGCTGCCCATGCGCTCGCCGTCGCTGCGCGCTTCCACCGTGCCGCCATGCAGTTCGGTCAGGCGCTTGACCACCGACAGCCCGATTCCGAGCCCGCCCAGCGAGCGGTCGAGCGAACGCTCGGCCTGGAGGAACAGGTTGAACACATGCGGCAAGATCTGCGGCGCCATGCCCACGCCATTGTCGGCGACGCGGATCGTCAGCCAGTCGCCCTCGCGCGCCAGGCTGACGCTGATGCGGCCGCCGGCCTCGGTGTACTTGGCGGCATTGTTGATCAGGTTGCCGATGACCTGGGTCAGGCGGGTCGAGTCGCCGCGCAGCATCTGCTGCTGCGACAGGCCATCCGTCTCCAGCCGGTGGCCGCGCGCTTCCAGCAGCGGCCGGTTCATCTCGATGGCGCGCAGCACCATGGCGGCGGCGTCGACCGGCTCGTCGCGCAGCACGATCTTGCCGGTGGAGATGCGCGACACATCCATCAGGTCGTCGACCAGGCGCGACAGGTGGCGGGTCTGGCGGTCTATCACTTCACGCGCCTTCCTGACCTGCGGCGGCGCGTCCGGCGCCACCAGCTCCATGATCCTGACCGCGCTGGAGATCGGCGCCAGCGGGTTGCGCAGTTCATGCGCCAGCATCGCCAGGAATTCGTCCTTGCGCTGGTCGGCCAGCAGCAGCGCGACTTCGGCGCGCTTGCGTTCGCTGACGTCGAGCGCGATGCCGCTGCTGCTTCCGGGTGCGCCGGTGCGGCTGTCGGCCTTGCCGCGCACTTCGATCCAGCGCAGGTCGGCGCTGCCCGCGCCCGGCAGCTCGACCTCGCAGCGATAGGAAGCATGGCGGCGCAGCGCGTCCTGCGCGATGTCCCGGAGCCGGACACGGTCGGCTTCGGGCAGGAACGACCAGTCACGGCTGCCGGCCCGCCAGGCGCTGCCGAAGACGGCGTCGGCATTGTCCGAGTAGCGGGTCTCGCCGCTGTCGAGGTCCCAGGTCCAGGCCGCCATATTGGCCGCCTGCAGCCCCTCGCGCAGCCGCTCCTCGCTTTCGCGCACTGCCCGCTCGGCCTGCTCCAGCGGCGTCAGGTCGGTGTTGGTGCCGAACCACTGCACGACCCTGCCGCCGGCATCGCGCAGGGGCGCCAGCTGGGTCAGGAAGCGGCGCAGCTGCCGGTCGGCGCCGCGCATCGTGATGGTCAGGGAAAAAGGCTCGCCGGCGGCAATGCCGTCGCGCCACTGGCCGAGTATGGCCGGCAGGTCGGCTTCATCGAGCGCCTGGCGCCAGCCTTCGCCCGCCGCCTCCGCCGGGCCGATGCCGGTGTACGCGTACCAGCGGTCGTTGTACCACTCCACCCGGCCGTCGGCGCTGGCGATCCAGGCCATCTGCGGAATGGTGTTGGCAAGCTGGTGGAAGCGCTCGCTTTCATTCTGGAGCTGCGCATGCTGGTGATGCAGGCGGTCGACCATGTGATTGATCGAGTGCGCCAGGCTGGCCACTTCGCGGCTGCCGCTGACGTCGGCGCGGCGTTCGCCGAAGCCGTCGCGCACCACGCTGCTGGAAAAGCCTTCGAGCCGGCGCAGGTCGCGCGTGAGCGCCAGCGCCAGGCGCGAACCCAGCAGCAGCACGGCGCCGGACAGCGCCAGCACGACAACCAGGATCAGCGCGTAATGCGGCAGCAGCGCGCTGTAGTCGATGGGCGCAGCGCCGGTGCGCACCAGCGTCAGCCCCAGCCCGCCATAGGCCGGCGGCACGTCGACGACGCGCAGGTCCTCGGCCGGTGCGCGCTCGCGCGGACCGGCAAGCAGCCGGATCGCGCCATCCTTTTCAATATCGTCCAGTCTCACCTTGTACAGCAGCGCCCCTTCCGGCGACTGCGTGCGGGTATAACGCAACAGGCGCACGGCCAGCAGCGCCGGGCCATCGGCCGTTTCCATCACGGTCGCCGCATCGACTGCCTTGTCGAGCTGCTGCCGCAGCCAGGCCTGCTGGGCCGGCGCAAAGGTCGCGCCGGCGCTCTCGCTGATGGCATTGCCTTCGAAGTCGGTCAGCATCAGCTGCACCGGCACGCCGTTGACCTGGCGGGTGCCGTTCAGGTAGGGCCGCAAGTAGGTTTCGCGGCCGGCGCTGTCGACCAGCGCGTTGGCCAGGATGGCGCTGTCGGCAACGTCGCCGAGCCTGGTTGCCAGCGCCTTCAGCGTACCGCGCACGCTGGCTTCGTGGAAGTCCATTTCCTTTTTCTGCAATTCGCGCAGGCCGGACGCATGCTGCTGCGCCACCAGCGCCCACGACGCAAGCAGGGTCAGCATCAGGGCCGCGGCGGCCAGCGCCGCGGCCGAAAAGGCAAAGCGGCGTGCCAGGCTGCCGGCGACGAGGCGGTCGAACAGCATGCTACTTCCGCGCCGGGGCCGGGGCTGCCACCGGCACCAGCACGCCGTCCGGCCGGAAGCGGGCCATCAGCAGCTGTTCCGGACCGAGCGCCTCGTGCCTTTCCCGCGTGAAGGGCGGGCTGTAACGTCGCACCAGGCCACGGTAGTCGCCCAGCTTTTCCAGCGCGTCGCGCACGGCCGGGCGCTCGGCGCTGCCGGCCAGGTTGATGGCGCGCGCCAGCAGGTGCACGCCGTCATAGGCATGGGCAACGCCGACCGGCCCCTGGATGTCTTCGATGCGGCGCACCGGCGACAGCGTCGCCACGGTCTTCATGAACGTGGCAAGCGGCTTCGGGTCTGCCTTGAAGAAACTGAAGGTCTGGATGACCGTGAAGTCCACCTGCTGCAGCGCCGGGCCGGCCTGGGCGACGAAATTACCGCCGGTCACGCCCCAGTGGCTGATGACAGGCAGGCGCTGCGCGGGCGGCAGCGCCGCGATCTCCCTGACCAGGATCGCCGCCTCGTCGTCGTTGGCCACCAGCACCACGGCCTGCGCACCCGCCGCCAGCAGGCGCTGGTAGCCGGGCATCAGCGTCGTGTCGCGCCAGTTGTACCAGGCGGTCTGGACGATGCGCGAGCGCGCCTTCCCGCTGCCCGCATGGCGCTCTGCCGCCGCCTGGTTGCTGCGGCCCCACGACGTGTTGGTCAGCAGCAGGCCGACCCGGGTCAGGCCGCGCTGTTCGGCGCTTTTCAGCATGTGCGGCATGCCCAGGCTGTCGCGCAGGGAAATCCGGAATAGGTAATTGGGCTGGCTGCCGTTGTCGACGATGGCGTCGGCCGACGACCAGACCGCGATGAACGGCAGCCTGGCGGCCGCCAGCGTGGGCAACTGCTCGATCAGCACCGGGCTGAAGCGTCCGCCGAAAACGGCGACCACATCCGGCATGTCGGCCAGCTCCCTGATATTGCGTATGCCGCGCGCCGGTATCGAGCGATGGTCCCTGGTGACCAGTTCCAGCCTGCGCCCCCCCAGCACGCCGCCGGCGGCATTCACTTCCGCCATCGCCGTGCGCATGCCCAGTTCGATAGCCTGCGCCGAGATGCTGTTGTCCAGCCCGAACTCGGCGTCCAGCCCGACCAGCACCGGCGCCTTGTCGGCGCCGTGGACGGGGAAAGCGATCAGCAGGGAAAGCATGAGGCAGCGCAGCCTGCGCCATTGCCCGTGGAGCGAGATATATGCCATGAACAATTCCGGTAAGCGGGAGCGCATTCTAGCGCACCAGGCCAGCGCCACTTTGCGCCGGATGGAGGCGCGTTGCAGCGGTTTTACCTGGCGGCCTGGATTAAAAATGCCGGACTGGACGGGATTCGCTGCGTGCGTCAGAAAGTTTGCCAGTCGTCGGCCGGCGCCGGCACTGGCGCTGCCAGCGTCGGCTGCCTGCCTGCCGCCGGCGTTGCGGCCGGCGCCGGCACGTTCGCCGCATCGAGCTGGAATACCTGTACGGCGGTCGACAGCTGCTGCGCCTGTTCCTGCAGCGCGCCGGCGGCCGCCGCCGCCTGCTCGACCAGCGCGGCATTCTGCTGGGTGGCCTGGTCCATCTGCACGATGGCCTGGTTGACCTGGCCGATGCCCGCGCTCTGCTCGGCGCTCGCCGCGCTGATCTGGCCCATCATGTCGGTGACCTGGCGCACACTGGCGACCACTTCCTCCATGGTGGAGCCGGCCTGCTGGGCGAGGCGGGTGCCGCCGTCGACCTGGCTGACCGAGTCCGTGATCAGCGACTTGATTTCGCGGGCGGCCGACGCGCTCTTCTGCGCCAGGCTGCGGACTTCGGTCGCCACGACCGCGAAGCCGCGGCCATGCTCGCCGGCACGGGCGGCTTCCACCGCGGCATTCAGCGCCAGGATGTTGGTCTGGAAGGCGATGCCGTCGATGACCCCGATGATGTCGGCGATGCGATGCGACGCCGCATTGATGGCGCCCATGGTCTGCACCACTTCCGACACCACCTTCCCGCCCTTCGCCGCCACGCCGGACGCCACCACCGCCAGCTCGTTGGCGGCGCGCGCATTGTGTTCGTTCTGGCGCACCGTCGCGTTGAGTTCTTCCATCGACGACGCGGTCTCCTCGAGCGAGCTGGCCTGCTGCTCGGTGCGCGAGGACAGGTCCATGTTGCCGGAGGCAATCTGGCCGGACGCGGTGACGATGGTGTCGGTGCCGGCACGCACGCGCGCGACGATGTCCACCAGGCTGTCGTTCATCTGCTTCAAGGCCTGCATCAGCTTGCCGGTTTCATCGTTCCTGTCGATTGTGATCTGCTGGGTCAGGTCGCCGGACGCGACCGCGCTGGCGATCCGCACCGCTTCGTCGAGCGGCCTGGTAATGGCCCGCACCAGCCGGGCGCCGATCACCACCGCCAGCAGCAGCCCTAGCAGCACCGCAGCCGAGCAGCTGTTGCGCACCCAGGCATAGACCTGCTGGCTGTGTTCGTAGTCTGCTTTTGCCACATCCGACTGCAACTTGATCAGCGCATCGATGGCGGTCTGGGTCGGCAGCGACAGGGTCGTGACCGCACCATGCAGCAGCTCGATCGCATGGCCGGTGTCTTCGCCGCGCACTGCCTGCACGGCCGGCACCAGCGCATCGTCGAGATAAACCTTGCGCGCCGCGGCGAACTGGTCGGCCAGCTTTTGCTCGGCCTCGGTCTTGCTGCTGGCCGCATAGGTTTTCCACAGCCCGTCGGCTTCCTTGCGGTTCGCCTCCAGTTCGTTCATCAGGCCGGGTATCTTGGTCGATTCGGCGGTCATTGCCCGTGCCAGCAGGATCTGGTTGCGGGCCATCAGCCGCGCCACGCCGTCGATCTGGCTGGTGGCGACCAGGCGTTCCTGGTACAGCGACTGGATATCGTCATTGGCAAATTTCAGGCTGACGATGCCGATTACGCCGCCGGCAACGAGTTGCAGCGACAGAAAGCCGATGACGAAGATCAGGCGGGTCTTGATGGTGAGATTCTTGAACATGCTGGTAGCGGGAGTGGAGATATGATGCCGCCGTTATCGGACGGAAACACGAAAACTTGAGTAGCGCGCAGCGACAGTTGCCGTTGCTGTTGCCGTTGCTGTTGCAGTTGCTGTCGCCCGCGCAGCGACAGTTGCCGTTGCTGTTGCCGTTGCTGTTGCTGTTGCCCGCGCAGCGACAGTTGCTTTTGCTTTTGCTTTTGCTTTTGCTTTTGCTT
>CAUQYP010000152.1:0-10594 GCA_963522035.1 uncultured Noviherbaspirillum sp. | reverse complement strand
TATCCGTTTCAGTCCCTGGCGACGCGTCGCCGTCTAACGGGGATCCACGTCAAGAGCAGCGTCAAAAGCAACGGCAACGGCAACTGCAACTGTCGCTGCGCGGGCAACAGCAACGGCAACGGCAACTGTCGCTGCGCGCAACAAGCAATATCGCTTACAAGCCGGCTTGGGCAAGCCAGCAAGAACGTGCGCTAGACCGTCGCCACCGGCGTCACCGGCGAACCAACCGCACCGGGCAGCCTGAGCGGCGGCGCGGTCAGCATGAAGCGGCTGCGCTTATTGTCGTGCAACCATGCCGCCAGGTCCCGCAGGTACCACAACTCCCCCAGCGGAATGCCGAGCTTGAACAGGCAGTGGTGATGCAGCGGCAAGATCGACTTGCGGCCGGCAACGTCCGGCGCCGGGTACGCTTCGACCGCGTAATTGTCGGCGCAGATGGCGGCGATGCCACTATCCGTAATCCATTGCAGCAGGCGCTGGTCGCGGCCATTCAAAACCGGGCAGGTGTGATGCAGCACCTTCGGGTCGGGCTTGCCGCCCATCTCCACCACCAGTTCGGCAAATCCGGTGCGCAGCACCAGGAAATCGCCACGCTCGACCACGACGCCGTCCTGCGCCATTACGGCCGCCATCTCGTCGTAGCCGATCAGCTTGCGCTCGCGGCCGAAATGCCGTTCCAGGTCGACCAGCACGCCGCGCCCCTGCATGCCATGCACCGCCATGTTCTCGATGCCGAGCGCATCGGCATGCGACTGGTGCCCGCCGTCGCAGCAGCCCCCGGACATGTCGTCCGGCCCCTTCACGTCCTGCTGCGCCCGGTAGCCGTTGTAGTACACCATGGCCTCGCTGCCGTCGCCGTGGACGTCGAAGCGGGCGCCGACATGGGCCAATGCGTCCCATTGCGTCGAATATTGCAGGCACAGCAGCACTTGGTCGTCCGACACCACGTCGATGCTGTCGGGCACCAGGTTGTCCATGCCGTAGTTGAGCATCGGCGTATCGCCGCGCCAGGTCGGCTGCAGTTGCGGCGGATTGCGGCGCGCATTCAGCGCATTGCCGCCCGGCAGGTCGAGCGGCAGCGACAGGCAGAAGCTGCGGCCGGCCTTCACTTCCGCCGCACCTTTCAGGACCTGCTCGCTGCCGATCAGGTTGACCCGGCCCAACTGGTCGTCGGGCCCGAAGTCCCCCCAGTTTGCGCCGTCGGGCCGGCGCGTCCAGCGTGCGGGCTCCGCCATCATTCGACCTTCGCGCCCGAGTCCTTGACGACCTTGGACCACTTGGCGATCTCGCTCTTCTGGTAGGCAGCCAGTTCGGCCGAGGTCGAACCGGACGGCTCCAGGCCGAGGTCCAGCAGTCGCTTGGAAATTTCGGGCGATTTCAGGATCTTGCTGATCTCGCCCTGCAGCTTGGCTACCACCGGGGCCGGTGTATTGGCCGGTGCGAACATCGCGAACCAGGACACCGCTTCGAAGCCCGGCAGCCCGGCTTCGGCCAGGGTAGGGATGTCGGGCGCCGCCTGCGAGCGCTTGGCGCTGGTCACGCCGAGGGCGCGCAGCTTGCCTTCACGCACCAGCGGCAGGCTGGACGGCATGTTGTCGAACATCATGGTGACGCGTCCGCCAAGCAGGTCGGGAATCGCGCTGGCGCGGCCCTTGTACGGGATATGCATCATGTCGATGCCGGTCATGGTCTTGAACAGCTCGCCCGACACGTGGATGGAGGTGCCCGAACCGGACGAGGCGAAGGTCATCTTGCCTTCCTTCTTGCCCAACGCCATGAAGTCCTTCAGGTTCTTGGCCGGGACGTCGTTGTTGACGACCAGCATGTTGGGCGTCGATGCCAACAGGGTCACGGGGGTGAAATCCTTGACCATGTCATAGGGCATGTTCTGGTACAGCGCGCCATTGATCGAGTGCGTTCCCACCGTGCCGAGGACCAGGTTGTAGCCGTCGGGCGCGGCCTTGGCCACGTAGTCGGCGCCGATATTGCCGCCAGCGCCAGGCTTGTTCTCGACGATGACCGACTGTCCCCATGCCGCGCTGAGCTTTTCACCGATCAGGCGTGCCAGGATGTCGGGCGCACCGCCGCTGGTGAAGGTGACGACAATATGGATGGGTTTGTTCGGAAAGTTGTCCGCTGCCTGCGCCTGCGCCTGTCCGGATGCGCAAAACCCTGCAACCGCCAAGGCAATCGCCGGCATCAATCGTTTCAACATGCTGTCTCCTGTCGTTGTGAAAAAAGGCGCTGTCGTGGGCGCCGGTAGCATGTCGGGCCGGACAATTGTCTCGGCCTTGTAGTTTTGTTAGCATGCCCCGGCCCAAACCTACCACCCGGTAAAGTAACCGTCAATAAAAACGGAATGCCGTGCCGCAGAGTGAAACATTAGCCCAATTCTGCCGCCGATTATCGGATCCTGTCTCGCCACTTAGGCCAAAATACCGCAGCAAAGTTGCTTCCAGTTCCGCAAATTTGCCGACACAATACCGTTCATCATGAAAAAGCGGTAAATATTTCCATTAGGGTTCTGCACTGCAAAATAATGGCTCATTTTTATTGACCAGAATTTATGAGTGATGATACGGTTCGACTTCGCTAAAAAAATAAAAACGAGCGTTCGCATTTCACCCTGAAAAGCGGACTATTGCCATGGCGGCCAGGCTGCCATCGCGCATTCGGCAGCGCCCTGAAGCATTATTAAGGAGACGGATCTTGGAGTTGATACTGGAGCAAATCCTCAACGGTTTGACGTTGGGAGGCGTATACAGCCTGGTTGCGCTGGGGCTGACGCTGGTGTACGGCATCATGCACGTGCCGAACTTTGCGCATGGCGCGTTTTACATGGTGGGCGCTTTTGCCGCCTTCTACTTCATGTCCGCCTTCGGCCTGAACTACTGGATTGCGATGGCGGGCGCCGGCGTCGTGGTGGCCATCATTGCCGTACTCGCCGAACGCCTGGTGTTCCATCCGCTTCGTCACCATGAGGGCCTGCACCACATGATCGCCGCGATCGGCATCCTGCTGTTCCTGGAAGCCAGCGCGCAGGCCATGTTCGGCGCCGACTTCCGCCGCATGCAGACGCCTTACGCCGGCATCCTCTCGATGGGTGGCGTGACCCTGCCGTCGCAGCGCCTGCTGATCATCGTCGCCGCCTTCGCCCTCATGCTCGCGCTCCACCTGTTCCTGCGCAAGACCACGACCGGCGCCACCATCATCGCGATGGCGCAGAACCGCGACGGCGCCGCGCTGGTCGGCATCGACGCCAACCGCGTCGCCATGATGACCTTCGCCATTTCCGGCGTGCTCGCCGCGGTGGCCGCCACGCTGTACGCGCCGATCAACCTGGTCTATCCGTCCATGGGCAACCTCGTCATCACCAAGGCGTTCGTGATTATCGTGCTGGGCGGCATGGGCAGCGTGCCCGGCGCCATCCTCGGCGGGCTGATCATCGGCTTCGCGGAATCCTTCGGCGCCTTCTATATCTCGACCGACTACAAGGACATCATCGCCTTCGTGCTGCTGGTCGTCGTGTTGTCGGTGCGCCCGCAAGGCCTCTTTACGACAGGAGCTCGCTGACCATGAAACTGATCGACGGAAAAATCGGCTGGCTGCTGCTGCTGGCCCTGGCTATCGCCTTTCCCTTCATGGCGGCTGGCAATGACTACTACCTGACCGTGATGGCGACCGCCTATATCTTCGCGATTGCCACCATCGGCCTGAACCTGATCACCGGTTACACCGGCCAGTTCAACCTCGCGCACAGCGGCTTCATGGCAGTTGGCGCCTATACGGTGGGCATCCTGACGGTGGACCACAACGTGCCGTTCTGGATCGCTTTTGCGCTGTCCGGCTTCGTCGCGGCAGCGCTGGGCTTTTTCGTCGGCCTGGTGTCGCTGCGCCTGAAAGGCCATTTCTTTTCCATCTTCACACTGTGCGTCGGCTACATCATGTTCCTGATCATCGAAAAATGGGAAAGCCTGACCCACGGTACCGTGGGCATCATGGGCATACCGGCGCCGACGCCGATCGCCGGCATCGCGTTCGAAACCCCGCGCGCCCAGTATTACCTGGTGCTGTTCTTCCTCGCGCTGTCGGTCTGGGCCATGCACCGCATCGTCAATTCCCTGCTGGGTCGGACCTTCATGGCCATTCGCAATGGCGACGACCTGGCCGAGGCGCTGGGCATCAACCTGATGCGCAACAAGGTGCTGGCCTTCATGCTGTCGGTGTTCTACGCCGGCCTGGCCGGCGGCCTGTACGCCGGTTTCGTGCGCTTCCTGGGCCCTGGCATCGCCGGCGTCGAGCACACTTTCGACATGACCATGTACATGCTGGTCGGCGGCATCGGCACCTTGCTCGGACCCTTGCTGGGTTCCATCGGCGTGCCCTGGCTGACCCAGTACCTGCAGTTCCTGCAGGACTACCGCTTCATCGTGTTCGGGCCCCTGCTGATCATCCTGGTGATCTTCCTGCCGCATGGCATCGTCGGCACCTACCTCGGCTGGAAGGCGCGCAATGCATCGCGGCTGGCCAACCAGGCCGCCGCATCAAGGAAACCGGTTGCCGGCATTGCCGGCGGCAGCCAGCAGAAGGGGAGCTCCCATGCTTGAAATCCAGAACCTGACCAAGCGTTTCGGCGGCCTGAGCGCCGTGCATGATGTCAGCATCTCGTTCGAGAAGAACAAGATCAACGCCATCATCGGCCCCAACGGCGCCGGCAAGACCACGTTCTTCAACCTGATCAGCGGCGCTATTCCCCCGACCTCGGGCAAGATCGTGTTTGACGGCCAGGACGTGACCGGCCTGCGCGCCGACCAGGTGGCGCAACTGGGCATCTCGCGCACCTTCCAGACCACCACGCTGTTCGACCGCGCGTCGGTGCTCGACAACCTGATCGTCGGCCACAGGCTGCGCACGAAGTCGGGCCTGATGGACGTGCTGCTGGGAACCAGGCGGCTGAAGGAAGAAGAGCGCATCTGCCGCGTCAAGGCGCAGGAAGCGCTGGACTTCGTGGGGCTGTCGCACGTGTCGCACCGCATCGCGGCCGACATCTCGCAGGAAGAGCGCAAGCGCGTCGCGTTTGCGCTGGCGCTGGCGACCGAGCCGAAGATGCTGCTGCTGGACGAGCCTGCCGGCGGCGTGAACCCGGAAGAGACCATTGGCATCGCCGAACTGATCCAGAAACTGGTAAAGCATGGCATGACGGTGTGCCTGATCGAACACAAGATGGACATGATCATGAACCTGGCCGACAAGATCATGGTGCTGAACTACGGCGAGAAGATCGCGGAAGGAACGCCGGCGCAGATTCGCTCCAACCCTGTCGTCATCGAAGCCTACCTGGGGAGTGAAAATGCTGCAGCTTGAGAATGTGACGTTGAACTATGGCAGTTTCCGCGCGCTGGACAATATCAGCATCCATGCGAAGGAGGGCGAACTGGTCGTGCTGCTGGGCGCCAACGGCGCCGGCAAGAGCTCGATCTTCCTGACCACCAGCGGCCTGCACAAGGCTGCGTCCGGCAGCATCAAATTCGGCAAGACCGAGCTGGTGGGCATGAAGCCGTCGGCCATCGTCGAGCATGGCGTGGTGCAGTGCCCGGAAGGCCGCAAGCTGTTTCCCGCGATGTCGGTGCTGAAGAACCTGACGCTGGGCGGCTATGTGCACCGGCGCGACAGCAAGGGCATCAAGTCCACGCTCGACGAAGTGTTCGCGCTGTTTCCCATCCTGCATGAGAAGCGCGAGATGAACGCCGGCTCCCTGTCCGGCGGCCAGCAGCAGATGGTGGCGATCGGCCGCGCGCTGATGTCCCGTCCCAAGGCGCTGCTGCTGGACGAGCCGTCGCTGGGCCTGGCGCCGCTGGTGGTGAAGCAGGTGTTCGAGGTCATCGAAAAGATCAACAAGGCCGGCACCACCGTGCTGCTGGCCGAACAGAATGCCTACGCCGCGCTGCGCATTGCCAGCCGCGCGTATGTGATCGAAGGCGGGCGCATCGTGATGGAAGGCAGCCGGGAAGAGCTGCTAAACAATGAAGCGGTGCGCAAGGCTTACATCGGCGCCTGAACCGGGGCCGCGTTTTACCGGTATCTTATCGTTCGTTGCAAATGCAGTACTCATCCAGAGTTCGACAACAGGAGACTAAAGACATGCGTATCACAATGAAACCGGCTTACCTCGCAGCAGCAGTGGCTCTCGCGTTCAGCGGCAGCGCGCTGGCCCAGGAGGTCGTGAAGATCGGCTTTTCCGGCCCGCTGTCCGGCGGCGCCGCGCTGTACGGCAAGAACGTCCTGCTCGGCATGGAAATGGCCGCCACCGAGATCAATGCCAAGGGCCTGGAAGTCGGCGGCAAGAAATACAAGATCGAGATCGTCTCGCTCGACGACAAGTACAACCCGTCCGAGACCGCGATCAACGTCCAGCGCCTGATCCAGCAGCACAAGACCCCGGCGGTCCTGGTGCCGCACTCCGGCGGCATTTTCGCGGTGCAGGCTTTCAACGAGAAAGCCAACACCCTGCTGCTGGCCTACACCAGCCTGCCGCAGGTGACCGAGCGCGGCAACAAGATGAGCATCCGCATTCCGCCTGATTTCACGATCTACCTCGACCCGTTCATCAAGACCGAGATGGCGAAATACGGCAAGAACGTTGCCATCGCCAACGCCGACCACGACTATGCGAAGGCATGGACCGCGGCGTTCAAGCCGAAGTGGGAGTCGATGGGCGGCAAGGTCGTCGCGGAAAACCCGATGTCCTACAACAAGGCCACCGACTTCTACAGCGGCGTCTCCAAGGTCCTGCAGGGCAAGCCTGACGTACTGTTCATCGGCGGCGCTTCGGAGCCGACCGCGCTGGTCGCCAAGCAGGCGCGCGACCTCGGCTTCAAGGGCGGCTTCCTGGTCCTGGACCAGGCCAAGCTCGACGAGATGGCCAAGGTGGTTGGCGGCTACGGCCCGCTGGAAGGCTCGGTCGGCGTGCTGCCGATGATTGCCGACCCGCGTCCGAGCGCCCAGCTGTTCGTCAAGAACTTCCACAAGGTGCAGCCGGACCGCGACCCGAGCTCGGAGATGAGCCTGAACTACACGGCCGTGCATGCAACTGCCATCGCGATGAAGCTCGCCAACAGCGTAACGGACGCTACCGCGATCCGCGCGCAGATGGACAAGGCATTCAAGTCGCTGCCGACCGAGCACAATCCACAGGAAATCGAAGGCGTGGATGAAAAGGGCGGCTCCATCGCCAACGTCTTCATGGGCGTGGTCGAGGGCGGCAAGATCAAGGCAACCAGCCTGCGCGACGCCAGCGCCGCCAAGTAATCGTTGTTACGGCGGCGTCCGCGTTACGGCGGCGTCCAGGACCGCACCGGTAAGACGGTGCGGTTTTTTTCGTTTTAGGCCCAGGCTTTGCGCCCGCCGCAGGTGTTTCGGCGACAGGGAATCGGCAATTTTCTGCGTCCGCCGCCTGTCTACGCAAAACCGGCCGCCCCGATTCGGCCGAAAATAGCGCTTTTTACAACATTATCCAACGTCCACGTGCCTACGCCAGAATCCAGTCCCGCTCGCCCGACGCAGACCCTGCTGCAGCCTGGCCGCAATTGCTGGCGCATCGAGCACAGCAGCCGTTTCGGCCTGCTGATCGACGCCGACGCCTATTTCAAGGCGGTGCGCGCGGCAATCCTTAGAGCCCGGCACAGTGTTTTCATACTGAGCTGGGACATCGACAGCCGTACGGTGCTGGCGCCGGGCAGCGAGGACGACGGCTACCCGGCTGCCATTGGCGACTTCCTGCATGCGGTGCTGGCCGAACGGCCGCAGCTGCGCATCTATGTGCTGAACTGGGACTTCGCCATGCTCTACGCGCTCGAACGGGAGCTGCTGCCGGCTTATCGAACCGGCTGGCGCCGGCAGCGCGGCATGTTCTTCCGCATGGACGGGGTGCACCCGGTCGGCGCTTCGCATCACCAGAAAGTCGTCGTCGTCGACGACAGCGTGGCGTTTGTCGGTGGGCTGGACATCACGAAGTGTCGCTGGGACACGCCCGAGCATGCGCCGAACGACCCTTTGCGCCGCGATGCGGACGGCAAGCCTTATGCGCCATTCCACGACGTGCAGGCGGTTGTCGACGGCGCCGCGGCGGCTGCGCTGGGCGAACTCGCGCGTGAGCGCTGGCTGCGCGCAACCGGCCGCGCGGCCGTCGCGCCCATGGTCGCCGCGCACGAAACCTGGCCAGCTTCGGTGGAACCGGACCTGGTCGACGTGGATGTGGCGATTTCGCGCACCGAACCGGCATTCAACGGCGCCACCGGCGTGTATGAAGTGCGGCAGCTTTACCTGGACGCGATTGCATCGGCCCGCCGCCAGCTGTTTTTCGAGAACCAGTACTTCACGTCCGACACGCTGTGCAATGCGCTGTCGGCCCGGCTGCGCGGCGAGGATCCGCCCGAAATCATGGTGATCTCGCCGAAGGACCAGAGCGGCTGGCTGGAGCAGGCCACCATGGGTGCGCTGCGCGCCCGCATCCACCAGCGCCTGAAGGACGCTGACAGGACGGGGCGCTACCGGATGTTCGGCCCGCATCTGCCCGGCCTGGGCAATGGTTGCCTGAACGTGCACAGCAAGGTCTTCACCGTCGACGACACGCTGTTTTGCGTTGGCTCGGCCAATATGAGCAATCGCTCGATGGCCTTCGACACCGAATGCAACCTGACGCTCGAAGCCCCGCCCGGCGAGGCCGGAGACCGCATTCGCGCGGCCATCGCCCGCATGCGCGCACGGCTGCTCGGCGAGCACCTGGGCGCCGAACCGGATGTCGTCGTGGACAGCGTTCGTGAACACGGGCTGCACCGGACTGCAGAACGGCTGCGCAATGCGCGTTGCCTCGACGTGATGGACCCGGTCATCACGCCGGAAATGGAAATGCTGACCGTCGACAACGTGGTGTTCGACCCGGAACGTCCGATCACGCCCGACGAACTGGTCGCGCAGTTCGTTCCCAAGGATGCGCGCAAGCCGGTGCCGCAGCGGCTGATCGGGCTCGGGCTGCTGGCCCTGGCGCTGGGCCTGCTGGCGGTCGTCTGGCGTGCGACGCCCCTGAAAGACGTGGTCAACCTGGCGTCGCTCGTCGGCCTGGCCGAACAGCTGGAGTCCATGCCGTTCACGCCTGCGATCGCGATCGCCTGCTTTACCCTGGCGGGTTCGCTGCTGATACCCATTACCTTGCTCATTGCCGTGACCGGCATCGTCTTCGGCCCTTTCTACGGCGCGCTTTATGCGATCGCCGGCTCCACGCTGAGCGCGGCGCTGACCTACGGACTGGGGGCGTGGATAGGGCGCGAGACGGTGCGCGACCTGCTCGGCGCACGCATCAACCGGCTCAGCCGGCGCATCGCCAAGCGCGGCATCCTGGCGGTGATGGTGGTGCGGGTGCTGCCGGTTGCCCCGTTCATGGTGGTCAACGTGGTGGCCGGCGCATCGCATATCGGCCTGCGCGATTTCCTGATCGGCACCCTGTTCGGGATGGCGCCGGGCATCGTCCTGACCGTCACCTTCGCCCATCATCTCGCCGAGGCCGCGCGCCGGCCGACTGCGGGAACGATTGCCGTGCTGGTCCTGGTGGGGCTGGTCCTGATCGCCTCGGCGCTGGCATTGCAGAAACTGTTTGCGAGACGGGAGGCCGCTTGGAAAAACTGACGCAGGCCCTGGCGGACCGGCATGTCGGAAACAAGGCCGCGCCCGACCTCGACCCATGGCCGCTGACCATTGCCACTTACAACATCCATGGCGCGGTCGGCACTGACGGCCGGCTGGCACCGGAGCGTATCGCCGATGTGCTGCGCGAGATCGACGCCGATGTCATCGCGCTGCAGGAAGTGCCGCTCGGCGGCGCCCGCCTGCCGTCGGTGCTCACGCTGCTGCAGCAGGCAAGCGGTTTTCATGCAGTGGAAGGGCCGACCGAAGACGGACCCGAGCGACGCTACGGCAATGCGGTGCTGAGTCGTTACCCGATCACGAACACGCGCAGCATCGACCTGTCGTTCGGCAGCCGCGAACCACGCGGCGCGCTCGACGCCGACATCGATTGCCATGGCCATCCGTTGCGCGTCATCGCCACCCATCTCGGGTTGCGGCCGGCCGAGCGCCGGCACCAGATCCGGCGGCTCCTGCAGGCGTTCGATACCGACCAGATGCCGGTGATCCTGACCGGCGACCTGAACGAATGGTTTGTCTGGGGCCGGCCCTTGCGCTGGCTGGTGTCGCACTTTGAGCCGGTGCCGGCGCCGCCGACGTTTCCATCGCGCTTTCCGGTGTTTGCACTCGACCGCCTATGGATTAGTCCGCGCCACCGGCTGGTAAAGGTAAGGGTGCATGCGTCGCCGCTGGCGCGGGTGGCGTCCGACCATTTGCCGCTGATTGCTCATATCGCAGGCTAGAGTATTTTCATGCTGGCTTGCTTTAGCCGGCTTCTGCCAGAAGCGGCGCTTCCGCGTAGCGACAGTTGCGGTTCCGCGCAGCGACAGTTGCCGTTGCCGTTGCCGTTGCCGTTGCCGTTGCCGTTCCGCGTAGCGACAATTGCCGTTGCCGTTGCCGTTGCCGTTGCCGTTGC
>CAUQYP010000151.1:0-10620 GCA_963522035.1 uncultured Noviherbaspirillum sp. | reverse complement strand
GGCGACGCGTCGCCGTCTAACGGGGATCCACGTCAAAGGCAGCGTCAACGGCAACGGCAGCGTCAACGGCAACTGTCGCTGCGCGGAACGTCAAGGGCAACTGCAACGGCAACTGTCGCTGCGCGGAACGTCAAGGGCAACTGCAACTGCAACGGCAACTGTCGCTGCGCGGAGAAAGCAATATCGCTTACAGGCCGGTTCGGGCCAGTCAGCATGAAACTGGTCTACGCACCATGCCGGGAGACCGGCCTCACAAGATCCGGTTAAACCACAGCATCGACAGCATTGCCGACAGCACCGCCAGCAAGGCCGCAAAGGCGGCGAACAGCGCGGTGATCTCGGTGGACTTCTTCTCCATCACCAGCCGCGAATTCAGCGACTTGTAGATATTGGTCAGGTCGGTCGCGGTGCCGGCGTAGAAATACTGCGCGCTGGTGGTCTTGGCGATGTCCTTCAGCGCGTCCTCGTCCAGCCGCACCCGCATCGACCAGCCTTCTTCCCCGAGTATCTCGCCGCTAACCGTGCCAATGCCGACGGTAAACACCCGCACGCCGCGTTCGGCCGCCATTTTCGCCGCCTCGATCGGGTCGGGGCCGGTGGTGGTCTGGCCGTCGGTCAGCAGGATGATGACTGCCGACGAATACGAGCCCGGCGCCACCGGCTTGAATTCGGCGGACTTGTTTTCCGCGGGCGGCTGCTTGTCGAGCGAACGGCCGCCGCCTTCACGCTTGGACGGGCGCGGATTGTCGGATTGCAAATCGAAGTCGACCTCCGGGATCAGCGCTTTCAGCGACACCAGGATGCCGCTGCCGACCGCCGTGCCGCGCTGCAGCTGGAAGCGGTCGATGGCGGCCAGCAGGTCTTCCTTGGTGCGGGTCGGCGCCTGCACCAGGGAGGCGGTGCCGGCGAAGGAAACCACGCCGATGCGGGTGTTCTGCGGCTGGTCCTCGATGAACGCGCGCGCCGCCGCCTGCGCCGCCGCCAGCCGGTTCGGCAGCACGTCGTTGGCCCGCATGCTGCCGGAAACGTCGATCGCCAAAATCACCGTTTCGTTCATCGACGGCAGCGTCACCACTGCCGCCGGCCGCGCCACCGCCAGCAGCATCACGATCAGCGACAGCAGGAACAGGATGGGCGGAATATGGCGGCGCATCCGCTGCGCCGGGCCCATCGCCTCCCTGACCATGGCCAGGCTGGCGTAACGCACGGCCGCTTTTTTCTTGCGCCGCAGGAGCCACAGGTATAGCCCGAGCAGCAGCGGCACCAGCAGCAGCAGGAACAGCATCTCGGGCCACAGGAAAGTCATTCAATGCTCCAGGTGTTTGGGCAGCATGCCGCCGGCGGTCAGGCTGCTGCGGCGCTTGCGCAGGTCGGCAAAACGCATCACGGCATCCATCAGGTGGTCGTCGGTGGAGAGCTCGAGCACGTCGACGCCCGACTGCCCGAAGGCGGCCCGCAGCGCCTCCTCGCGCGCGATGGCAAGCGCCGCGAAGCGCTTGCGAAAGCCGCGGTCGTTGGTGTCGACGAACAGCTGCTCGCCGCTTTCGGCATCCTGCATGTGGATGAAGCCAAGGTCGGGCAGCTCCTTTTCCAGCGGGTCGACCAGGCGCACGGCGAGCACCTCGTGCCGCTGCGACAGTTGCGCCAGCGGCTGGTGCCAGCCGGGCGCGCTGATGAAGTCCGACACCACGAACAGCAGCGAGCGGCGCCTGATTGCATGGCCTGCCGACTGCAGCAGTTCATGCAGCCTGGTTTCCGAGGGCGGCGCGCCTTTGACCGGCGCACGGTCCGCCATGGCCAGCATCCGGTGCAGGATGTGCAGCACGTGCCGGCGGCCGCTGCCGGCCGGTATCACCGCTTCGACCCGGCCGCTGTACAGGATTGCGCCGACCCGGTTGCCATGGCGTGTCAGCATCCGCGCCAGCACGCCCACCAGTTCTGCGGCGACAGCGCGTTTCTTGACCGCGCCCGAGCCGAAGTCGAGCGACGAGGTCAGGTCGAGCAGGAACCAGGCGCTGGTCTCGCGCTCTTCGTTATAGACCCGCACGTAGGGGGTGCCGAGCCGGGCGGTGACGTTCCAGTCGATATGGCGCACGTCGTCGCTGTGCTGGTATTCGCGCAGGTCGGCCAGGTCGACGCCATGACCGCGGAACAGCGTCCGGTAGTCCCCGTGCAGCAAGCCGTCCAGCCGTCGCAGGACGGTCCATTCGAGCCGGTGCAGCAGGGCGTCAGGCGTTATTGTCGTGGCGGGCATGGGTGTCGAGCGCGCGTTCCGGCGCGGGCAGGTGTTTCATGATGCGCTGGATCAGCATGTCGGCGCTGATGCCCTCCGACAGCGCCTGGTAGGACAGCGACAGCCGGTGCCGCAGCACGTCGGGCGCGATATCGACCATGTCTTCCGGCAGCGCATAGTTGCGCCCGCGCAGGAAGGCCAGTGCGCGCGCGCATTCGACCAGCCCGATGGTGGCGCGCGGGCTGGCGCCATAGGTCAGGTAGGGCGCGACGTCGCGCACGCCGTGGCGCTCCGGTTCCCGGGTGGCGGACACCAGCCGCACCGCGTACTGGATCAGGGACGGGTCGACGTAGCCGTTGCGGCATTCGCGCTGCAACTCGGCCAGGTGTTCCATGCTGGTCACCGCCGCCACCGAAGGCGACGGCCCGGTCACCCGGTTGGCAATGACGAATTCTTCTTCCTCGGTCGGGTAGCCGACCACGATCTTCATCATGAAGCGGTCGACCTGCGCCTCGGGCAGCGGGTAGGTGCCTTCGGTCTCGATCGGATTCTGGGTCGCCATGACCAGGAAAGGCTGCGGCACCTTGTGTGTTTCGCCGGCGATGGTGACCTGGTACTCCTGCATGACTTCCAGCAGCGCGCTCTGCACCTTGGCCGGCGCCCGGTTGATCTCGTCGGCCAGCAGCAAATGGGTAAACACCGGGCCGAACGAGGTGGAAAACTCGCCGGTCTTCTGGTTGTAGACGCGGGTGCCGACCAGGTCGGCCGGCACCAGGTCGGGCGTGAACTGGATGCGCTTGAAGCTGCCGCGCAGCGTGCGCGCCAGCGTCTTCACCGTCAGCGTCTTGGCCAGGCCGGGCACGCCCTCGACCAGCAGGTGGCCCTGGGCCAGGATGGCCACCAGCACCCGCTCGAGGAAATGGTCCTGGCCGACCACGACCTTCTTGACTTCGTACAGCACCTGTTCCATCTGCCGCGACACGTCGGTGCCGCCTGTCTGCCGTTCATTCATCTGCTTGCACCGGTTGCGTTCAGAAAGGCGACATGCCGACTGCCGTCGCCGCATTTTCAATCGGGACCGCAAAGCCGATGCCGATGAATACCCCCTGGTCGCTAGGGTTCAGGATGGCGGTCACGATGCCGACCACCTCGCCGTCCATGGTCACCAGAGGGCCGCCCGAGTTGCCGGGATTGGCGGCAGCATCGAACTGGATCAGGTTGGACAGGATCTTGTTTCCCTCCGGCGAACGGTATTCCCGTTTTAGTCCGGAGACGATGCCGGCCGATGCCGACGGCCCGATGCCGAACGGGAAGCCAACCGCGATGACATGGTCGCCCATCGCCAGGTCGCGGCTCGGCCGCAGGTTGGCGGCGACCAGGTCGTCGGGGATGGTCTTGGCCTGCAGCACCGCCAGGTCGTTCTGCGGCTGCACGTTGATCACGCGGGCTTCCGACACCGTGCCGTCGGCAAAGGTGACCTGCACCCGTTCCGCGCCGTCGACTACGTGCAGGTTGGTCAGGATGACGCCCTTGTCGAGAATTACGACGCCAGTGCCGACGCCCTTGATCACGTCGGCTTCCTTGCCCTCGACATGGCCCATCTGGCGCACCCGCACCACCGACGGGTGGATGGCGCGGAACGCGCGCGCCTCGGCCGACGGCATCACCTTTTCCTGCATCGTGTGCAGTACGGCGGCGTCGATATCCTTTTGCGTGAGTTCGCGCGGGGCCGGCCGGCCGGCAGTCCAGGCCATCAGCAGAAGCAGGGTGGCCAGCGCCGAGGTTACTACCAGGAACAGCTTGTCGTGGCGTGCGATGACTGAACGTAGCCTTTGCATCCGACGCGGCTTGGCCGGTGTGCCAGCTGCCGGTGGCGATGTTGCAGTGCTTGCGGCGGCGGGAGGACGTGAACCGGCAGCCTGGCGGTTATCCGGGGCCGATTCGCCACGGGTAGGCGTCGCGGAGGCGCTGGGCGCGCTGCGACGTGAGCTGCTATAGAGCGGCGCTTTCTTCATCAGGTCCTGCCCGGATTGTCTGATTAAATTGCAAACGGTTCGATGAAGGTAACACTTATCTAAAACCTTTGCAGTGCAGCGCTGGCGAATATTTTATTCTGTTGATTGTTCGCAAAGGACATTTAAAGGTCGCTCATCAGATGATTCGACGCAAGTCCGCCGGGCGCAGCACACAGAACTGTTCCTGCCGATCCGCCCTCTAAACAGGATCGTTCAATCAATCGGGAGTAAATCATGGCAGACAGTACATTGGACCCGGACTACCTGACCGGCGGCCGCGATCGCAGCCTCGGGCGTGGCCACGGCACCGACGCGCTGGGTCCCTCGGACTTGTCCGACACCGGCAGCGACATGCAGGGCATCGGATTGGCCGGCGATGTCGGGCTGGACATGGATGAGGGCACCACCTCCGATCCGGAACGCAGCACCGCTGGCGGCACGGCCGGCCCGGACGTCGGCGACGCCAACCTCGACAGCGACACCGATTCCGGCGGCACCGGCGAACGGGCTGCCGCTGGGCGGGACAGCATCGAGGCCGACGGCAACGATGTCGATACCGACCAGGTGGAAGATGTCGAGGCCATCGACCCAGACGACACGGATGTCGACGCTGGCCGCTGACCGGCGCTTATCCATGTAAAAAGCCCGCGTCTCCGGACGCGGGCTTTTTGTGTCTCCTCACCTTCAGGCAATGGATTTTTATGTGCTGCCCGCGCATTCTGCCGCATTTTGGTGAAAGCGCCAACCGCAAAAAAAAGTCCGCGATGCCATGTGGCCGCGGACCGAACCCGTTCCATTGCAGGAAGGAGGAGACAGGAGGATCTTAAATCATTTGCCGCCTTTTGTATCCACAAGGAAATAATTTATTTCCGTAAAACAACAATCGGCGTCTTATGTTGCCACTGTTTCACTGTCGACAATAGTGTATTGCGGAAACTGATGTTTATCCTCCCTGCACTATGTCCTACTCTGCTAACCAGCGCGATATGCCGGGATCCGATTCCGGTATTTCCAAAACTGACGTATATTACTGCCTAGGCAGTTACGGGCATAGCCGGAGTTTTAGATTGGCAAGTGAAGAATCCCTGGATCACGAACAAGCAGCAGGGCAGGGCCTGGGCTATCTGCTTGCAAGAGCGCGCACGACACTCGTGCGCGCGGTCGACCTCGACCTGAATGGCCATGACATCACCCACGCACAAGGCAGCATCCTGCTGATGCTGGCCAGCGGGAAGTGCAGGACCGCGGCCGAACTGTCGCGCGAACTGTATCTCGATTCGGCATCGATGACGCGCATGGTGGACCGGCTGGCGCGGCGCGGCCTGCTTGAACGTGCGGCGCGCAGCGGCGACCGCCGCGTCATCGACCTGCTGTTGACGGCGGAGGGCCACCGCCTCGGCGGTTTGCTGCCCGGTATCTATAAAGGTGTGATCACGCGCAGCTTCGCCGGGTTCGAAGCAGAAGAACTGGCGATGCTACGCAGCCTGCTTGCCAAGTTTGTCGACAGCAACAAGCTATGCCCGGCTCCTGGCCGCCGCATCGGCGAGCCCCAGTCTCCCGACCATTCCACACCGGACAACGAACCATGAGAATTTTCCCTATCCCGACCCGCGGCGCCGTTTCCAGGCTGGCGGCGCTCGGTGCTGCGCTTATGCTGGCGTCCTGCGCCAGCTTCGAGGGTATGGACAGCAACGCCCAGCCGCAGTCGCCGCAGAAGCTGTCGGCTGCCACCAGCCTGCCCGGGCAGGGCGGCGCATGGCCGTCGCTCGACTGGGCCACCCGGCTCGGCGGCGCGCCGCTGCAGGCGCTGGTGGACGAGGCCATGGCTGGCAACCCCGGTCTCCAGGTGGCAGCGGCACGAATCGCTTCTGCCCGCGCTGCCATCGAAGCCAGCGGCGCCAACGGCCTGCCGACACTCGGCGCCGGCCTTTCCAGCACGTACCAGCGCTACACCGAGACCGGACTGATCCCGCCGCCGCTGGCAGGCGAGTACAAGGCCGACACCCAGCTGGCGCTGAACTTCAACTATGAATTCGACTTCTGGGGCCGTCATGAAGCCGAGCTCCGGGCCGCGCTGTCGCAGGGCCGGGCAGCCGAGGCCGAGCAGTACAGCGCGCGCCTGATGCTGACCAGCTCGATCGCCCGTGCCTGGCTGCAACTGGCGCGCCAGGACGGCCAGCTGGCGCTGACGCGCCAGCAACTGGCGGCGCGCGAGCGGCTCGGGCGCCTGGCCGCACTGCGGTTCAAGGCCGGCCTCGACACCGAAAGCGAAAGCGAGCAGACGCGCCAGCAACTCGAAGGGCTGCGGGCCGAGATCGTGCAATGGCAGGAAGGCATGGCGCTCACCCGCAACCAGATCGCCGCGCTGCTGGGCAAGGGGCCGGACCGCGGCCTGTCCATCGTGCCGGCGTCCCTGCCGGCGGATGCGGCCATCGCCTTGCCCGACGCGCTGCCGCTGGGCCTGGTGGGCCGGCGGCCGGACATCGTGGCGTCGCGCTGGCGGGTCGAGGCTGCGCAGGGCGACATCGAGAGTGCCCGCGCGCAGTTCTATCCGAACATCAACCTGACCGCTTTCGCCGGCTTCTCGACGCTGTCGCTGGACCGACTGCTCGACGCCGGCAGCCGCATCGTCGGCATCGGCCCGGCAATCCGCCTGCCGGTATTCGAGGGCGGCCGCCTGAGGGCGCAGTTCAAGGGTCGCGTCGCCGGCTACGACAACGCCGTGGCCAGCTATAACCAGACCCTGACCGACGCGCTGCGCGACGTCGCCGACCAGGTGCAGTCGCTGCGCGCGGCACAGGCGCAGGGCGGCCACCAGCGCGCGGCGACCGAGGCGGCGACCAATGCGCTGCGCCTGGCGCGCGAGCGCGAGCGCGCCGGCACCACCAATATGCTGCCGGTGCTGGCAAGCGAGCTGGCGCTAGTCGTGCAGCGCAAGATCGAACTGGAAAACCAGGCGCGCCGGGCCGACCTGCAGGTCGGCCTGATCAGGGCGCTGGGCGGCGGCTTCGAGGCCGATGCCGCCAGGCTTGCACCCGCCGCCGAACAGGACCACAACCGCTATTCTTTCAAGAAATCCGCACCATGAACGCAACTATCCCAGCGCAGGACCATTCCCAGGCACAGCCGCCACGCAAGAACGGCAAGCGGCGTGCATTGCTCATCCTCTTTACCGTCGTCGTGCTGGCGGCCCTCGTGGCCTACGGCGTGTGGTGGTTCCTCTTTGCCCGGCACTTCGAAAGCACCGACGACGCCTATGTCGCCGGCAACGTGGTGCAGGTGACGCCGCAGGTCGGCGGCACGGTCGTTGCGATCCATGCCGACGACACCGAACGCGTGGAAGCCGGCAAGCCGCTGGTGGAGCTCGACCCCAGCGACGCCAAAGTGGCGCTGGCGCAGGCCGAAGCGCAGCTGGCGCAGGCGGTGCGCGAGACCCGCACGCTGTTCGTCAACACCGGCGCGCTCAATGCCAACATCGCGCTGCGCAGCACCGAACTGGCGCGCGCCCGCGACGACCTGAAGCGCCGCACCGGCCTCATCGGCACCGGCGCGGTATCGGGCGAGGACATCGACCATGCGCGCAATGCCGTGAAGGCCGCCGAGTCGGCGCTGCAGGCCGCGCGCGAACAGCTGGCCTCGAACCAGGCGCTGACCAGCAGCACGCCGGTCGCCGAGAACCCGAACGTGCTGCGCGCCGCTGCCCAGGTGCGCGCCGCCTACCTCAGTTATGCGCGCATGACGCTGCCGGCGCCCATCACCGGCTATGTCGCGCGGCGCTCGGTACAGGTCGGCCAGCGCGTCGCGCCCGGCGCGCCGCTGCTGTCGCTGGTGCCGCTCGATGCATTGTGGGTCGACGCCAACTTCAAGGAAGTGCAGCTGGCCCACATGCGCATCGACCAGCCGGTGACGCTGCATTCCGACCTGTACGGCTCGGACGTGGTCTATCACGGCAAGGTGGTCGGCATGGCCGCCGGCACCGGCGCCGCCTTCGCGCTGCTGCCCAGCCAGAACGCCAGCGGCAACTGGATCAAGGTGGTGCAGCGGGTGCCGGTGCGCATTGCGCTGGACCCGAAGGAGCTGGCCGAACGGCCGCTGCGCATCGGCCTGTCGATGCAGGTCAAGGTCGACATTGCGCGTGACGACGGCACCTCGCTGACCACTGCCGCCGGCGCCCGCACCCAGCCGGCGTACGCGACCCGCGTGTTCGAGGCCGCCGACCGCGACGCAGACGCCGAGATTGCCCGCATCATCGCCGTCAACAGCGCGGTCAACAAAGCCGCGGTGGCGAAGCAATAGCATGGCCGGACCTCCACGCCCCGCATTGCCGCCGCTGACCGGCGCCCCGCTGGTACTGGGCACGCTGGCCCTGTCGCTGGCGGTGTTCATGAACGTGCTCGACTCGTCGATCGCCAACGTGTCCATTCCCGCCATTTCCGGCGACATGGGCGTATCGCCGCAGCAGGGCACCTGGGTCATCACCTCCTTCGCGGTGTCGAACGCGATCTCGGTGCCGCTGACCGGCTGGCTGACGATGCGCTTCGGCCAGGTGCGCCTGTTCATCACCTCCATCCTGCTGTTCGTGCTGGCCTCCTTCCTGTGCGGCGTCGCGCCCAGCATCGAAGTGCTGATCGCCGCGCGCGTGCTGCAGGGCGCGGTCGCCGGCCCGATGATCCCGCTGTCGCAGGCGCTGCTGCTGGGCAGCTACACGCCGGCCAAGAGCGGCATGGCGCTGGCGTTCTGGGGCATGACCACGCTGGTCGCGCCCATCATGGGACCGCTGCTGGGCGGCTGGATCTCGGACAACTACACCTGGCCCTGGATCTTCTACATCAACATCCCGATTGGCATCTTCGCCGCCTGGGCGACCTGGTCCATCTACAAGGACCGCGAGTCGAAGACGGTGCGCCTGCCCATCGACAAGATCGGGCTGGCGCTGCTGGTGATCTGGGTCGGCTCGCTGCAGCTCATGCTGGACAAGGGCAAGGAGCTGGACTGGTTCGCTTCCGGCGAGATCATCGTGCTGACCGCGGTGGCGCTGGTAGCGTTTATCTATTTCATCATCTGGGAACTGGGCGACGAGCACCCGGTGGTCGACCTGTCGCTGTTCAAGGGACGCAACTTCAGCGGCGGCGTAATCGCGATATCGGTCGCCTACGGCCTGTTCTTCGGCAGCCTCGTCATATTGCCGCTATGGCTGCAGACCCAGATCGGCTATACCGCCACCGAAGCCGGCAAGGTCATGGCGCCGGTCGGCATCTTCGCCATTCTGCTCTCGCCGGTGGTCGGCAAGCTGTTGCCGAAGATCGACGCCCGCTATGTGGCCTCGACCGCCTTCCTGATCTTCGCGCTGGTGTTCTTCATGCGTTCGCGCTTCACGCCCGACGTCGACACCATGACGCTGATGATTCCGACCGTGATACAGGGCGCGGCGATGGCCATGTTCTTCATCCCGCTGACGTCCATCATCCTGTCCGGCCTGTCGCCGGACAGGATACCGGCAGCTGCCGGCCTGTCGAACTTCGTGCGCATCATGTTCGGCGGCATGGGCACCTCGTTGACCTCGACGCTGTGGGACAGCCGCAGCGCGCTGCATCATGCGCAGCTGGCCGAACACACCGGGCCCGGCAACCCGGCCTTCACCGCCGCGGTCCAGGGCATGCAGGCGCAGGGCATGTCGGAGCAGGGGGCTTGGGCGGTGATCGAGCGCACGTTGTCGGTGCAGGCGGGGACGCTGGGGGCGACCGATATCTTTTACATGTCGGCGATCCTGTTCCTGCTGCTGATCGGGCTGGTATGGATGACCAAGCCGTCGCGCAGCGCTGCGCCGGCGGATGCGGGTGGTGCGCATTAGCGAGCCGGGATCGGGGATCGAAACAGGCGCTTCAGGCCTGCGCCACGTTTGCCCTTGCCCGCGCAGCGACAGTTGCAGTTGCAGTTGCAGTTGCCGTTGCCGTTGCCGTTGCAGTTGCCTTTGACGCTGTTTTTGACGTGGATCCCCGTTAGACGGCGACGCGTCGCCAGGGACTGAAACGGATAAAGAAGCGTCGGCTGTCTGAGCGAAGCGAGTTTCCGACGCTTCCCGTTTCAGTCCCTGGCGGCGCGTGCACCCCGCGCAGCGGGGCGCCGTCGTAGGGGCCGCCTTTTTTGCCCCACTTTTTTGGCGGAGCAAAAAAGCGGGTCGGCCGCCGGGACGAACACCCGGCTACTCCCCACGGCAGTGAGCGATTCGACGTTTCACCCGTCCAGCACGCGTTGCAATGGCGTCTTGCGCTTTGCAACCGTTGCCAACGTCAAAAGCGGCTTCGCGGCTAAGCCCGGCTGGCGGGTGAAGCAATACTGATGTCCTGTCGGACGACCAAGCCGGGTCTCGGC
>CAUQYP010000150.1:0-10691 GCA_963522035.1 uncultured Noviherbaspirillum sp. | reverse complement strand
CGGCAGCGCCGACTGCCGCGCCTGCCATCGCGCCGCCGCCTGCGCCGACACCGGTCGACAGGTTATGCTCGCCGCGTTCGTCCTGCGGGTTCGAGTTCACCACTTCGCCTGCGCCCTTGCCAGCCATGCCGCCGGCAACCGCGCCGATCGCCGCACCTGCCGCCATGCCGATTGGACCGCCGGCAGCGCCGACTGCCGCACCTGCCATCGCGCCGCCGCCTGCGCCAACGCCCTTGGCCATGTTGTGGTCGCCGAGGTCATCGCCAGCTTTCGGGTTCACGACTTCCGCTGCGCCCTTGCCGGCAAGTCCGCCGGCTACTGCGCCGATTGCAGCACCTGCCGCCATGCCTACCGGGCCGGCCGGGGCGCCTACAGCAGCACCCGCGAGTGCACCGCCACCAGCGCCGAGGCCGGTGCCGACGATGTGCTCGCCGCTGCTTTCACGCCATTTTTCCTGGAGGTGCACTGCATCTTCGTCCGAACGTGCGCTCACACCCATCAGGATGCCGCCGTTGCGGATGCCTTCTTCATAATGCTTGACGCGCTCTTCAGGAATGCCGGAGCCGATCAGTGCGCCAAGCAGTCCGCCGGTGACGCCGCCGGCGCCTGCGCCAGCCAGCGCTGCTGCCAGCGGTCCGGCAATCACGAGGCCCAGGCCAGGCAATGCAATCGAGGTGCCCACTGCAGCGACTGCCGCTGCAATCGCGCCCAGCGCGCCGCCGATGCCGGCGCCGATGCCTGCGCCTTCCGCTGCCTTGCTGCCCAGTTCGGTTTCGATCGACTGGTCGCCGGAAAAATAACGGCTGCGTGTTTCGTCGGACATCACGAGGTTGACGTCGTCCTTGCTGTAGCCGCGTTCGGCGACAGCACTGTAAGCACGCTCTGCGCTGTCACGGTCGTTGAACAGGCCGGTTACCATGCGGGGATTCTTGTTTTCATAAATATCAGCCATGTTGATCTCCTCGTTGAAGTAAGGCTTGCAGATTAGACAATATGGATGAGCAGGTCTGTCGGTGCATCTTCCTTGTTAATGTAGGACAAAGTGAGGATTTTTGACGGGGATGAAGCGCGTTCGACGATGCTTTGCACAAGCGCTGGCGGCATGCCTGACATGATTTTGGCAGCGCTGCAATACAATCAGCACATTCTCATCAACGCGCCCATGGCGCCCTTGCTGCATGCCGCAGATCCTTCCTTCCGGCTGGCGTGAACTGGCCGTTACCGGCGCCGCCGCGCGTGAAATCGAAACCCTGAACCTGTTCGCTGCACGGCTGCCGGACGCGCTGACGGTCTACCATGGCGTGCACTGGACCCGGCTCGAAAACGGCTTCTCGGTCTATGGCGAAATCGACTTCATTGTTGTCGCCCCGAACGGCCGCATGCTGCTGATCGAGCAGAAGGCCGGCTTCCTCTCCGAGACGCCGGATGGGCTGGTGAAGAACTATCCGGGCCGTACCGAGCATGTGCGCCAGCAGATGCTGCAGATGGTGGAGGGCCTTGCAGCGCGCTTCGGCAAGGGCGGTGGCGACAAGGCTGATATCGATTACCTGCTGTACTTCCCCGACTACAAGGTCAAGGACCCGGCGCTTGCCGGCATCGAGCCGTCGCGTGTGGTCGATGCCGGCAACCGGACCCGCCTGGTCGAGCTGATCACGCAACTGCTGCCGGTGACGCCCGAGACTGCGCAGTTCGGCCGGGTACGCAAGTTCCTGGGCGACATGCTGCAGCTCACACCCGACGCCAGCGCCATGTCCGGCCGCGCCGAAGAACTGGTGACGCGCCTGTCGCAGGGCCTGGCCGTATGGGCGCGCCAGCTCGAGTTCTCGCCGTTCCGGCTGCGCGTGGTGGGCACTGCCGGCAGCGGCAAGACGCAGCTGGCGCTGGCGGAATACCGCGCCGCGATCGACGCCGGCCAGCGGCCGCTGTACGTCTGCTACAACCGGCCGCTGGCAGACCATGTGCAGCAACTGGTGCCTCCTGGCGGCCGCGTCGGCACTTTCCACATGCTGTGCGACGTTTTTGCGCGGGAGGCCGGCATGACGCCGGACTACAGCGTACCGGGCGCGTTCGGCGACATCGAAAAAGTATTCGACAGCCTGCCGTTGCCGGCGTCATGGCTGCATGACGTGCTGATCATCGACGAAGGGCAGGACTTCGCCGAAAGCTGGCGCGATGCGATGCTGCGCCTGCTGCATCCGGACGGCCGCGCGCTGTGGCTGGAAGACCCGATGCAGAACCTGTACGGCCGGGCGCCGGTGCCGCTGCCCGGCTGGGTCACGCTGCATTCCCAGGCCAACTACCGCAGCCCGCGCCAGATTGTCGAGCTGCTGGCCGGCATCATTCCCGCAAGCGAGCGCATCCAGCCTGCCAGCCCTTTCATCGGTCCCGATGTCGAGCAGCTGGTTTATCCGCTTGGCGACGCGGTCGCAATGGCCGATGCCACCAAGCAGGCTATCACCCGCTGCCTGGCCGCCAATTTCGCCCGCAGCGACATCGCGCTGCTGTCCTTCCATGGCCGTGCCCATTCGGCGCTGTTGCAGGCCGACCGCCTGGGCCAGCACACGCTGCGCTCGTTCACCGGCGAATATGACCTGCTGGGCGTGCCTGTGTATCGCGATGGCCACTTGCTGGCCGAGTCGGTCTACCGTTTCAAGGGACAAAGCGCGCCGGCCGTAATACTGAGTGAAATCGATTTCGAAGCGCTTGACGACCGTGCCGTGCGCAAGCTTTTCGTCGGCATGACCAGGGCCCGCATGAAGCTGGTGCTGGTGTTGAGCGACCGCGCCGCGGCCTTGCTCGCCGAACGGTCGTCACCTCACGGAAGCGCTTGACCTGGGTCAATTTTCGGCCTGTGGTTAGCGGTTAAGGTGCGGGCATCCATCTGCCTGCGCCAAGGGAATTCCGATGAACGACATGGTCCCGCTTCCGCTGCATCAGCTGCCCGAACGCAAGGCCAGCGCCTGGCTGGGCACGCCTGCCCATGCCGTGCCCGGCCAGCAGCAGGGCGGCGACATCGACCGCCTGTTGCATGCGTGGGTCGCCCGGTTTTCAGGACATATCTCGCCGACATCGCTGATCCTGGCCTTCGTCGACTGGGTACTGCACCTCCAGGTCTCGCCGTCGAAGCAACAGGAACTGCTGGTGGAACTGGGCAACCGCTGGTTGAAGCTCGGTCTTTATTCGCTCTCCGCCCAGCAAGCGACGGGCAGGGCGCCGTGTCCACCGCTGGTGGAGCCGTTGCCGCAGGACAGGCGCTTCGACGACCCTGGATGGCAGCAGTGGCCGTTCAATTTGTATTCCCAGAACTTCCTGCTGGCCCAGCAATGGTGGCACCGGGCCACCTTCGGCGTGCGCGGCGTGGCGACGCATCATGAGGATGTCGTGACCTTTACCGTGCGCCAGTTGCTGGACATGGTGGCCCCATCCAATTTCATCGCGACCAACCCGGTGCTGCTGCGGCATACGATGGAAACCGGCGGGGCCAATGTTGTGCAGGGCGCAAGCCAGTTGTTCCTGGACTGGCTGCATCAACTCGACGGCCAGCGGCCCGCGGCCAGCAACCTGTTCCGGCCGGGCAGGGAGGTTGCCGTCACGCCCGGCAAGGTGGTGCTGCGCAATCGGCTGGTGGAACTCATCCAGTACCAGCCGGCCACGCCGCGCGTCCATGCGCTGCCCATGCTGATCGTGCCGGCCTGGATCATGAAGTACTACATCCTCGACCTGTCGCCGGAAAATTCACTGGTGCGCTACCTGGTCGGGCAGGGCCATACCGTCTTCACGATTTCATGGAAAAACCCCGGCCCGGCCGAGCGCGACTGCGGCATGGAAGATTACCGCCGCCTGGGCGTGATGGCTGCGCTGGAGGCGATGCAGGACATCACCGGCGCCGACAAGGTCAATGCGGTCGGCTATTGCCTGGGCGGCACGCTGCTGTCCATCGCTGCCGCGGCGATGGCGCGCGAGCAGGATGACAGGCTGGCCAGCATCTCGCTCTTTGCCGCCCAGGTCGACTTCAAGGAGCCCGGCGAATTGTCGCTGTTCATCGACGAAAGCCAGGTGGCGATACTGGAAGCGTCGATGTGGCAGCAGGGCTACCTCGACACTACGCAGATGGCCGGCGCCTTCCAGCTGCTGCGCTCGAACGACCTGATCTGGTCGCGCCTGCTGAACCAGTACCTGCTGGGACAGCCGGACATACAGAACGACCTGATGGCCTGGAATGCCGATGCGACCCGCATGCCCTACCGGATGCACAGTGAATACCTGCACCGTCTGTTCCTGGAAAACCACCTGGCCGAAGGCGCCTACCTGATCGATGGCGTGCCGGTCGCGTTGACCGACATCCGCGCACCCATCTTCGCAGTCGACACGCTGACCGACCATGTCGCGCCCTGGCGCTCCGGCTACAAGATCCACTTGCTGACCGACACCGAGGTCACCTTCCTGCTGACCAACGGCGGCCATAATGCCGGGGTGGTCTCACCGCCCGGCAAGGCCAACCGCCGTTACCAGGTCAGCACGCGGTCGCACCATGCACCGTATATCGACCCCGAGACCTGGCTGTCGAGCATGCCGGTGCACGAAGGGTCGTGGTGGCCTGCGTGGGAACACTGGCTTGCCGCGCATGCCGGCGGGATGGCGGCGCCGCCGGCGATGGGTGCGGCGCTGGGCGACGCGCCGGGCAGCTACGTGCTGGAAAAATAGCAGCCGGTGCAGCGCTGGGCCGCGCTGGCGTCCGGCCTACATGGTGGGCCGGCTTGCTGCGCCCGGCGCCTGTTCCAGGCGTTCCTGGCATTCGATGCATAGCCGCGCGGTCGGCTGCGCTTCCAGTCGCGCCATGCCGATATCGACGCCGCATTCCTCGCATTCGCCGTAGCTGCCGTCCGCGATGCGGGCCAGCGCGGCGTCGATTTCTTCCAGTTCGGCCGCATGCCGCTGCGCCATTGCGATGTTGGTATCAGTCTCGCGATCCATCTCGGAGCGGTCGCCGGTATCGTTCGGGATTTTTTCCAGCGACACGTCGTCCGGGTCGCCGGTCTGGCGAATTTCTTCCTGCACGCTGCCGAGCGCCGCCGCGCGGTCCTGCTGCAGTTGCGCCTCGAATTTCGCGATCTGTTCCTTGCTCAATGCTTCCATGGTGGCTCCATCCAGTGTTTGCATTACTGTAACGAGCCTGCCCGAAAAGCCCGTTGAGTTCAATCAAGCAGGTCCGGGCGAGCGGGCGAGGCGCTTGCTAGTCGAGGTAATCCAGCATTTCTGGCCCGAATACTTCGCGATGCATCCGGTCGGCCGGGACGCCTGCGCTCAGCAGGTTTTTCCACTGGGCGCGCATGAAGCCCAGCGGCCCGCACAGGTAGACATCTGCCTCTTTCACGGGCCACTGCGGCAAACCATCGACCCGCATGAATCCCTCCTGCGCGACATCGTCCGGCCCGACGCCCTGTTCATAAAAGATCGCTACCTGCAGCCTGGGCATCACGGCCTGCGCTGCAGCAATGTCCTCCCGGTGCGCATGATGCTGCGGATCGCGGGTGGCGTGGCCAAACACCACGCTGCGTTCCGGATGCACTGCGGCGATGCGATTGAGCACCGACACCATCGGGGTAATGCCGACGCCAGCCGACAGCAGCACCACCGGCCGATCCGACTCGGTATCGGGCGTGAATTCGCCGAACGGATGGGTAATGCGCAGCATGTCGCCGGGCTTTATATTGTCATGCAGCCAGTTCGACACTTCGCCCTGCGGCGTCTCATGCCCGGCCGGCTCGCGCTTGACCGAAATGCGCAGGTGACTGGGAGAGGGCGCGTCCGACAGGCTGTACTGGCGCAACTGCACGTGGCCATCCGGGAACAGGACGGACACGCTGACGTACTGGCCGGGGCTGAACGCCGGGGCCGGCCCGCCGTCGGCTGGCGCCAGCGTGTAGGAACGGACATTGTCGCTCTGCTGGCGCACATCGGTCACCCTCACGTCGCGCAATTCGCCCGGCTGTACGCCTGCCTTCGCGTACAGGCTGCGTTCGGCCTCGATCAGCAGGTCGGCCAGTTCACCGTAGGCTTCGCCCCATGCGCCCAGCAGCGGGTCGGTCGCCGCGTCGCCAAGCACTTCCTTGATGGCGCCGAGCAGGTGATGTCCGACGATGGGGTAGTGCTCGGGCCGTATGCCGACCGACGCATGCTTGTGGACGATGCGCGCGACCACCGGCGCCAGCGCCGCGGCGTTGCCGATATTGGCCGCGTAGGCGAACACTGCGGCTGCGAGCGACTGCTGCTGGGCGCCGCTGGCCTGGTTGCCCATGTTGAACAGGTTCTTCAAATCCGGATGTTCGGCAAACATATTGCTGTAGAAACGCCGCGTGATCGTCACGCCATGCTCACGCAGGACCGGCACGCTGGCTTCGATATAAGGCAGGGATGCGGGACTAACCATTTTTACCTCTCATTCTTCAAGCTGCCCGTCAGGCATCGCCGATGATTTTCACGATGCGGCCGGTGCCACCGCAATTGCCGCAGCTGGCCTGGCCCTGTTTGCCGCTACCCTGGCATTCGGGGCAGATATCTTCCGCAGTCTGTGGGCTTCCGGGCGCCGATTCGTCGCCCGGATTGCGCTGGCTGACAGGTGCCGGGATGCCGGTGCCCGGGTTTGGTTGCGAATTCATGTTGGCCTTTCCACAAGCTTAAAGCCGTTCGACCGGCCTGCTGCGGCGACGTTCCTTGCCCGGCGACAGGCTGCGCGATCGGCATGCCGGTTTGCATGCATAATTCTCCGAGCTGCAACAGCCTTCCAGCCAGACCAATAAAATTCGCCAGGAGAACCGATGACTTCACGCTGCCTGTCTCTGTGCCTTGCCCTGCTGCTGTCCAGCGCCGCCGCAGCCCACGCGGCAGCGCCCATGGTGAAGACCCAGGCGCCCGGCTATTACCGCATGATGCTGGGCGACTTCGAAGTCACCGCGCTGTCGGACGGCACGATCATGCTGCCGGTCGACCAGTTGCTGAGCAATACCACGCCGACCCGCGTCAGACGCACACTGGCCCGATCCGGCCAGTCCAGTCCGCTGGAGACCTCGGTCAATGGCTACCTGATCAATACCGGCGACAAGCTGGTGCTGGTCGACGCCGGCGCCGCCGGCCTTTTCGGCCCGACGCTGGGCAAGCTGGTCGACAACCTGAAAGCAGCTGGCTACCAGCCTGAACAGGTCGACGAAATCTACCTGACGCATATGCATCCTGACCATGTCGGCGGCCTGGCCGCCAATGGCGTGATGGCATTCCCCAATGCGGTCGTGCGCGCCGACCGCGTCGACGCCGACTTCTGGCTCAGCGATGCCAACCGGGACAAGGCCGGCAAGGAGGGCAAGCCTTACTTCGAAGGCGCACGCGCATCGCTGCAGCCCTATATTGACGCGCAGCGATTTCGGCCCTTCGAAGGCCGCACGCCGCTGGCCGCCGGCATTACGGCCCTGCCGCGCCACGGCCATACGGCCGGCCACAGCACCTACCTGGTCGAAAGCCGCGGCCAGAAGCTGGTGCTGTGGGGCGACCTGATGCATGTGGCCGCGGTGCAGTTCGAGCAGCCGGCCGTGACGATCGCGTTCGACAGCAACACCCGCGCCGCCGCCACCCAGCGCAAGCGCGCTTACGCGGACGCTGCCACCAATGGCTACCTGGTCGCAGGTTCGCACCTGTCTTTTCCGGGCATGGGCCGGGTCCGCTCGAGTGGCCGGGGTTATGTGTGGCTGCCCGTGAATTACACGTTGCCGAAATAACAGGACGGGCACCAATCCGGCGGCACGCTGTCTCACTGGCAATGAAGCCGCCTGAAGCCGACCTGCCAGCTTGTCCCCTATGCGGCCGGGCGCTTGTGCCGGGCCCGTCGGTCAACGAGCACCACATGGTGCCGCGCAGCCACCGCGGCCGCGACACCGTGACCATGCACAGGATCTGCCACAGCAAGATCCACACGGTCTTTTTAGAACAGGAACTGGCCCGTTATTACCACACGACGGAGCGCTTGCTGGAGAATGAAGAGATACGCAAATTCGTCAGTTGGGTGAGGAAAAAAGATCCGGAATATTTCGATCGCAACCGCACGCCGTCGCGAAGGCGCTGAAATAGTCCGAATTGTGAAATATATTTGCAGGAAGACCGCCTGGCTGCTGTATTTTTGTGCAGCCTTCTGCCAATATTGCTGTCCTTTTTTTCCACTCCTTACACGATAGCCGCAAGCGCGATGGCTTCCAACAAAGCACACCATGCCACCGGCTGGGCGGCCGGACTGATCGCAGCGGCGGTCGTCGCCCATGCCGGCGCCGGCGGCGACTATCACCTCGGCACGCTGTTCGCATTCTGCATGGGCATCCTCGGCGGCACCGCGCCCGACTGGCTCGAAGTGGCATGGTGGACCCGCCGCAGGCGCTTGTGGATCACCCACCGCACGCTGACGCACTGGGGCCTGGGCTGGCTTGCGCTGCTGTACTGGTCGTACACCTCGCTCGGCGCGCATGTGATGGCGGTGCCTGCATTCGGCTTCGCCGCGGGCGGCCTGATGCACCTGCTGGCGGACTGGCCCAACCCGCTCGGCGTGCCCTGGATCGCCGGACGCCATTCACTGAACCTGTGGAACAGCGGCCGCTGCGACATCATCATCGTCGGCCTTGCCTGGCTGGCCGCCTTCATCGTCGGCGACCATGTATGGTTCGACGACATCCACACGCTGCATGCGATTAACTTCGTGCGCACCCTGCCTCTCCATGCGTGGCTGATCCGCGCCGGCTATCCCGCGCTTTCCTGACTCGTCACAAGCTGGCGCCGCGGCTGTTCATTCCGTCCGGGAGCGTCGGCGCCTGCCCGGTACAATCAGCGCGACTCCGCCATCACCCGAAAGGACCCAGCCGCCCATGCCTCATGACGTTCCGCTCATCACGACCATCGTAGCCGGCCTAGTCCTCGCCTTTATCTTCGGCAGCATTGCCTACCGTTTCAAGATGCCTCCACTTTTTGGCTACCTGCTCGCCGGCATTGCCATCGGGCCGTTCACTCCCGGCTTCGTCGGCGACGTCAACCTGGCACAGCAGCTCGCGGAAATCGGCGTCATCCTGCTGATGTTCGGCGTCGGACTGCATTTTTCCCTGAAGGACCTGCTGGCGGTAAGGGCCATCGCCATTCCGGGCGCGCTGGCGCAGATCGTGATCGCCACGCTGATGGGCATGGGGCTGGGCTGGCTGATCGGCTGGCCCGTCGGCGAGGGCCTGGTATTCGGCCTGGCGCTGTCGGTCGCCAGCACCGTGGTGCTGCTGACTGCCTTGCAGGAACGGCGGCTGGTCGAGACGAAACGCGGCCAGATCGCCATAGGCTGGTTGATCGTCGAGGACATTGCGATGGTGCTGGCGCTGGTGCTGATCCCGGCGCTGTCCGGCATACTCGGCGGCAGCGGCGAGTCGCTGTCGACCAGCGAGCTGCTGTGGACGCTGGCGGCGACGCTGGGCAAGGTGGTGGCCTTCGTGGCGGCCATGCTGGTCATCGGCAGGCGCCTGATTCCGTGGATCCTGCAGCGCGTCGCCGCCAGCGGCTCGCGCGAACTGTTCCGCCTCGCCGTGCTGGCAATCGCGCTCGGCTTTGCATTGGGCGCGGCCTACCTGTTCGGGGTGTCGTTCGCGCTCGGCGCCTTCTTCGCCGGCATGATCCTCGGCGAATCCGACCTCAGCCATCGCGCAGCCGAGGAGTCGCTGCCGCTGCGCGACGCGTTCGCGGTGCTGTTCTTCGTCTCGGTCGGGATGCTGTTCGACCCGTCCATCATGCTGCGCGAACCGCTGCTGATGCTGGCCACGGTCGGCATCATCGTCATCGGCAAGTCCCTGGCGGCACTGGCCATCGTCCGGGCGTTCGGGCATCCGACCGCCACTGCGCTGACGATTGCCGCCAGCCTGGCGCAGATCGGCGAGTTTTCCTTCATCCTTGCCACGCTGGGCATGTCGCTCGGGCTGCTGTCGCAGAATGGGCGCGACCTGATCTTGGGCGGCGCGATCATTTCGATATTGCTTAATCCGCTGCTTTTCTTTGCGCTCGACCGGCTGCGTGAGCGCAAGGGCAGTCCGCACGAACAGGCGCATGCGGCCGACCCGGCCGGCCCGCCGCTTCCCACCTTGTCCGGCCACGTCGTACTGGTCGGCTTCGGCGGGGTGGGGCACCTGGTCGCGCTGGCCCTGCACGATCAGGGCCAGCCATTCGTCGTCATCGAGGACGACCTCGACGTGGTTCAGGCGCTGCGCCGGGACGGCATCGCGGCGCTGTACGGCAATGCCGCCGCAGCAGGCATGCTGGACCTGGCCCAGATCGAACGCGCCCGCTGGCTGCTGCTGGCCATTCCGGATGCGCTGGAAGGCGGCGAGGTGATTGCGGAGGCGCGCAAGCGCAACAGGCAGCTTGAGATCATCGCGCGCGCCCAGTCGAATGCGCAGCGGCTGCATCTCGAAAAGCAGGGGGCCGACCACACCATCATGGGCGAGCGAGAAATTGCCGACGGCATGTCCGGCCACGTGCTCGGCAAGCTGCTACGGGAAGCCGGCTAGCGCGTTGTATGCTGACTTGCCCAGCCGACCTGTAAGCGATATCGCTTGTTGCGCGCAGCGCACTCGCAGTTGCCCGCGCAGCGACAGTTGCCGTTGCAGTTGCAGTTGCAGTTGCAGTTG
>CAUQYP010000149.1:0-10708 GCA_963522035.1 uncultured Noviherbaspirillum sp. | reverse complement strand
TTTATCCGTTTCAGTCCCTGACGACGCGTCGCCGTCTAACGGGGATCCACGTCAACGGCAGCGTCAACAGCAAAAGCAAAGGCAACGGCAACTGTCGCTGCGCGGGCAACGGCAACTGTTGCTGCGCGCAACAAGCAATTTCGTCCGCAGGTCAGCTTAGGCAAGCCAGCATGAAACTGCTTTAGAGGTAATACACCAGCCGCCGCGCGCTCCATTCCTTGATGCGTTCGCTCGACGGGCGCTGCTCCCACTCTTCCAGCCTGATCTCCCGTGAATTGCGGATGTCTTCCTGGAACGCCGATTCCATGGTGCGGCCGAACGGGTCGCCCAGCACGATCACATTGATCTCGCTGTTGTGCAGGAAACTGCGGATGTCGAAGTTGGAGGAGCCGACGGTGGACCAGATGCCGTCGACCACGGTGGTTTTCGCATGCAGCACCGAGCCCTGCAGCTCATAGATGCGCACGCCTGCCTGCAGCAGTTCGGTGTAGAACGAGCGGCCGGCGTAATAGACGATGCCTGCGTCCGACTGGGCCGGGAAAATGATCTTCACGTCGACGCCGCGGCGGGCCGCGTCCAGCAGCCGCTCCAGTATCTGCGCATCGGGCGCGAAATACGCATTGGTCATGTGGATGGATTGCTTCGCTTCCTGCAGCGCGAGCGTAAATACCTTGTAGATCTCGAAGTCGCCGCCCGGCGCGCTGGCCACGATGCGGACCACCTTGTCGCCGACAGCGGGCAAGGGCGGGAAGTATTCCATGTCTGGCAACGGCTTGTCGTTCTGCCGTGCCCAGGTGCCGAGGAACAGCCATTGCAGCGAGGCGACCGCGGGTCCTTCGAGCTGCAGGTGCGTGTCGCGCCAGCCCAGCTCGCCGCTGCGGCCCTTGCGGGACCGGAACAGCGAACTGTGCGAGTAGTCTTCGGCGATATTCACGCCGCCGGCAAAGCCGACCTTGCCGTCCACCACCAGGATCTTGCGATGGTCTCGGTTGTTGATGCGCCAGGCGCCGAAGCGCTTCAGCGGATTGACCGGGTTGAACTCGGTAAGGTTGACGCCGGCATCGCGAAAGCGCTGGAAAAACTCGGCAGACACGCCGAGCGTGCCGATGCTGTCGTAGATGATGTTGACCTGGACCCCGGCACGCTGCTTGGCGATCAGCAGGTCGGCGAACTTGAGGCCGACCTCGTCCTCGTCGAAGATGTAGGTCTCGAAATTGATGTGGTCGGTGGCCCGCTCGATCGCGCTCATCATCGCCTTGATGGTGGCTGGTCCGTCGAACAGCAGCGTGGTCTTGTTGCCGGCGATGAGCGGACTGCCGGTAGCGGCTTCTTCCAGCGCGGCCAGCGCTTCCAGGTTGGTCTTCTTCGCCCCGCGCAGCCGCTGCGCCAGCAGGGATTCCGCCTTCGACGTGGAAAGCTTGCCATTGTGGGTCTCAACCGTCGGCGTCCGGGCCGGGTTCAGCGACGCCGACAGGTCGCGCACGTCCGGCAGGCTGGCGCAGGCCGACAGGGCGGCGCACAGGATGACTGCCTGCACTGCAGTGAGAAGGCGCAGGGCGCCGGCACGGCCCGTGCCGAAACCGGCGCGAGCCTTGCCGTACACACGGGCCGCAAGCGCTACTGGGACTGCCATCATGCTATTCATCCTGTTCTTGTTCCCCGGAGCTACCCGATGCCTGCAAATCAATCGCCGAGAAACATTCCCGGAAGGAATTAAGCATAGCATCGGCGATTTTTCGTGGAATAGCTTCTGCGCAACTAAAACGCTTGTTGTCAACAATGCAGCGCCTGTCTACCAAAGTTAGGGGAGTGTCAGCTTCGTTAATCATGGTTAAAATGCAGCTTTCTGGTAACGGTGAGCAGAATGGAAACAGCCGAGTCCCTGCATGCCCGCTGGTTTGGCGGCAAAGCCGACGATGCGGCGGCCGACCGCCAGTCGAAATTGTGGTGGGGAAAGTCAGCGGAGACCGATGCCGAACTCGCCGAACGCTTCACGCCGCTGGTGGAAGCTGCCCGGGCCGGTGCGCTGGACGATTGGGCGCAGACGCCCCAGGGCACGCTGGCACTGATCCTGCTCACCGATCAGCTGCCGCGCAACATTTACCGTGGCACTGCCGCTGCCTTCGCTTCCGACGCACGGGCGCGCGCAGTCGCGGTCGCCGGGCTGGACCAGGGCTGGGACCGCCAATTGCTGCCGATCGAACGGGTGTTCATCTATCTGCCGCTGGAACATGCGGAGTCGATGGCGGATCAGGAGCGTTCCGTTGCCCTCTATACACGGCTGTTCCAGGAAGCTCCCGAGAACCAGGTGGAGCGTTACCGGAATTTCCTGACCTTTGCGCTCCGGCATCGACGGGTGATTGAAAGGTTTGGCCGTTTTCCGCACCGGAATGCCATCCTCAGTCGGGAGTCGACGCCGGAAGAGATTGCATTCTTGCAAGAACCGGGTTCTTCTTTCTAGTTAAAGGAAAAGGCGCATCCGGAAGTTTCTATAAATCATCTAAATACTTGCCCATGATCAACTAAGCGATGACCTCATGAACCTAGAATAAGCAGTGCAGGTTGCAACAGTCGACCATCATCCCGGCGCGGTGCGGACCACATCGCGACAGAAGAGAGAAAAACGTGATCAAGCCCAAAGTCCTGCTCGTCAACGATCATCCGGCCAGCCTGATGGCGCTTGAAAGCGTGCTGACACGCAATCATGCCGAGAGCGACTATGAGGTGCTCACGGCCCAGTCGGGCGAGGAAGCGCTGCGCCATGTGCTGCAGCATACGTTCGCAGTCATCCTGCTGGACGTCAGCATGCCGGGCATGGACGGCTTCGAAGCCGCGCAGATCATCCATTCCCATCCGCGTTCGGCATCGGTGCCCATCATCTTCGTGACCGCGCACTATGCCGACGAGATGCACAGGCTCAAGGGTTACCAGAAAGGCGCGGTCGACTACCTGTTTACGCCCATCATTCCGCAGATACTGCAGAACAAGGTCGCCGTGTTCGTCGACCTGGCGAAGAAGAACCTGCTGTTGCAGCGCCAGGCCGAGGAGCTGGCCGAACTCAACCGCGACTTGCAGGTGCAGCGGATAAAGGACCTGAAGGAAGCCAACGCTGCGCTGCAGGCCGAGATCGTGGAGCGCCGCCAGGCCGAGGAAAGGGCGCATGGCCTGGCGACACGGGACGCGCTGACCGGCCTGTACAACCGCCGCTCGCTGATGGAGCGTCTCGAGCAGGCGATTACCAGGGCACACCGCGCCGGCGGCAGCCTCGCCGTGCTGTTCCTCGACATGGACCGTTTCAAGTCCATCAACGACACGCTGGGCCACGATGTCGGCGACGAACTGCTGGTGCAGGTGGCGGGCCGCATTTCCGGCGCGGTGCGCGAGTCCGACGTGGTGGCGCGGCTGGGCGGGGATGAATTCGTGGTGCTGATGGAAGGCTTGCCCGACTATCCGGACGCGGCGTCGGTGGCGCGCAAGATCGTCCAGGCCAATACCGCGCCATGCGAGATCGGCACACATGTCCTGAAGACCTCGGTGAGCATCGGCATCAGCGTTTATCCGCAGGACGGCGACAACGTCCAGACGCTGATGAAGCATGCCGACCTGGCGATGTACCACGCCAAGCAGCAGGCACGCGGCAGCGTGCAGTTCTTCCATGAGGAGCTCAATGCCCGCGTGCAGGAGCGCGTGCTGCTGGAGCAGGAA
This sequence comes from uncultured Noviherbaspirillum sp., assembly GCA_963522035.1. Classification (GTDB taxonomy): domain Bacteria; phylum Pseudomonadota; class Gammaproteobacteria; order Burkholderiales; family Burkholderiaceae_D; genus Noviherbaspirillum_A. Next base: position 7,003 of record CAUQYP010000149.1, on the reverse strand, counting down.
CTGCAGCAGGCGCTGGAGCGCGGTGAATTCGAGCTGCATTACCAGCCCAAGGTCGACATCATGAGCGCGCGGGTTGCGGGCCTGGAGGCGCTGCTGCGCTGGCGCCATCCGCGCCTGGGCATGCTGCCCAGCGCGCATTTCGTGCAGCAGGCGGCCGACAGCGGCCTGCTCGCCCAGATCGGGCGCTGGGTCATCACCGCCGCCTGCAGCCAGATGCAGGCCTGGCAGAAAAACCAGACCATGGCCAACCTGCCGGTCGCCATCAACATCGCGCTGCCGCAGATCGACGCCGACCTGCCGGGGCATATGCTGGACATGCTCAGGAAGTACGGCCTGCCGCCGCGGCTGCTGCACCTGGAAGTGACCGAGTCGATGCTGATGCGCGACCTCGACCGCGCCGGCGGCATGCTGCGGCAGATGAGCGAAGGCGGCATCACCATCGCCATCGACGACTTCGGTTCGGGCTATTCGTCGCTGTCGGTGTTGAAGTCGCTGCCGATCGACATCCTGAAGATCGACCAGTCCTTTATCCGCGACCTCGGCAAGACCGCCGGCGACACCGCCATCGTCGCCGCGGTGGTCAGCATGGCGCGCGCGCTGGCGCTGCGGGTGGTGGCCGAGGGCGTCGAGACCCGCGAACAGCTGGCGCTGCTGAAGTCGCTCGGCTGCGACGAATACCAGGGCTACTATTACAGCAAGCCGCTGCCGGCCGACTTCCTGGAGCGGCAGATGTCCCAGACCAGCCGTGCCTGAGTGGCGGGCGCCCGTAGGCAGCAGGAAGGAATGAAGGAAACCGGATGACCAATCCCGCCGACACCGGCAACCAGGACCCGTTTTCCGGGCTGCAGGCCGACGGCAACTACAGCGCGAACGACCTGCTGCAGGCGCTGGAGGCATTCCGGCGCGGCGACTTTTCAGCCCGGCTGCCGGGCGACGGCAGCGGCGTCGCGGGCAAGGTCGCCGACGCCTTCAACGACATCATCGGCATGAACCAGTGGATGGCCGAGAACATGCAGCGTGTCAGCCAGGCGGTCGGGCAGGAAGGCCGGCTGGCGCAGCGCTCGCCGATGCCGGTTGCGATGGGCGGTTGGGCGGACACGGTGCAGGCAGTCAATAACCTGATCGACGACCTGGTCCGCCCGACTACCGAAATGGCGCTGGTGATCGGCGCGGTCGCGAACGGCGACCTGTCGAAAAAGATCACCGCCGACGTCCGCGGCGAAATCCTCCAGCTCAAGAACATCATCAACGTGATGGTCGACCAGCTCAATGCCTTTGCCTCCGAGGTCAGCCGGGTCGCGCGCGAGGTCGGCACCGAAGGCCGGCTGGGCGGCCAGGCGCAGGTGCGCGGCATGGGCGGCACCTGGAAGGACCTGACCGACAACGTCAACTTCATGGCTTCCAACCTGACCGCGCAGGTGCGCAATATTGCCGAGGTCACCACCGCCGTCGCGCGCGGCGACCTGTCCAAGAAGATTACGGTCGACGTGAAAGGCGAGATCCTGGCGCTCAAGGACACCATCAACGTGATGGTCGACCAGCTGGGCGCCTTCGCCGCCGAAGTGACGCGGGTGGCGCGCGAGGTCGGCACCGAGGGCCGGCTCGGCGGCCAGGCCAGCGTGCCGGGCGCGTCCGGCACCTGGAAAGACCTGACCGAGAACGTGAACCAGCTGGCCGCCAACCTGACTACGCAAGTGCGCGCCATCACGGACGTGGCGACGGCGGTCACGCGCGGCGACCTGTCGCGCTCGATCCAGGTGCGTGCGCGCGGCGAAGTGCTGCGGCTCAAGGACAACATCAACGAGATGATCCGCAACCTGAAGGAGACCACGCAGAAGAATGCAGAGCAGGACTGGCTCAAGACCAACCTGACCCGGTTCACCCGCCTGCTCCAGGGCCAGCGCGACCTCGCCGCCGCCAGCGCGCTGATCCTGTCGGAGCTGGCGCCGCTGGTGTCGGCACACCATGGCGTGTTCTACCTGCTGGAAGACCAGGGCCGCGACGCCGCGCTCAGGATGATCGCCGGCTATGGCCATCGGGTGCAGGACTGCGTGGCGCAATCGTTCGCCATCGGCGAAGGCCTGGTCGGCCAGTGCGCGCTGGAGCGGACCCGGATCTGGCTGAAACACGTGCCGCGCGACTACGTCCGCATTGCCTCCGGGCTCGGCTCGGCGCCGCCGGCCAACATCGTGGTGCTGCCGATACTGTTCGAGCAGCAGGTGAAAGCCGTCATCGAGATCGCGTCGCTGGAACGCTTCACCGACACCCACCTGTCCTTCCTCGACCAGCTGATGGAGTCCATCGGCGTGGTGCTCAACACCATCGAGGCGAATGGCCGCACCGAGAGCCTGCTGACGCAGTCGCAGTCGCTGGCGCACGAGTTGCAGCAGACCAATATGGCGCTGGCCGAAAAGGCGCGGCTGCTGTCGGACCAGAACATCGAGGTCGAGCGCAAGAACCGCGAGGTGGAGCAGGCCAAGCTGGCGCTGGAAGACAAGGCGACGCAGCTGGCGTTGTCGTCGAAGTACAAGTCCGAGTTCCTGGCCAACATGTCGCATGAGCTGCGTACGCCGTTGAACAGCCTGCTGATCCTGGCCCAGCAGCTTGCCGACAACCCGGACGGCAACCTGATACCGCGGCAGGTCGAGTTCGCGCGCACCATCCATGCGTCCGGCAGCGACCTGCTGACCCTCATCAACGACATCCTCGACCTGTCCAAGATCGAGTCGGGCACGGTGACCCTCGAAGTGGCGCCGTATCCGCTCGAGCAATTGCGGCATTACGTGCTGCGCACCTTCGGCCACATGGCCGAGCTCAAGCAACTGGCCTTTTCCGTCGACATCGCCGCCGGCCTGCCGCCGGCGGTGTCCACCGACATCATCCGGCTGCAGCAGATCCTGAAGAACCTGCTGTCGAACGCGTTCAAGTTCACGGCGCGCGGCAGCATTGCGCTGACTATAGACGCCGTCCGCTCCGGCTGGACGCCAGGTCATCCGGGCCTGTCGCGGGCCGATACCGTGCTGGCCTTTTCGGTCTCGGACACCGGCGTGGGCATCAAGGCCGACAAGCTGCAGCTGATCTTCGAGGCATTCCAGCAGGCCGACGGCAGCACTGCCCGCAAATACGGCGGCACCGGCCTGGGCCTGTCCATCAGCCGCGAGCTGGCGCGCCTGCTGGACGGCGAAATTCGCGTCAGCAGCGAGGTCGGCGCCGGCAGCACGTTCACGCTCTACCTGCCGCAGCGCACGCAGCCTGCAGCGTCGGCGGCGCCGTTGCTGGACACGTTCGGTCCGGAGGCGCTGCAACCGAACGACATCCTGATCGACGAGCGCCGCAGCGTGCTCATCGTCGAGGACGACGCGGTCCAGCGGGATGCGGTCAGCGCCCTGATCAGCATGCCCAACGTGCGCGTAGTCGCCGTCGAGACGGGCGGCCAAGCCTTGCATGCGCTCAAGTCCGAGCCATTCGACTGCACGGTGTTCGACCTGAAGCTGCCGGACATCGACGGCTACGACCTGCTCGAAATGATAGACCGCGACGAACGGCTGCATGGCCTACCCGTCGTGATCCATACCGCCACCGAAGTCGGCGAGGACGACGCGCTGCGGCTCAGGCGGCTGGTTCGCGCGGTCGTGGTCAAGGACGCCCGTTCGCCCATGCGGCTGCTGGAGGAAACCACGCGGATCCTGGGCGGCGATGACGCCGGCGCCGTGTCCGACATGCTGGAAGGCGATGCGGTTCCAGGTGCGGATGGCGCGGAAGACACGGTGCTGGCCGGGCGCCAGGTCCTGATCGTCGATGACGACCTGCGCAACATCTTTGCCCTCAGTTCGGTGCTGGAAAGGCAGCGCATGAGCGTGCAGTTTGCGGAAAACGGCAGGGAAGGCATCGAGGTGCTCGAGAAAAGCGAGCGGGTGGACATCGTGCTGATGGACGTGATGATGCCGGAAATGGACGGCTACGACACGACCCGCGCGATCCGGCGGAGCGCCCGCTTCGCCGAGCTCCCCATCATCTCCCTGACCGCGAAGGCAATGAAGGGCGACCGAGAAAAATCCATCGCCGCCGGCGCATCCGACTACATCACCAAGCCGGTCGACACGCGGCAATTGCTCGCGGTAATGCGTTTCTGGCTGAAAAAGTAAGGTTGCGGCGGATTTGTGGTCGATTAATGAACAAATGTGCGGCAAATTCCACCCACCTGCCTAATACGCTGACCTTATGCCGGCGGCAAGCAATGCAGCCCTGGCGATCAGCCACATCATTCATCGACCAGATTGAGGAAAGAATGCGCGAGTTAGCAGTGGGCACGCAGACAACGCCGGTCGAGCTGGCGGAATTGTTCAATGGCTTGTCGCCGGACGACATCGTCGGCGGCAAGCCGGGCGCCGATGGCGCCGTGGTTCTCTTTGGCAGCTACGGCGGGCTGGTCACGCTGAATCCGGCGAGTAACCGCGCGGTCATTGCCGCACGGGTTGCCATCGACGTCGTGCTGCAACGGGTCGAGGGCATGCCGGGCGCGCAGGCGCTGGTTGGCCGCGTGCGCAGGCAGCTGGACGGAGACGTCGTTGCGAGGGTGGGTGGGCTGGCGGCGCCGCTGACGCTGCTGGCCGAGCTTTACTGCAAGACGGTCAGTCCGATGCCGGGCAGCCCGGCGCAGAGTCGGCTGGCGCCGCGGCCAGCTTGCCACGGGAGCGACGACGATGATACCGAACAGCTGGCTGTCACACCGGAACAGCAGCAGGCGCTCAAGACGCTGATCGACCGTCTGATGCAGCTTCCCACTCGTTCGAAACAGCCGGACCGGCAATGAGGCCGATTCGGCGCAGAGCGCACCGTGGGCAGGCACACAACTGCCCATACCGCTAACACACACCAGACGCGTGGAGGGTGAACCATGGACAGTGGCAGTAAGGCGATTCGCGGCCCCGGCGACCTGGAGCGGCCGCAACGGCGCGAGCCGGAGCCGCCGCTACCGGACCTCGTCCGGCCGCAAGGCGGGCCTGCCCCGGCGTTGACACTGGCAGGCAGCGAGGCGTTTTCCATGGACAGGGTGGGGCGGTTCTTCAGCGGAGCTGTGGTGCCGCAGGGCAATGCCCTGGTGGGCGAAATCGTCGACGAGAACGGTCCACTGGCCGGACGTGAGAGCGCGCGTGGCAAGCGCAGGTCGGGTGCGTTGCCGATGCAGTTCAGCGACGACGGCCGTACGGTGCTTTTCGTACCGAATGATGCGCCGGACGAGCTGCCGCAGGGGCAGGCCGAACTGGACCGGCTATTACGACACCAGGAATCCCGCGAGCGGCGCAGCTTCACTGCGTGACGTTGGCACAGGCAAGGATGGCGAGCGGCGAACCGGTGCAGCGCTCGGGTTACCAAGGCGCTCCATGCGACGCGGGCAGCGATGTCCCGGCCGCTTTTGCCTATCCGAGGAGCCCATGCCCAAAACACCCCTGCGCGGTCACCCCGCCAAGACAGTCAGACTGCAAGTTCCCCTACGCGATGTACATTGCCGCCACCTTGAGCGCGAGCTGGAGCATGCGAACAGCCGGGACCGGCTTCGCGGCAGCCTGCAACTTGGCTTCCTGGTGCTGCGGCCGCGGCCACGCCGGGATTCGCTGTTCCAGCGGGTAGTCCACCCGGATACCATCGGCACCGAAAAAATGGTTGCGCGGGCGGCGCTGGCCAGCGCGGCGAACAACCTGAGCCCGGCGCGGATAGGCCAGCTCGGCTCGCCCGGCCAGCGTGCGGTGCGGGCGCTGTATGCCTTGTCGGCGGTGGGCATGGGCAGCGACATCCGGGTCGGACAGGTGCGCAGCGTCATCGCGCTGCTGGCCGGGGCCAGGAAAAAACAAACGTTCGGCGGCACGCCGGTAAAGACGCATAAGGCGAGGGTCGCGCGCAATGGCGCCGCCGGGCTGGCGTCGGCCGAGAGCGTCCGACGGGTGCAGTTGAACAGGTTCTGCATGGACAGCGCGGCCTCCGCCAGCCTGACCGCACTGCTGGCAGGCACGGACGACGCCACGGGTTCCGTAGCCGCCAGCCTGTCGATTTTCCGGGCAGCCGTGCAATCGTTCATCCTGGAGGCGCTGCTGGGCTCCCGGCCGGCGCCACAGGAAAGCATTGCCCGGCAGATCCGCAAGAGCGCGGACAGTCCGCTACTGCGCCTGTTCATCGCACTCTGGCGCCGCGCCACCGTGGCGGGCAAGATCGCCGCCAACATGTTTCCCTGGTTCGATGCGGTCGACTGGCTGGTGAACGCGATGCTGGTCGCCAGGCCGACCAGCCCGACCAGCCCCGGCGCCACCCGGGTACCGAAAAGTCCACGAATAGTTTCTCCGGCAGCGCTGATGCTACGCCGGGCGCAGGCTGCGACGCCCCAGCCGCCGGTGGCAGTGGCCGCGACGCCGCCTTCACCGGCGGCAACTGGAACACGGGTGCGTCAAGTGCGTGGAAGGACCGTAACGCAGTCAGGACAGGGCAGGTCCGAGCAGCCGGATTCGCCCTTCAAGGCAAGGCCGCGACCAGGGCGCCAGGGGCAAAACGTCCAGATTCGGTACCAAACGCCGGGGCCAAGGCCGTTGGCCGCCAGCCCGGCGGCACAGCCGCTAAACGCGTTATCCACGCCAGGCAGCGGCGCCCTACATGCGCCAGGCAGTCCGCCCGCACCCGGCGTAACAGGCGATTGCCCGATCAGCCCGGGTGGGCATGTGCTGGCTGGTGCGACGCTTGGCGACATCGCGCATCATCTGGCCGCGAAGGCATCGACAATGTCAGGCGTTGGCGATACCGAAAACGAAGCGCTCGTCGGCGCACCGGGCACACCGGGCACGTGCAGTTCCACCGAAGAACTTTCGCCCGACTATGGCCATTAGGGCAGTATCGTGCTGCTTGCCCGGGTCAGCCCGTAAGCGATATTGCGGGCTCCGCGCAGCGACAGTTGCAGTTGCCGTTGCTTGTAGCTCCGCGCAGCGACAGTTGCCGTTGCCGTTGCCGTTGCCGTTGC
>CAUQYP010000148.1:0-10933 GCA_963522035.1 uncultured Noviherbaspirillum sp. | reverse complement strand
ATCCGATTTCGGCACCAGCGACGTGTCGCCATCGACGGGGACCCACGTCAAAAGCAACGGCCACGGCCACGGCAACGGCAACGGCAACTACAACTGCAAATGCAACGGCTCCAGTGCGATGAACGAAAAAAACCCCGCTCCGGCAGGCGGAGCAGGGTTTTCGATACAGCATGCCGAGGCTTACACCTTGGGAGCGTTCGCGTCCCGCTTGGCCTGCCGGAAGCCGGCCAGCGCGGTCTTGAAGCGGGCAAACGCAGCCTCCGCACCTTTGGCGTCGGCCAGCAGCAGCGCGTCGTCCTCGCTGCCGTCGGGCAGCTTGCCCGGAATGCCGGCCTGCTGCAACAGAGCGGACGAACCACCCAGCATCAGCATCGGCTTGCCATGGCGATACTGGTCGCGCAGAAAGTCCATCACGTCCAGGTCATTCATCCAGCCGCTGATGGCAGCGTCGCCCGATGGCACCACGACCGCGTCGTACAGCACCGCCGGCATGGCCTCCACCGAGACTTCGACGTTCAGCGCGTCACCGTCGACCGGCATCACCTGGCCCAGCAGCGGTCCGACCAGGCGCGGGACCGCGCCTTCGGTCAGCAGCATGGTGTACAGGCTGCGGATGGCCGCTGCCTCGACGCCGTTGGCAACCAGGATGGCGACACGGCGGGTCTTGATGCTGCCGTCGCCGGGGAAGTGCATCAGCGACAGCGGCGGCGAAGGCTCGTAGGTCGGCAGTGGCTGCAGCGCCAGCACTGGTGCGGCTTGCGGCAGCGGCATGCCGAGTCCGCTCGCCACGCCTTGCGCCAGTTCGTCGGCCACATTCATCAGCAGCGACACCACGCGCTCGCGCACGGCCAGGGTCTGCACCCGCGACAGCTCGAAGCGGAAGGCCTTGACGATGTGCTGCTTTTCCGGGGTGCTCTGGCTTTGCCAGAACAGCCGGGCCTGCGAGTAATGGTCGGCAAACAGTTCGGCCTTGCCGCGCACCTTGTCTTCGACGATGTGCTCGGGGAAGCTGGTGAAGCCGCGGCGGTAGCCTGCCTGCGCCGGCGAGCCGCCAGCCAGCGAGTTCGGCTCGTAGGCAACGCGGCCGCGGTGGATTGCCTGCCGGTGATGGCCGTCGCGCTGGTTGTTGTAGACCGGTGCGACCGGCGAGTTGATCGGGATCTCGTGGAAGTTGACGCCGCCCAGCCGGGTGATCTGCGTGTCCAGGTACGAGTGGATACGGCCCTGCAGCAGCGGGTCGTTGCTGAAGTCGATGCCGGGCACGACGTGGGCGACGCAAAACGCCACCTGCTCGGTCTCGGCAAAGAAATTGTCCGGGTTGCGGTTCAACACCATCTTGCCGACCGGCGTCAGCGGCACCAGCTCTTCGGGAATGATCTTGGTCGAGTCGAGGATGTCGAAGCCGAAGCCGGCCGCCTGTTCCTCGGTGAAGATCTGCAGCGCCAGTTCCCATTCCGGGAACGCGCCCGCCTCGATCGCTTCCCACAGGTCGCGCCGATGGAAGTCGGGGTCGGCGCCGGAAATCTTCACTGCTTCGTCCCATACCAGCGAATGCGTGCCGGCGACAGGCGTCCAGTGGAACTTGACGAACACCGACTCGCCTTCCGCATTGACCATGCGGTAGCTGTGCACGCCGAAGCCCTGCATCATCCGGTAGCTGCGCGGAATCGCGCGGTCGGACATGGTCCACAGCATCATGTGCACCGACTCCGGCGACAGCGAGGCGAAGTCCCAGAACGTGTCATGCGCGCTGGCGGCCTGCGGAATGCCGTTGTTCGGCTCCGGCTTGACCGCATGCACCAGGTCCGGGAATTTCATCGCGTCCTGGATGAAGAAGACCGGGATGTTGTTGCCCACCAGGTCCCAGTTGCCTTCGTCGGTATAGAACTTGACCGCGAAGCCGCGGACGTCGCGCGCCGTGTCGGTCGAACCGCGTTCGCCGGCGACGGTGGAGAAACGCACGAACACCGGCGTCTGCTTGCCGGCCGCGGCGAACGGCGCAGCGCGGGTCACCTTGGACAGGTCCTGGTAAGCCTCGAAATAGCCGTGCGCGGCCGAACCGCGGGCATGCACCACGCGCTCGGGGATCCGCTCATGGTCGAAATGCGTAATCTTTTCACGCAGGATGAAGTCTTCCAGCGCGGTCGGTCCGCGCAGGCCAACCTTCAGCGAATGCTGGTTGTCGGCGATGGCCACGCCCTGGTTGGTGGTCAGCGTCTGGCCGGTCGCGTCGGTGCGCACGCGGTCCAGCGGGTCGGCCACCGGGCTCTTGCCTACGGGCGGCACACCGGTGCCGAGCTTGGCGGAGGCGATGTTTTCCGAGGTCGAGCTGGCGCCGGCGAGCGGGCTGGGCGGCGGCACTTCTGCACCGGGCTGGGGTGTGCGGGCAGGTTCGCCGTATTCGCCGGCCTTGGTCGGGTTCTGCGGCATGCCGGCGGCGATTGCCTGCCCGGCCGTCATTTTTTCCAGCAGGCGTTCCTTCTGCTGATCCTTGCTTTGCAGCGTCGTCGGCGCAGTGCCGGTGGAAGGGGCGGAAACCGTGCTCAGGATCGAGCCTGCGCCTTCATCGCTGCCATTCTTGTTTTTCTTTGTAGCCATATCATTGCCTCATAGGGACGTGCTCCGCCAACGGCGTGCCATGTTGCATTGCGGCGGCGCGCGGCGGGGCAAAAAATGGGTTGAGGAGGAAGGAAGTGCGATGCAGCCGGCAAGTGCGGCGCGTTACTGTTTCTGCATCGATATGGAGCCTACCAGCAGCGAACTCATCCGCTGATAGGCGTATTTCCCATAGCGGTGTAGGACGGGCGGAAATCCTTGAGCGGGATCAAGCCGCGCGCCATTCCCGTGCCAGCACTTCGCGGATCCGGGCCGGCTCGACCGGCTTGACCAGGTGATGGTCGAAGCCGGCCTCCTGGGCCAGTTGGCGGTCGCGCTCCTGGCCCCAGCCGGTGACGGCGACCAGCACGGTGTCGCTGGTGGCCGGATTGGCGCGCAACGCCCGCGCCAGTGCATAGCCGTTCAGTCCGGGCAGCCCGATATCGAGAAAGGCGAAATCGGGCTGGAACGCGGGCGCCGCTTCCAGCGCACGCAGGCCGTCCTCCGCCACCAGCAGCTCGTGGCCTTCACGGCGCAACAGCGTGGCAAGGCTCGCGGAAAAATCGACATTGTCATCGGCCAGCAGAATGCGGAACTTGCGCTCCGGGACCGATTCGGGCTCGGTGCTGCTGGCGGGCGGGGTCGCGGCGGCTGCGGCCAGCGGCAAGGTCGCAACGAAGGTGCTGCCCTTGTCGGGACCGTCGCTGAAGGCTTCCAGCTTGCCGTCGTGCAGTTCGACCAGGCGCCGCGCCAGCGTCAGGCCGACGCCGAGGCCGGCGTTTGAACGCTCCAGGGAATAATCGACCTGGGTAAACATGTCGAATACGCGGCCCAGCATCGCCGGCGACAAACCGATGCCGTTATCGATCACGCGCACCGCCACGCTGCTGCCCACTACCCTGGCGTCGAGCCGGATCGCGCCGCCGGCATTGGTGTATTTGGCAGCATTGTTGAGCAGGTTGGAAAACACTTGCGAGAGCCGGGTGGCATCGGCTTCCAGCCACACCGGCTCTGCCGGCAGGTCCACTTCCAGCGTATGGCCGCGGCTCTTCGAAAAAGGTTCGGCAAGTTCGACCGCGCTGCGTATCACCTGCTGCAACTGCACCGGGCTGCGCCTGACCATCAGCTTCCCGGTGGTGATGCGCGAGACGTCGAGCAGGTCGTCGACCAGGCGCACCATCTGCCGCAACTGGCGCTCCATCACTTCGCGCGAGCGCTCGGCCATCGCCGGGTTGGCGCCGGCCATGCGCAGGATTTCCAGGCCGTTCATCAGCGGCGCCAGCGGGTTGCGCAGCTCGTGGGCCAGCGTCGCCAGGAACTCGTCCTTGCGGCGGTCGGCCACGCGCAAGGCCTGCTCCGCGCTGCGGCGCTCCGCAGTTTCATGCTCGAGGATGCGGTTGGATTCTTCCAGCGCCGCCGCGCGCCGCCCGACTTCATTGAGCATGGCGTTGAAGGCGTCGACCAGCACGCCGATCTCGTCGTTGGTGGTCTTCTTGACCTGCAGTGAAAAGTCGCGCCGCTGCATGACCTCGCGCGCCACTTCGGTCACGGCCAGGATAGGCCGGGTAAAGGCAGCCTGCAGCCACAGCGAGATCAGGCCGGCCAACGCCAGGCTGCCGGCCATGACCGTGCCGAGGATCAGCACATAGTTGCGCAGCCTGTCCATCAGCTCGTAGCGGGCGCGCAGGTAAACCGTCAGCACCAGCTCGCGGTTGGCGACCATTTGCTGGTAGACGACGATATATTCGCCGTCGATGTGGCTGCCTGCCGGCTGCGCGACCAGGGGCACGGCGTTGGGAGAACCGTCGCGGGCATAGGACGCGAAGAGCCGGCCGCCGGGCCCGTAGATTGCGGCCTCGACGATGGCCGGACGCGACTTCAGCAGCGCCAGGTTCTCGGTCGCGGTGCGCGGGTCGTTGAAGGTCAGCGCCGGTGCGCTCGAACTGGCGATCAGGTCGGCCTGGGTGCGCAGGTCGTCGAGCCAGGAAGTCTGGTAGGTGCGGATGTCGTAGGCCAGCATGGCCAGCGCCGACAGCAGCAGGCCGGTAAACGTGGTCGACAGCACCACCAGCATCAGCTTGCGGCTAATCGACCTGCTGAAGAACTGCAGCATCAGTTCTGGCCCGGCTGGACGATGGCCACCGACATCAGCCGGGAACTGAGCTTGAAGTCGCCGCGCTCCACGGCGGCCTGCGACACCTCGAAACGCAGCCGGCCGTCGCTGCGGCGGAAGTTGATCGCGCCGGCGAGCGCCTCGGCGTCATCGGTTACGGTGACGGTCCATCGCTGCGGCAACTGGCGGATCACGTCCTGCACCTGCTGCGCCTCGCCCGGCCCTATATAAAGCAGGTGTATGTCGTCCATGCTGTCGCCCGGCTGCAGCGGCCGGATTGTCACCGATCGGTTGCCGGTCTTGCGCCCCACCGTGCTCAGCAGCAGTTCGGCGGCAACTTCTTCCGCATTGACCACGCCGATGACCAGCGGCGAGTCGGTCAGCGGCAACGCACGTGCCGGCCATTCGATGTAGCCGAGAAAGCTGTACAGGTAGGCGGCACGGGCAGCCGCGTCCTCGCGACTATGCCCCGCGGGCGCCGCGACTGCGGCTATGGCCCCGGTCAGCGCGATGACGACGACTGCCAGCGACATGCGCGCGCACAGCGACGCGAACAGGCGCTTCGGCACCTGTGGCAATGTCCAGCTTCGGATTGTGATGGGGATAGGCGTCGGGCAACAGGCTCGCATCAGCTTCTCCCGCTATGGCTGGTGCGGCGTCCTGTCATTGCTCCGTGGTCAGTTCGCATGGTACTCCATGGTGCGGTGGCGGAACCGGCGAAGCATCTCATGCAGCGCCGTATTTGGAAAGCTTCGACACCTAAAGTATATGTCACCAAGAAACTTTGTATTCCTAAAAAAAATACTTTGAAGAAATTATTGAACGGTCCGACTTGCGCGGAACTGTCGCGTTTCCCGGCAATCCCTTTATAATCCCGCTGCCCGACAATATTGCCAGGTTGACACCTATTTCCACGTTTCCCATTATCATCACCCAGGCACCCATGCAGCCAAGCGCAAAATCCGCCCTCTCCCTCTACATCGCGATCACGATCCTGAGCGCCATCGTGTTCGGTGTGGACACCATGACCCGCGTCGGTTATGCCGAGTGGCTGCTCTACCTCGTGCCGGTGGCGCTGACGCTGTTCCAGCCGCGTCCACTGGCGCCTTTTCTGGTGGTCGCCGGCCAGATCGTGTTGCTGCTGACCGGCTTCCTGATGTCGCCGGAAGGCATCGATGCGCAAGTCGGCGCGACCAACCGGATCATGGGTTTCGTGGTCCTGGTCGCCATTGCCTTCCTGGTCCACAAGATCATCATCGAACGCAACCGCTCCCAGAAACTGATCTGGCTGCAGCAGGGCGACAGCGAAATTTCCGCCAGCATGCTGGGCGAACTCGACGTCGGCCAGCTTGGCGACAGGATGCTGCATACCCTGTGCCGCTACACCGACGCCCAGCTCGCGCTGCTCTACCGGGCGGACGACGCCAGGCTGGTTCCCGCTGCCGCCTACGCCATCGACCGGCCGCTGGCAGACCTGCCGTCGCTGGCGCTGGGCCAGGGCCTGGCCGGGGAAGCCGCACGGGACGGCGCCGTGCTGGTCCTGTCCGACCTGCCGCAGGATTACCTGCGCATCAGCTCCGGCGTCGGCGACAGCCGCATGACCCGGCTGATGATCGTGCCCGTGAGCGCGGACGGCAAGCTGCAGGCCGTGATCGAGCTGGGCTTCCTGCGCCCCGGCGCGAATGTCGAGGCCGTTCGGGAACTGTTGCAGATGGCCGGCGAAAGCATCGGCGTGGCGATCCGCTCGGCGCTGTACCGCGAGCGTCTGTCGGCATTGCTGGAAAAAACCCGGCGCCAGACGGAGGAGCTTCAGGTGCAGCAGGAAGAACTGCGCCAGTCCAACGAGGAACTGGAGGAACACGGACGCATCCTGCGCGAGTCGCAGGCGCGGCTGGAAATGCAGCAGTCCGACCTGGAGCAGGCGAATACCCAGCTGGAAGACCGTACGCAGCGGCTGGAAATGCAGAAGACAAGGCTGGTCGAGGTGCAGAAGGACATGGAGGAAAGCGCGGCGCAACTGGCCCGCGCCAACCAGTACAAGTCCGAGTTCCTGGCCAATATGTCGCATGAATTGCGCACGCCCCTGAACAGTTCGCTGATCCTGTCGCAGATCCTGGCGGACAACAAGCCGGGCACACTCAATGCCGAACAGGTGCGCTATGCGCAGACCATCCATGCGTCCAACAACGACTTGCTGGCGCTGATCAACGACATCCTCGACCTGTCCAAGATCGAGGCCGGGCACATGGAGGTGAGGCCGCAGGCGCTGTCGATGGCTGCGCTGACCGATCCCCTGTGCCGGATGTTCGAGCCGCTGGCGAAGCAGAAAGGCCTGTCCTTCCAGCTGCGCCTCGGCGCCGGCGTGCCGGCCACGCTCGTGACCGACAGCCAGCGCCTGACGCAGGTGCTGCGCAACCTGCTGTCCAATGCCTTCAAGTTCACGGCGAAGGGCGAGGTAGCGCTGGAAATATCCGGCGCCGGCGACAAGGTGCGCTTCGCGGTGCAGGACAGCGGCATCGGCATCGCGCCCGAGCAGCAGGAGGTGATTTTCGAAGCGTTCCGCCAGGCCGATGGCAGCACCAGCCGCGAATACGGCGGCACCGGACTCGGCCTGTCGATTTCACGCCAGCTGGCGCGCCTGCTGGGCGGCGAGATCCGGGTGGAAAGCACGGTCGGGCTGGGCAGCACCTTTACGCTCGAGATCGCGGCGGTGCTGCCTGCCAGTGTCGACGGCGTTCGGCCGCCGCTGCCCGCGCCGGCGCGCAGCGACATGCCAAGACGGCTGGCGCCGGCGCCAGTAGCGGCACCGGCACCGGCCGCGCCGGACCAGAAGGCGAACCAGGCGCAGGCCGGCGTGGCCGACGACCGCGCAACCCGTGGCCGGGAACGCCTGATCCTCGTCATCGAGGACGACCTGCGCTTCGCGGCCATCCTGGTCGATCTGGCGCATGAACTGAATTTCGACTGCATCCATACCACCACCGGCGACGAAGGCTACCTGCTGGCGCGCGAGCATGGGCCCAGCGCCATCCTGCTCGACGTCGGCCTGCCGGACCAGTCCGGGCTGGGCGTGTTGGAGCGCCTCAAGCGCGACCCGCAGACCCGCCACATTCCGATCCACATGGTGTCGGTGGACGACCATACGCATACCGCGCTGGAAATGGGCGCGGTCGGCTTTGCGCAGAAGCCGGTCGCGCGCGAAGGACTGGTGATGGCGATCCAGCGTCTCGAGATGCAACTGAAAAAAGACGCGCGACGCATCCTGGTGGTGGAAGACAACCAGCCGCTGCGCGACAACCTGGCGCTGCTGCTCGCCGGCGACGGCATCGAGATCACGACCGTCGGCACCGTGGCCGAAGCCCTGGCCCAGGTGTCGCAGGTAACGTTCGACTGCATGGTGATGGACCTGATGCTGCCCGACGCGTCCGGCTACCAGCTGCTGGAGCAGATGGCGGCCGGCGGCAAGTATTCGTTCCCGCCCGTGATCGTCTATACCGGCCGTGCGCTGTCGCCGCAGGACGAGCAGCGGCTGCGCCGTTATTCGCAGTCCATCATCATCAAGGGCGCGCGTTCGCCGGAGCGCCTGCTCGACGAAGTGACGCTGTTCCTGCACCGGGTCGAGGCGACCATGCCGCCCGACCAGCGCGCGCTGCTGATGCAGGCGCGCCAGCGCGATGCGGCGTTCGAGGGACGGCGCATCCTGATCGCCGAGGACGACGTGCGCAACATCTTCGCGCTGACCAGCATCCTGGAGCCGCTGGGCGCGGAACTGGTGGTGACCCGCAACGGCCGGGAAGCGGTCAACGCGCTGACCGCGCGCAACGACATCGACCTCGTGCTGATGGACCTGATGATGCCGGAGATGGACGGCCTGGCCGCCACCCGCGCCATCCGCAAGCTGCCGCAGCATGCGCGGCTGCCCATCATCGCGCTGACCGCCAAGGCCATGCGCGACGACCGCCAGCATTGCCTGGACGCCGGCGCCAACGACTATATCGCCAAGCCGATCGACATCGACAAGCTGGTGTCGCTGTGTCGCGTCTGGATGCCGCGCTGAGATCCGGGAGACCACGATGCCGCACGCGCCCAGTACCTTCGACATCGAGCTGAACCTGCTGCTCGAAGGCGTTTTCCAGAAATACCAGCACGATTTCCGCCACTACGCCCGCTCGTCGCTGCGGCGGCGCGTACGGCAGGCGATGGAGCGCTTCGCCTGCCCGACCGTGTCGCGCCTGCAGGAGCGCCTGCTGCACGAGCCGGAGGTGTTCGCGCAGATGCTGCAATTCTTCACTGTGCAGGTCAGCGAAATGTTCCGCGACCCAACGTACTTCCTGGCGCTGCGGCGGCAGGTGCTGCCGCTGCTGTCGACTTATCCGTCGATCCGGATCTGGGTGGCCGGCTGCAGCACCGGCGAGGAAGTCTGGTCGCTTGCCATCATGCTGGCCGAGGAAGGGCTGCTGGAGCGCACCATCATCTACGCGACCGATATCAACCCGGACGCGCTGAAGGCCGCCGAGGCCGGCATCTATGACATCGACCGGGTCGCCGCATTCAGCCGGGCCTACCTCGACGCCGGCGGCACCCGTTCGCTGGCAGACTATTACACGGCCGGCGAACACGGCGTGCTGTTCGACCGCAAGCTCCGGCGGAACGCAGTCTTCGCCGACCATAGCCTGGCCACCGACAGCGTGTTCTCGGAGGTCCATCTGGTATCCTGCCGCAACGTGCTGATCTACTTCGACCGCGAGCTGCAGGAACGTGCGCTGGGCTTGTTCCATGAGGCACTGATCCACCGCGGTTTCCTTGGGCTGGGCAGTCGCGAAACCTTGCGCTTTTCCAGCCACGCCGGGCACTTTGCCGAATTCTGCGCTGCCGAACGGCTCTACCAGCGCCTGTAACACTATCCAGAAGAACCATGCATCCATCCGTACCAAGCGCCGTTTCCCGACAGGACACCCACATACTGGTCGTCGACGACGTCGAGCAGAACCTGGTCGCCATCGAGGCGCTGCTCACGCGTCCCGGCGTAACCGTGCTGAAAGCCAACTCAGGCGTGGCGGCCCTTGAAATCCTGCTGGTGCAGGAAGTCGCGCTGATTCTGCTGGACGTGCAGATGCCCAACATGAACGGCTTCGAACTGGCCGAACTGGTGCGGGGCAACCCGCAAACCCGGCACATTCCGCTGATCTTCCTGACGGCCGCCATCAACGAGCCGCAGCGCAGCTTTCGCGGCTACCAGGCCGGCGCCGTCGACTTCCTTCACAAGCCGGTCGAGCCGGACGTGCTGCGCAGCAAGGTCAACGTGTTCGTCGAACTGTTCGCGCAGAAGAAGCAGCTGTCGGCGCAGCTCGACGAACTGCGGCAGGCGCTGCACGTCAACGAGATGTTCACCGCCGTGCTGGGCCACGACCTGCGCAACCCGCTGGCCGCGGTGCTGAACGGCGCCGAACTGCTGCTGCTGATGTCGTCCGACCAGAAGGTCGGCGCGGTCGCAAGCCGCATCCGTTCGAGTGCGCGGCGCATGGAAAAAATGGTCAGCCAGCTGCTCGATGTCGCCCGCATCCGCGCCGGCGGCGTCGCGCTGGAACTTTGCCGCGGCGACTATGCGCAGCTGTGCCGCCGCATTGTCGACGAACTGAAACAGGCCGGCCATGCCAACCCGGTGCAGATCGACGCCAGCGGCAGCACCGACGGCCTGTTCGACCCGCACCGCATCGGCCAGGTGCTCTCCAACCTGCTGGGCAACGCGCTCCAGCATGGCGACCCGGTCGCCAGCGTCGCGGTGCGGATCGACGGCACCGACGCCTCGCAACTCACGCTGTCCATCCATAACCGGGGCGCGATGCCGGCCGCGGTGATGGAACAGGCGTTTACGCCGTTCCGGCCGGGCCGCGACGCACGCAGGCAGCCGGGGCTGGGACTGGGGCTGTATATCGCGAAGTATTTCGTCGACGCCCATGGCGGCAGCATCGCGCTCGCTTCCAGCGAGGCCGACGGCACCACCTTCACGATCACGCTGCCGCGCGAGACGGTGAAAGTGGACGTTCCCGGGCCCGCCGCGGGGGAGTACGCCGCTTCGTAGTCCTTCTGCGCTGCGAGCGCCCCGGTGCGGGTCCGGTGCCGGTGCCGGTGCCGGTGCCGGTGCCGGTGCCGTTGCTGTTGCCGTTGCTGTTGCCGTTGCTTTTGACGCGGCTTTTGACGTGGGCCCCCGTCGATGGCGACACG
>CAUQYP010000147.1:0-10950 GCA_963522035.1 uncultured Noviherbaspirillum sp. | reverse complement strand
ACGCCAACGCCAACGCCAACGCCAACGCCAACGCCAACGCCAACGCCAACGCCAATCCCTGCTCCACTATCGTCGCCACTGACACCATGCCCAATTACACAACCCTTAACCCTTCAAAGTAACGCGATCCAAATAAATCAAGCCCAAACCCTTCGCCTCACACCCAACGATTTATCAGCCAGCTGCGGCAATAACACAACACCCAATCCAGCAACCCTGTTCAACATAACCGGCATCACCCACACACAATTCAAAACAAGAAACAGCAGCGGTTTCTGGAACAATGTCTCCAGCTTTCTCGGCAGTGACTTATCACTAGGCAGGGTAGAGTTAATCCACGATAACAGCACGCTCGCACCGCAAATAAACTTCACCATCACCGATGGACAAACAACGTTGCTTGAAACATCGGCCAATGTGCAATTTAACACCAGTACAAATTCACCCACAGTAACCGCGATCGATCTCGATATTCAAAAAAATGGCACAACGACCTTGACTCCGCAGCAGTTTCAGATCGTTGGCGTAAGCACCCAGTTGGATAACGTGGTGATTTCGGTCACCATTGTTGAAAACGGCTACTTCACAACGTCGAATTCCTCGACACCCATTCCCGACTTTACGTATTACCAGGTGCAAGACGGTCAAATTCAGTTCGTACATAACGGGACCCAGCTTCCCAACATGACATTGACCGTCAGCGACGGCTCAGGCGTGCCTGTAGCATTTACTCCGCTGGTCCATTTCTTCAACACGGACAATCCGGCCAATCCTGCGGTACCGGTAGAGGCAGTAGTCGGCGGCGCAATAGGCGCTGTGGCCGTTACCGCCGCGGTTGGCGCGACGGCATTGGGGATTATTAAATACCGCCAACATAAAGAGCGCGAGGAAGAGCGTAATCAACAAACGCCAGATTTGAAGAGCGTGGCGAATCCACTCCAGATGCCAACGACCCATTAGTTTGGGTTCCACCGTCTGCCATGCGCGAACGACATGCCGGGATTGATAAAGCATATGGTCACATTGGAGCAACGTTTGCGCCACAGCGGAATTCGTAGAATTCGTAGGGTGTAATAAGCGCCAGCGCATTACACCATCGGTCGATAAACCACCGACTTCCATGATCGGCGAGTGGTGTAATGCCCTTTGGTTATTACACCCTACGAAATTAAGTTATCCCGGCTTTGCCTCCCCCTCCTTACGTCAAACGACGTATTGCTGCCCCGCAGCATAAAAACCTATTCTCAGTCCCAGGCCAAGCCGTAAAGCGAAGGCTGCCTTCCCCGCCGAATTCCGTTGTCCGACCCTCTGAAAGGAGTACCGCATGTCTCACCGTCCGCCCGCTTCCATCAAGTCGCTCCATCGCCGCAAGGTCCTGCTGGGCCTCGCCGCTGCCACGGCGATGGCGCTGCCCGGCCTGAGCTTCGCGCAGCAGTTCCCGACTGCCAAGGTCAACACCACCAAGCTTGCCGTGACCGACACCGAAGTCACCGTCGGCCAGCTGCATTCGGCAACAGGCACCATGGCCATCAGCGAGACCGGCTCGATCCAGGCCGAGCGCCTGGCCATCGACCAGATCAACGCGATGGGCGGCATCCTCGGCCGCAAGATCAAGATCGTGCAGGAAGACGGCGCCAGCGACTGGCCGACCTTCGCCGAGAAAGCCAAGAAGCTGCTGGTGTCCGACAAGGTCGCGGCAGTCTTCGGCTGCTGGACCTCAGCCTCGCGCAAGGCCGTGCTGCCAGTGTTCGAGAAGGAAAACGGCCTGCTGTATTACCCGACCTTCTACGAAGGCCTGGAGCAGTCGAAGAACGTGTTCTATACCGGCCAGGAAGCGACCCAGCAGATCCTCGCCGGCCTCGACTGGATCTCCAAGGAGAAGAAAGCCAAGACCTACTACCTGGTCGGCTCCGACTACATCTGGCCGCGTACCTCCAACAAGATCGCCCGCAAGCATATCGAGAATGTGCTGAAGGGCGAGGTCGTCGGCGAGGAGTACTACCCGCTGGGCAACACGCAGTTCGGCTCGCTGATCAACAAGATCAAGCTGAAGAAGCCCGACGTCATCTTCGCCGACGTGGTCGGCGGCAGCAACGTCGCGTTCTACAAGCAGCTGAAGGCGGCCGGCGTCACCTCCAAGAGCCAGACCCTGCTGACCCTGTCGGTGACCGAGGATGAGCTGCTGGGCATCGGCGGCGAGAACATGGAAGGCTTCTATGCGTCGATGAAGTACTTCGAGAGCCTGGACAACGCCAACAACAAGAAATTCGTGGCCGACTTCAAGGCCAAGTACGGCGCCAACTCGGTGATGGGCGACGTCACGCAAGCTGCCTACCTCGGCCCATGGCTGTGGAAGGCCGCGGTGGAGAAAGCCGGCAGCTTCGACGTCGACAAGGTGGTCGCCGCTTCGCCCAACCTGGAGCTGACTACCGCGCCCGAAGGCTACGTGAAGATCCACCCGAACCATCACCTGTGGAGCAAGACCCGCATCGGCCAGGTGCAGAAGGACGGCCAGTTCAAGGTGGTCTACGAGTCGGGCCTGATCGAGCCTAACCCGTTCCCGAAAGGCTACCAGTAAGCAGCAACCCGCCATGCGCCCGGAAGACAGGGCGCATGGCGCGTTTCACCATCATGGCAATACAGGAGCAAACATGAGCTGGTTATCCGAATTCGGTGCAATCTTCGCCATGCAGGGCTTCAACGGCCTGTCGGTATTCTGCGTGCTGCTGCTGATGGCGTTGGGCCTGGCCATCATCTTCGGGCAGATGGGCGTGATTAACATGGCGCACGGCGAGTTCCTGACCATCGGCGCCTACATCACCTACCTGCTGTCGAAGTGGACCACCGAGTTCGCGCCGGCGCTGCAGCCCTATTACTTCTTCGCCGCCATCGTGCTGTCCTTCGCGGTGGCCTACGCAGTCGGCAACCTGACCGAGCGCGTGCTGATCAGCAAGCTCTACAAGCGCCCGCTCGACACGCTGCTGGCCACCTGGGGACTGAGCCTGGTCATGCAGCAGACCTTCCGTTCCGTGTTCGGCGCCAAGGAAGTCAGCGCCACGCTGCCCGACTGGCTGATGGGTTCGTTCAAGCCCAGCGACACCATCGACATACCGATCAACGGCGTCTTCATGATGGGCCTGACCGTGCTGCTGACCGGCGCCATCTTCGTGCTGCTGTTCCGTTCGCGCTGGGGCCTGCAGGTGCGCGCCACCATGCAGAACCGGGTCATGAGCGGCGCGGTTGGCATCAACACCCGCCAGGTCGACCGCACCACCTTCTCGCTGGGCTGCGGCGTGGCCGGCGTGGCGGGCGCGGCCTTCACCACCATCGGCTCGACCGGCCCCACCAGCGGCTCGCTGTACATCGTCGACACCTTCCTGGTGGTGGTGTTCGGCGGCGCCCAAAGCCTGGTCGGCACCATCGCCTCGGCATTCTCGATCGCCCAGACGCAGTCGACCACGGAATTCTTCCTGACCGGTTCCATGGCCAAGGTGATCACGCTGTCGGCCGTCATCCTGATCCTGATGCTGCGTCCGCAGGGACTGTTCGCGGCCAAGCTGCGCAAGTAACGACTAAAGGAATAAGCATGAACGCTGCAACCCAAAAACTGCTGGGCGGACGCGCGGGGGCCATCAACCTGGCCTTGCTGGCCGGCCTGCTGCTGGTGGTGTTCCCGCTGCTGCTGGAACCGTTCCGCCTGAACCTGATGGGCAAGTACCTGTCGTATGCGTTCGTCGCCGTCGGGCTGGTGCTGTGCTGGGGCTATGGCGGCATCCTGAGCCTGGGGCAGGGCGTGTTCTTCGGCATCGGCGGCTATTGCATGGCGATGTTCCTGAAGCTCGAGGCGTCCGACCCGGTCAGCACGAAAATCCAGAGCACGCCCGGCATTCCGGACTTCATGGACTGGAACCAGATCACGTCGCTGCCGCTCTTGTGGCAGCCGTTCCAGAGCTTCACGTTCACGCTGGCCGCGGTCATCCTGGTGCCGACGCTGTTTGCGCTCATCATCGGCAACGCGATGTTCAAGCGGCGCGTGGGCGACGTCTACTTCTCCATCGTCACCCAGGCCATCGCGGCGATCATGACCATACTCATCATTGGCCAGCAGGGCCTGACCGGCGGCGTCAACGGCATTACCGACCTGAAGACGCTGCTGGGCTGGGACATCCGCAGCGACAGCGCCCGCATGATCCTGTATTTCGTCAACGCCGGCCTGCTACTCGGCTGCATCCTGTTCGGCAAGTACATCCTGTCGTCCAAGCTGGGCCGGCTGCTGATGGCCATGCGCGACAAGGAGGAGCGGGTGCGCTTCTCGGGCTACGACGTCGCCAGCTTCAAGATCTTCGTGTTCTGCGTGGCCGCGGCATTCTCGGCTATCGGCGGTGCGATGTTTACGCTGCAGGTCGGCTTCATGTCGCCGTCCTTCGTCGGCATCGTGCCGTCGATCGAGATGGTGATCTTCGCCGCGGTAGGCGGGCGCATGTCGCTGCTGGGCGCGGTCTACGGCACGCTGCTGGTCAACCTCGGCAAGACCTACTTTTCCGAAACGCTGCCCGAGCTGTGGCTGTTCCTGATGGGCGGCCTGTTCATCGCGGTGGTGATGTACTTCCCCAACGGCCTGGCCGGCGTGGTCGACACCCAGGGCCGCCGCCTTATGCAGGCACTGAAACGCCGCCGCGAAGTCAAGCCAAGGCCGGCGCCGGCAGTGCCCGCCGTGCGTCCCGAACCGCAGCACAACGTCACCGGCCTGGAGGCCACCAAATGAGCGACGTCATCAGTTCCACCCACAACAAGGCGATCGGCGGCATCACCAGCAACCGCCCGGTGCTGGCGATCGAGGGTCTCACCGTGTCCTTCGACGGCTTCAAGGCGGTCGACGACCTGAACCTGTACGTCGACCGCAACGAGGTGCGCGTCGTCATCGGCCCCAACGGCGCCGGCAAGACCACGGTGCTCGACCTCATCTGCGGCAAGACCGCTGCGACCTCCGGCAGCATCCGGTTCAACGACATCGAGCTGACGAAGATGCGGGAGCACGAGATCGTGCGCGCCGGCGTCGGCCGCAAGTTCCAGACGCCGTCGATCTACGAAAGCCTCTCGGTGTTCGAGAACCTGGAAATGTCCTTTCCCCGCGGCCGCATGGTGCTGGGCGCGCTCACCTTCCGGCGCAGCCCGGACGTGGTGGAACGGGTCGAGAAGGTCGCGCAGGAGATCTTCCTCTACGACCTGCTGCACACGCAGGCCGACCTGCTGTCGCACGGGCAAAAGCAGTGGCTGGAGATCGGCATGCTGCTGATGCAGGAGCCGGAATTGCTGATGCTGGACGAACCGGTGGCCGGCATGAGCGTGTCCGAGCGCGAGAAGACGGCCGAACTGCTGGGCCGCATCAGCCAGGGCCGCTCGGTGGTCGTGATCGAGCATGACATGGAGTTCGTCAAGAGCATCGCGCACAAGGTCACCGTGCTGCACCAGGGGAAGATCCTGGCCGAGGGCAGCATGGAATCGGTGCAGTCGAATCCCAAGGTGATCGAAGTCTATCTCGGCCACTGACCCTTACTGATACAAGGCACAGGAGAACGCATGTTCAACGTCACCAGCCTGGCGTCCGGCTACGGCCAGAGCGAGGTCATCCACGACATCAACCTGAAGGTGGACAAGCAGGAAATCGTCGCCGTCATGGGCCGCAACGGCATGGGCAAGACCACGCTGTTCAAGACCCTGATGGGCATTTTGCCGATGCGCCACGGCAGCATTACCGTGGACGGCCGCGAGCTGGCCGGCATGGAAAGCCATCAGCGTGTCGCCAGCGGCGTGGCCTACGTGCCGCAGGGCCGCATGATCTTCCCCAGCATGACGGTGCTGGAAAACATCCAGACCGGGCTGCCTGCCTCGGCCAGCGGCAAGGTGCCCGAGGAACTGTATGCGCTGTTCCCGGTGCTGTACGACATGCGCTCGCGCCGCGGCGGCAACCTGTCCGGCGGCCAGCAGCAGCAGCTCGCCATCGCCCGCGCGCTGGCGACCAACCCCAAGGTGCTGCTGCTGGACGAGCCGACCGAAGGCATACAGCCGTCCATCATCAAGGACATCGCCAAAAGCCTGAAGGAAATCAGGAAGCTGCGCCAGCTGACCATCATCGTCTCGGAGCAGGTCCTGAGCTTCACGCTCGACATCGCCGACCGCTTCCTCGTCATCGACAAGGGCCGCTTCGTCTACGAGGACCAGCGCGCCAACGTCGACGCCGCCACCATCAGCCGCTACCTGTCGGTGTAGCGCCCCACGCTTTCATTCGGCACTTTTGCCAGGCAAGGAGAAGACAGCATGATCGGATACATGGAATACAACAAACAGGGCAGCGACGGCTTTACCGACCGCGGCCGCGGCCGCACCGCCTCTTCCGTGCAGACCTGCCCGGTGTGCCTGCTGGCGGTCAACTCGGACGGCGGCAGGCTGCCCGACGGCACCGTGGTCACACGCGAGGAATGGGTGAACACCGTATGCAAGAAGATCAAGGACGACACCGTCAACGGCGGCTACCAGGCCGGCTGCGAGGCGCATGCCTTTCCGCCTTTCTGAGCGCCCGACCATTTTCCGTGCACTGAAAAACACAAGGAGAAACCATGCAGCATTTCACCATCAAGCCGGGCGTTCCACTGGCCGAGCAGGCCGAGCTGGGCCATAACCGCTGGCACCCGGACATTCCCTTCCTGTCGCGCGTGAAGCCGGGCGAGGCCATCATCATCGAGTCGCTCGACTTCCTCGACGGCCAGATCCTCGACAATGACGATGTTTCCGACGTGCGCGATGTCGACCTGACCCGCGCCCATCCGCTGACCGGGCCGTTCTACATCGAGGGCGCCGAGCCGGGCGACCTGCTGGTGGTCGACCTGCTCGACATCAAGCCGATCACGCCGGTCGGCTTCTCCGGCGTGTTCGCCAAGTCCAACGGCGGCGGCTTCCTGGCCGACTACTATCCCGACGCCGCCAAGGCCATCTGGGACCTGAAGGGCCTGTATGCCACCTCGCGCCATATTCCCGGCGTGCGCATCGCCGGCCTGACCCACCCCGGCCTGATGGGCTGCCTGCCGTCGCACGAGCTGCTGGGCGAGTGGAACCGGCGTGAAGCGCCGCTGGCCAAGCTGGGCCTGGCCAAGCCGCCCGACCCGTTGACGGCGGTGCTGCGCGGCGTCAAGGGACTGGAGTTCGACCGCATGGCGAAGGAGGCGGCGCGCACCGTGCCGCCGCGCGAGCATGGCGGCAACACCGACATCAAGGACCTGTCCACCGGCACCCGCATCTTCTTCCCGGTCTATGTGAAGGGCGCCGGCTTCTCGATGGGCGACTTGCACTTTTCACAAGGCGATGGCGAGATCGGCTTCTGCGGCGCCATCGAGATGGACGGCGCCACCCATGTCGGCTTCGACCTGATCAAGGGCGGCATGGCGAAGTACAACCTGTCCGCGCCGATCTTCATGCCCAGCGTGGTCAAGCCGCACTACAGCAAGTACCTGACCTTCGAAGGCATCAGCGTCGAGAACGGCAAGAACTACTACATGGACGCGACGGTGGCCTATCGCCAGGCCTGCCTGAAGGCCATCGACTACCTGACCCACTTCGGCCTGACCGGCCCGCAGGCCTACATGCTGCTGACCGCGGCGCCGGTGGAAGGACGGATCGGCGGCATCGTCGACATACCGAACTGTGCCTGCACGGTGTCGATCCCGACCGAGATCTTCGACCAGGACATCACGCCGAAGGGCATGCTGAACGACAAGCCCTACTGGGGACGCTGAGCCCGGCCCGGGCCATGGTGGCCCGGGCCTTTTATGGAAAACACTGCCATGCCCCTATACGACATTCATTGCACCCAGTGCGCCGGCACATTCGAGAAGATGCTGAAGGTCGGCGAACTGCATGCCGGCATCGACTGCCCGTACTGCCATGAGCAAACCCCCGCCCAGCCGGCCGTCGGCGGCGGCAGGGTAGAGCTGCGCAGCGTCAGCAGCTGGAAGCCGCAAAGCCTGGCCCAGCAGCTTGCCGGCGCCGGCATCACCGGCCCCGGCACTCACGCAGGCGCCGGCCGCAGCAGCGTGCTGCACAACTGCAAGGGCTACAACTGCAGCATCTGCGACACCTGACATTTTTCTGGAGAATCACGATGTATCACGGAGATATTTCAAGCAGCAAGGACGCCGTCGGCGTCGCCGTCGTCAACTACAAGATGCCGCGCCTGCACACCAAGGCCGAAGTGCTCGACAACGCGCGCAAGATCGCCGACATGATCAAGGGCATGAAGATGGGCCTGCCCGGCATGGACCTGGTGATCTTCCCCGAGTACAGCACCCACGGCATCATGTACGACAGCGGCGAGATGTACGACACCGCCGCCGCTATCCCCGGCGAGGAAACCGCGATCTTCGCCGAAGCCTGCCGCAGCGCCAAGGTATGGGGCGTGTTCTCGCTGACCGGCGAGCGGCATGAAGAGCATCCGCACAAGGCGCCGTACAACACGCTCATCCTGATGAACGACCAGGGCGAGATCGTGCAGAAGTACCGCAAGATCATGCCGTGGGTGCCGGTCGAAGGCTGGTACCCGGGCAACTGCACCTACGTGTCGGAAGGTCCCAAGGGACTGAAGATCAGCCTGATCATCTGCGACGACGGCAACTACCCGGAAATCTGGCGCGACTGCGCGATGCGCGGCGCCGAACTCATCGTGCGCTGCCAGGGCTATATGTACCCGGCCAAGGACCAGCAGGTGCTGATGGCCAAGTCCATGGCCTGGGCCAACAACTGCTACGTCGCCGTGGCGAACGCGTCCGGCTTCGACGGCGTGTATTCGTACTTTGGCCACTCCGCCATTATCGGCTTCGACGGCCGCACCATGGGCGAATGCGGCGAGGAGGACAACGGCATCCAGTACGCGGCGCTGTCCACCTCGCTGATCCGCGACGCCCGCAAGAACATGCAGTCGGAAAACCACCTGTTCAAGCTGCTGCACCGCGGCTACACCGGCATGATCAATTCCGGCGACGACATCCGCGGCAAGGCATCCTGCCCGTTCGACTTCTATTCGAAGTGGGTCAACGACCCCGACGGCACCCGGGAAATGGTCGAGGCCATCACCCGCGACACGGTCGGCACCGAGGAATGTCCGATCCCCGGCATCCCCAACAAGAAGGACCTCGAGCACCGATGATGGACGCGTACCGGCTTCGCAGCGAGCCGTATTACCTGCCGGTCGGCGATGAAGTCGCGCAGTTCGAGGCAGCCTGGCAGGCGCGGCTGCCGACCATGCTGAAGGGGCCGACCGGCTGCGGCAAGACCCGCTTCATCGAGCACATGGCGTGGCGCCTGGGCCGGCCGCTGGTGACGCTGGCCTGCAACGAGGACATGACCGCCAGCGACCTGGTCGGCCGCTGGCTGCTAGACGCTGGCGGTACGGTCTGGCAGGACGGGCCGCTGACGCTGGCCGCGCGCCACGGCGCACTCTGCTACCTCGACGAAGTGGTGGAAGCGCGGCAGGACACCATCGTCGCCATCCACCCGCTGACCGACACCCGGCGCGCGCTGCCGCTGGAAAAGCGCAACGAGGTGGTGCAGGCGCATGACGACTTCCAGCTGGTGATTTCCTACAACCCCGGCTACCAGAGCATGCTGAAGGACCTGAAGCAGTCGACCCGGCAGCGTTTCGTGGCCATCGACTTCCATTACCCGGAAGCCGAGCGCGAGATCGCCATCGTCATGCATGAAGGCAGCGTCGGCCAGGACCTGGCTCGTCGGCTCGTGGCGGTCGCCGGCAAGACCCGCAACCTGAAGGGCCACGGGCTGGAGGAGGGCGCGTCGACCCGGATGCTGGTCTATGCCGCCACGCTGGTGGCGCGCGGCATAGCGCCGGTGCAGGCTTGCCGCATGGCTGTCGTGCAGCCGCTGACCGACGATGGACACATGCAGGCGGCGCTGTCCGACCTGGTGCTGACCTTCTTCGATTAAGGCGGGCGCATGGAAGCCGGCTTTGACACTGCGGCGAAACGGCTGCATCCGTACCTGCGTGCGCTGTGGGACCGCGACCTGCGGCTGCATCCGTACGACAGGCCGCGGCAGCAGCAGCGGCCCTACCTGTCCGAACTCGGCATCCACCTGCCGCCGTCCTGGCACGCGGGGCAGGGCAGCCGGGCGTTCACCCTGTACCGCGCCGCCGCCGCCCATGCGGCCGCGCATCTGGCCTACAGCCATCACCGTTTCGAGCGCCGGAATCTGAAGCCGGTGCAGGTCGTGCTGATCTCGCTGCTGGAAGACGCCCGCGTCGAGCAGCTGGCCATCGATGCCTTCCCCGGCTTGCGCCGCCTTTGGCTGCAATGCTTCCCGCCGCTGGCCGGCCGCGACGACAGCTTCGCCGCGCTGGCGCTGCGGCTGTCGCGTGCGCTGCTGGATCCGGGGTACGAGGACGGCAATGCGTGGATCGCCAAAGCGAAGCAGCTGTACGCGGCGTCGCAGGCAAACGGCGCCAACCCCGCCGCGCTGCGCGAAGTCGGCTCGCTGCTGGGCAACGACATCGGCCAGATGCGGCTCCAGTTCAATGCAAAGACCTACCTGGTCGAACCACCCTACCGGGACGACAATGCCGGCCTGTGGGACAGCGACCAGCCGCCTTCCGAAACCCGTGTCGAACAGCACGACTTGGTCGCCGATGCATCGACCGACGGCGCGCCGCCGCAGCAGTCGCCCGGCGGGCGCGGCCGCGAAGTCAGCGCGCGCGAGGTCGCTGCAGGCAGTGACGAACAGCCGGCCCAGCCGCTGGCGCGCTATCCGGAATGGGACAGCCGCATCGGCGCGATGCGGCCGCATTGGTGCAGCGTATTCGAGCCGTCCATGCCCGAGGCCGACCCCGCGCCATTGCAGGCCGCCATGGCCCGCCACGCGCCGCTCGCCGCACGGCTGGCGCGCCTGATC
>CAUQYP010000146.1:0-11120 GCA_963522035.1 uncultured Noviherbaspirillum sp. | reverse complement strand
CAACTGCAACTGCAACTGCAACTGCAACTGCAACTGCAACTGCAACTGCAACTGTAACTGCAACTGCAACTGCAACTGCAACTGCAACTGTCGCTGCGCGGAACGTCAAGAGCAACTGTCGCTGCGCGGAAAGGCAACCGCAACAGTCGCTGCGCGGAAGTGGTGCGTCTGGTGCAAGCCAGCATGAAAATGCGCTAGGCCCGATGTCATACGCCTGTGGACGACGCAGCAATGGCTTTCAACAGCATCCCGGCGGCCGCCATCGCTTCGCACCTTCAACGCAAAGCGCGCCGTCCTGCGCTGGATCAGTATCGGCCGCAATCACAGGCAGACACTGGCTGCGCGCCTTGCATTGCAACGCAGTGGAGGCGGCGTCCGGACGAGCGCCAGCTTGTCTTTTTCGACCGCTCAGGTCGCATCCATCCCCAGGAGGACAGCCATGTCCGAAGTCAACTCCCCCACCCAGCCAGCCGTCGATTTTGCCGCGATCAAAACCCGGCAGCAGGCGGCCTGGTCGTCAGGCAACTACGCGGTCGTCGGCGCCACCCTGCAGATCGTCGGTGAGAACCTGTGCGAGGCGCTGGACCTGCGCGGCGGCAGCCGGGTGCTCGATGTCGCCGCCGGCAACGGCAACGCCACGCTGGCCGCGGCGCACCGCTGGTGCGACGTGACCTCCACCGACTACGTGCCGGCGCTGCTGGAAGCCGGGCGCCGGCGGGCGGAGGCCGAAGGGTACGACATCCATTTCCAGGAGGCAGACGCCGAGAACCTGCCGTTCGCCGATGCGTCCTTTGACGCGGTGGTGTCCACCTTCGGCGTCATGTTTACGCCAGACCAGCAAAAAGCCGCTGCTGAAATGGCGCGCGTCTGCAAGCCTGGCGGCAAGATCGGCCTGGCCAACTGGACGCCGGAGAGCTTCATCGGCCAGCTGTTCAAGACCATAGGCAAATACGTGCCGCCGCCGGCCGGCGTCCAGCCGCCGTCGTTGTGGGGCACCCGGTCCAGGCTGGAGACATTGTTTGCCGGCGTTGCCGCGGACATCGGCATTACCAGCCGTTCGTTCGTGTTCCGTTTCCGCTCGCCCGAGCACTGGCTGGAGGTTTTCCGTACCTACTACGGCCCGATGTTCAAGACCTTCGGCGCGCTGGATGGCGACAGGCAGGCGGCACTGACGCAGGACGTGCTGCAACTGATGGCGGCAGGTAACCGCTCGGGCGATAGTACGCTGGTCCTGCCCAGTGAGTATCTGGAGGTCGTCATTGCGCGGCGCTGACCGGACTTCACCGCTTCCCGGCGGACTGGGCGGCCAATAAAATGATCGAAACGGCAAAAACTTGTTCCTAGTCAATATTTCAGTGGTAAAGTTTCCTGGTGGAATGGCGATAATGAGTGACGACATGCCATTTACCGGTGGCCGGCGCGGATTTGCTTTTGCGTTTGGCCACCATGGTGAATGCCGACGAGCATGCCAGCGCTAAACCGGAAAAGAGAAACAATGCTGACTGAAGTAGCCGACGAGAATGAAACCCTGATGCAGTTCCTGTATCGGGCGCCGATCGGGCTGGTGCAGACTTCGATCGGCGGTGACGTGGAAATGCTCAACCCGATGTCGTCGCGCCTGCTGATGCCGCTGGCGCCTGACGGCAATCTCGATAATTTTTTTACCGCGATCGAACCGCTGTTGCCGAACCTGCGCCAGACCGTGGCCGACTTCGACCAGGCATCCGGCGTCGTCTGCGACGCTTTACGAATCTATCCCCCGGCCGCGACGAGCCACGCCGACATGCCGCAGGTACTGTCGGTGAGCATCATGAAAGTCGATACCGAGCGCCTGATGGTGGTGCTGGCCGACGTGACGCTGGAAGCGCAGCGCGAACAGGAGACGATCGAACGCAAGCTGCGGCACGCGGCCCATGTCGATACGCTCACGCGGATGCCGAACCGCGCGGCAATCTGCGAGCGGCTCCAGGCCATGATCGAGCTGAACCGTGCCAACCCCTGCTACGGCGCCGTGCTTTTTCTCAACTGCGACCGTTTCAAGCAGATTAACGACGCGCTCGGCCATGCGGTCGGCGACCAGGTGCTGGGAATGATGGCGGACCGGCTTCGCACCACGCTACGGCAATGCGACCTGGTCAGCACCGCAGCCGACGCAAACCGCCAACTGGCCGGCCGCATCGGCAGCGATGAATTCGTCGTACTCCTGGAGCGCGTCCGGCGGGTGGACGACGTGGAACAGATCGCCGGCCGCCTGCTGGCCCTGCTCTCTGCGCCCTACCTCGTGGACGGGCAGCAGATTACCTGCAACGTCAGCATGGGCGCGGTGCTTCTGGGCATTGCCAGCGACAGCGCCGACACCGTACTGCAGGACGCCAGCATCGCGATGGTGTGCGCCAAGCGGGCTGGCGGTGGGCGGCATGTGTTCTTCGAGCCGGTCATGCGCGGCCAGGCCGAACGGCGCAGCGGGCTGGAGGCCGAACTGCGCCGCGCGCTGGCCCAGAAGGAGTTGTTCGTGGTCTACCAGCCGGTGGTCGGCCTGCAGACCGGCGGCGGCGTCGACCGCTGCGCCGGGGTCGAGGCGCTGGTGCGCTGGCGGCATCCGACACGCGGCGTCGTCGGCCCGGTCGAGTTCATCGGCATCGCGGAAGAATGCGGGCTGATCGGCGCGCTCGGCGACTATGTACTGGCCGGGGCCTGCCGCGACTTCGTGCGCTGGCAAGCGGCGCTGGGGTCGCGTGCACCGCGCTCGCTGGCCGTCAACCTGTCGCGCGCCCAGGTCGCCGAAGCCGGCTGGACCAGCACCGTGCGCGCCATACTCGAAGCGAGCGGCATGCCGCCGCAGCAGCTGCAGCTGGAAGTGACCGAGAGCCTGGCGGCGCAAGACGCTGCCGTGCAGCGGCACCTGCACGAACTCAAGGAGCTGGGCGTGAAGCTCGCGCTTGACGACTTCGGCACCGGTTACTCGTCGCTAGCCTGCCTGCACTTGCTGCCGGTGGACACCGTAAAGATCGACCGCTCCTTCGTGAGCCAGGCCGACACCAGCGCCCACCACCGGGTGCTGATCGAGGCGACCGTGCGCGTTGCCCACAGCCTGGGCATGGACACGGTCGCCGAGGGCATCGAGACTGCAGCGCAGGCCAGCGTGGTGAGCCAACTGGGCAGCGACAAGGGCCAGGGCTATCTGTTCAGCCGGCCACTGGACACGCAGGCTCTGGAGCGCTGGCTGCTGGCCGATTAGGCAGCCGAGACCCAATACGACTTCGACCGGCGCGTGCAATGCGCGCCGCGATTTCCTGCCTGACCCTGTATGCATCTGGTGCAGGCCACACCATGCTGGTGATTTGACCGCTGCCCGTGCGCAGCCGTGGCGCATCGATCGTCTTTCAAATCCGTCTTCGGCTCGGCCAGCGCTGTTTCCCCGCTGGCATACGAATTGCATCAGCTCGCACGCGGTCGCTTCATCCTGGGTACGCGAAAAAAATTTTCGCATTTTTTGATTTAATTAAACGATTAGTTAATATATGATCCCTACACAACACGCCACCCCAAAAACCCAAATGGAGACAACCATGCGTCATTTGCGTCATGTCACGGCAGTCGCTGCCGCCCTCATTGCAAGCTCCGCCGCCTACGCCCAGGAAACCATCAAGATTGGCCTGGTCCAGCCGCTGACCGGTTCAGTCGCCTATAACGGCCTAGCCGACGTCAACGGCTCCAAGCTGGCGGTGGAAGAGCGCAACAAGGCGGGTGGCGTACTCGGCCGGAAGATCGAGCTGGTGATCGAGGACGGCCAGTGCAAGCCGGCCAATTCCATCAACGCCGCTGAAAAGCTGATCCAGAAGGACAAGGTCGTCGCGCTGTCCGGCGCTTTCTGCAGCTCGGCCACCGCGGCCATCATGCCGGTCGCCGAGCGCTACAAGATGCCGCTCATTACCGGCGTGTCGTCCAAGGCCGACCTGACGGAAAAGGGCAACAAGTATTTCTTCCGCGCGGCCGAGACCGACGCGCTGCTGTCGCGTGCGTTCGCCAAGATCCTGGCCAATGACCTCAAGCTCAAGAACGTCGCCTATGTCGGCGTCAACGACGACTGGGGCCGCGGCGGCGTCGAGGAATTCTCGCGCGACCTGAGCGCTGCCGGCGTCAAGACCGTCGCCAAGGAATATTTCGACCACGGCACCACCGACTTCTACACGCTGCTGACCAAGCTGCGCGCCAGCAATGCCGACGCCATCTTCGTCGCCGCCGAGACCCAGGACGGCTCCATCCTGGTCAAGCAGATCAAGGAACTGGGCCTGAAGTCCAAGGTGTTCGGCGTCGGCTCGTGGGCAACCGCGGACTTCATCCAGCTGGCCGGGGCTGCCGCCGAAGGCATCTACGCGGCGGTGCCGTATGCGTCGACCATGACCAACCCGCGCAACCAGGCTTTCGTCAAGGACTACAGCGCCAGGTACAACGAGCAGCCCGGCAAGTACGGCAACGCTGGCTACAACGCGCTGAATATCCTGATGGACGCGATCCAGCGCGCCGGCAGCACCGACGCCGAGAAGATCCGCACGGCGCTGGCCAGCACCGACTACGAAGCGCCGAACGGCAAATACCGCTTCACCGACAAGGGCCAGGCCTACGGCTTCTCGCTGGCGCTGGTGCAGATCCAGGACAAGACGCCCAAGGTCGTGTCCAGCGCGTCGATCGACGAGCCGAAGTAAGGCAGGCGGCAAGGACAGTCCATGGATCTCTTTTTGCAATTCCTGGTGAACGGCCTAGTGACAGGCTCGTTCTACGCGCTCTCCGCGCTTGGCCTCACGCTGATCTTCGGCCTGATGCGGGTAGTCAATTTCGCCCACGGCGAGTTCTACATGCTCGGCGGCGTGCTGGGCTGGTTCGTCACCTCCCGGCTCGGGCTGGACTTCATTACCGGCATGGTGGTCGTGGCGGCAGTCATGGCCACCTTCGGCTGGATGGTGGACCGGCTGCTGATCGAGCGGGTGCGCGACCAGGGCGAGGAAGCGGGCATCCTGCTCACCATCGGCCTGTCCATCTTCCTCGCCAATTCGGCGCTGCTGGCGGTCGGCACCGCGCCGCTGAAGATCGACGGCCCGGTGGCCAACAAGCTGGTGCTGATGGGGCCGGTCGCCACCACGCAGCTGCGCCTGTTCTCGGTCGCGGTCTGCGCGCTGCTAATCCTCGGCGCGCACCTGCTGGTGCGGCATACCCGGCTGGGCCGCGCGATGCGCGCGACCTTCCAGGACCCGATGGCGGCGCGCCTGGCAGGCATCAAGACCGAACGGGTGTACGCCGCCACGTTCGCGCTGGGCTCCACGCTGGCCGCGATGTCCGGCATGCTGCTCGGCTCGATCTACTCGGCGCAGGTCGCCATCGGCGGGCTGATCAGCCTGAAGGCCTTCGTGGTGGTGATCCTGGGCGGCATGGGCAGCTTTGCCGGCGCCATCCTGGGCGGCCTGATACTGGGCGTGGCCGAAGCGATGTGGGGCGGATATATCTCCACCGGCCTGGTCGACATCATCGGTTTCATCATCGTGATCCTGACCCTGATCTTCCGGCCCTACGGCCTGTTCTCAACCCGTAGCGAAAGGGCCTGACATGAAGCTCGAACGCAATCTCATCCTCGCCTTCCTGCTGGCGGCCGCCGCGCTGCCGCTGGTGGTGGGCGACCAGTACCTGCTGCACCTCGGCATCATGGTGCTGTTCTACGCGGTGCTGGCCACCAGCCTGAACCTGGTGGTCGGCTATGTCGGCGAATTCTCGCTCGGCCATACCGCCTTCCTCGGC
This sequence comes from uncultured Noviherbaspirillum sp., assembly GCA_963522035.1. Lineage (GTDB taxonomy): Bacteria > Pseudomonadota > Gammaproteobacteria > Burkholderiales > Burkholderiaceae_D > Noviherbaspirillum_A. The sequence continues at coordinate 5,330 of CAUQYP010000146.1, read as the reverse complement.
ATCGGCGCCTACACCGCCGCCATCTGCTCGCTGAAGTTCGGCCTGCCGATGTGGGCCACGCTGCCCATCGCCGCGATCGTGTCGGCCCTGTTCGGCCTGGCCATCGGCGCCATCACGCTGCGGCTGCAAGGACCGTACTTCGTGATCGTGACGCTCGCTTTCGCCGAAGTGCTGCGGCTGGTCGCCAACAACTGGATCGAACTGACCAACGGACCAATGGGCCTGGCAGGCGTGGTGCAGCCGGCGCTGCTGGCCGACGGCTCAAACCTGTTCGGCAAGCAGTTCTATTTCTATGTCGCGCTCGGGCTTGCAGCCATCGCGCTCTACCTGTCCTACCGCTTCGTGTACTCGAACACGGGTCGTGCGGCGATCACGGTGCGCGAGAACCGCTACGTCGCGCAGTCGGTCGGCATCCGTCCGTTCAGCTATGCGATGCGGGCCTTCGTGCTCGGCGCGATGCTGGCGGGCCTGGCCGGCGGTTTCTACGCGCATTACATTTCCTTCGTCGGACCCGAGGTGTTCACGTTCTCGTTCATGATCACCATGATCATCGTGGTGCTGGTGGGCGGCAAGGGCACGCTGGTCGGCCCGCTGATCGGCGCGCTGCTGGTGACGCTGCTGGAAGAGTACCTGCGCGAAGCCAAGGAGCTGCGGCTGTCCATCTTCGGCCTGATCGTGGTCGCCATCGTGCTGTTCCTGCCGCGCGGGCTGATGGGTTTCCTGACCGCCCGCCGCGAACGGCGCGGCGACCAGCAGGCGGCTGCGCCGGCGGCCCCGATCGACGCCAGCGTCGCCAGGAGGGGCGCATGAATGCCATGAACACGGGCGTCGTCCCCTTGCTGTCGGCGCGCAACCTGACCAAGACCTTCGGCGGCATCACCGCGGTCAAGGACATCAGCTTCGACCTGATGCCGGGCGAGATCCTCGGCCTGATCGGCCCCAACGGCGCCGGCAAGACCACCTGCTTCAACCTGATCACGGGTTTCTACGTGCCCAGCGCTGGCAAGGTATCCTACCGCGGCCGGGATGTCACGGGCCAGAAGCCCTACGCGATTGCGCGGCAGGGCATCGTGCGCAGCTTCCAGAAGACCAATGTGCTGAAGTCGCTCAGCGTGTTCGAGAACATCCTGGCCGGGCATTACCTGGAAGGCCGGCAGTCGCTGCTCGCCACCTTCTTTCCCGGCGCCAGCGTGCGCAGGACCGAGGCGCAGCTGCGCGACAGCGCGGCCGACATCGTCCATACCATGGGCCTGTCCAAACGCATGGATGCGCCGGCCTACCTGCTGTCCTGCGGCGAGCTGCGGCTGCTCGAAGTGGGCCTGGCGCTGGCAGCCAAGCCTGCAGTGCTGATGCTGGATGAACCGGCGGCTGGCCTGAACAGCCAGGAAGCCATGGCCTTCGGCGAAACGCTGAAGTCACTGTGCGGCACGCGGGTCGAGTCCATCCTGCTGGTCGAACACAATATGGGGCTGGTGATGAAGGTGTCGGACCGACTGGTCGTGATGAACTTCGGCCAGAAGCTGGCCGAAGGCACGCCGGCCGACATCCTCGCCAACCGCGACGTGGTGGAAGCCTATCTTGGAAAGGCGCATGCATGAGCACGATACCCAACGACGCAAGCCTGAAGGTCGACCGCATCAAGGTCGCGTATGGAAAGACCGCCGCCCTGCACGGCATCAGCCTGGAAGTCGGCGCTGGCGAGATCGTCGCGCTGATCGGCGCCAACGGCGCCGGCAAGAGCACGACGCTGCGCGCCATCTCCGGCCTGCTCAAGACCGGGGAAGGGCAGGTGACCTGGGGCGGCCAGTCCATCACCGGCTGGGCGGTAGACCGCATCGTCGCGGCCGGCATTGCCCACTGCCCGGAAGAGCGGCACGTGTGGCCGAACATGACCGTGCAGGAGAACCTGGCGTTGGGCGCCTACCTGTGCAAGTCCAAGGCAGACATCGAGCGCCGCACCGGCATCGCCTTCCATCGCTTTCCGCGCCTGAAGGAGCGAGCCCGCCAGCTGGCCGGCACGCTGTCCGGCGGCGAGCAGCAGATGCTGGCGATTGCCCGCGCGCTGATGTCCGAGCCGCGCCTCTTGATGCTGGACGAGCCGTCGCTGGGCCTGAGCCCGAAGATGGCGGACGAGGTGTTCGACGTGGTGCGTGAAATTAACCAGCACGGCGTGACCGTGCTGCTGGTCGAGCAGAACGTGCACAACGCGCTGTCGATCGCCAGCCGGGCCTACGTGGTGGAAACCGGCCGCATTGCCGCCAGCCGCGACGCGGCCAGCCTGCTCAACGACCCTGCGCTGCTCAACGCCTACCTTGGCGGCGAGGCGCTGGCCTGAACCCATGCGGCGCGGCTGCCACCGGGCGCCGCCGCACAAGAACTGAAACTGGAGAACAACATGGCAAGAGCATTACGGGTCGGCGTCATTGGCGGCGGCATAGGCGGCGTCGCGCTGACCGGGGCATTGGCCCAGCGCGGCGTGGAAGTCAAGGTGTTCGAGCGGGCCGCGGCCTTCGGCGAGGTCGGCGCCGGCATACAGATGACGCCGAATGCCGCCAAGGTGCTGCGCGGCCTCGGGCTGGCGGACGAACTGCGGCGCGCCAGCTTCCTGCCGCAGGCCATCGTCGGCCGCAACTGGGCCACCGCGCGCGAACTGTTCCGTACGCCGCTGATCGAGGACTGCCCCAAGCTTTACGGCGCCGACTTCTACCATGTGCACCGGGCCGACCTGCATGCAATGCTGGCCTCGCTGGTGCCGGCAAGCGCGGCCATGCTGTCGACCGCCTGCACCGGCGTGCGCAATGAAGCCAACACCGCGGTGGCCACCTTTGCCGACGGCAGCGAGTACGAGGCCGACCTGATCGTCGGCGCCGACGGCGTGCGCTCGGCAGTGCGCAGCGCGCTGTTCGGCAGCGACGCGCCGCGCTTCACCGGCCACATGTGCTACCGCGCGGTGGTGCCCTTTCCCGACAAGCGTCCCGAGTTCGTCAGCCCCGATTCGTCGTTCTGGATGGGGCCGAACGGCCACGTCGTCACCTACTATGTGCGCAGCGGCGCGGCGGTCAACATCGTCGCGGTCAACGAGACCGCGAACTGGGTCGAGGAGTCGTGGAACGCGCCCAGCAGCCGGGAAGAACTGCTCAATGCATTCAAGGGCTGGCATCCGAACCTGGTCAAGCTGTTCGAGCGCACCGACAGCGTTTTCAAGTGGGGCCTGTTCGACCGCGACCCGATGACGTCGTGGTCGGTCGGCCGCGTGGCGCTGCTGGGCGACTCGGCGCACCCGATGCTGCCCTTCCTGTCGCAGGGCGCGGCGATGGCGATCGAGGATGGCTACGTGCTGGCGGCCGCGCTCGCCGGCCATGGGCTGGACGTCGCTTCCGCGCTGCGCGACTACCAGGCCGAGCGTCTTCCACGCACCAGCCGCGTGCAACTCGAGTCACGCGAGCGCGGAAGGACGTATCATTTGCCTTCGCGGCTGGCCCAGGTCAAGCGCGACGCAATGTACCGGGTGCAGAGTTTGCTTAATCCGCATTCGTCCGGCATCAAGGCCAACTGGGTCTACGAATACGACGCGACCGCCTTCAGGCCCGGCAAGGCGGAAGCCGCGCTGCGGCAGGCGGCCTGAACCAACTAGGAGAGATCATGCAGAAGACATACCGCATCGGCCAGATCGTGCCGAGCTCGAACACCACGATGGAAACCGAGATCCCGGCGATGCTGCTGGCGCGGCAGGCGGTGCGCCCGGAGCGCTTCACCTTCCATTCCAGCCGCATGCGCATGAAGAAGGTGGTCAAGGAAGAACTGGCGGCGATGGACGCCGAGTCCGACCGCTGCGCGCTGGAGCTCTCCGACGCGCGGGTCGACGTGCTGGGCTATGCGTGCCTGGTCGCCATCATGGCGATGGGCCATGGCTACCACCGGGTGTCGCAGGAGCGGCTGCATGGCCGCACGGTGGAGAACGGCGGCGCGGCGCCGGTCATCACCAGCGCCGGCGCGCTGGTCGATGCGCTGAAGGTGATGAAGGCGAAGAAGGTGGCGGTGGTGGCGCCCTACATGCTGCCGCTGACGAAGCTGGTGGTGGACTACATCCAGAACGAGGGGCACGAGGTGGTGGTGTGGCGTGCGCTGGAGATACCGGACAACCTGGAAGTGGGGCGGCACGACCCGTCGCGGCTGCCGGGCATCGTGGCGGAGATGGACATCAGCGGGGTCGACGCCATCGTACTGTCGGCCTGCGTGCAGATGCCGTCGCTGCAGGCGGTGGCGCAGGTGGAGGCGATGACGGGCAAGCCGGTGGTGACGGCGGCCATCGCCACCACCTACGCGATGCTCAAGGCGCTGGACCTGGAAACCTATGTGCCGGGCGGCGGCGCGCTGCTCTCCGGTGCATACTGAGCCACCTTTTTGCGAACAGAATAAAACATGAGCACATTCCTGTACGGCGCCAACGTGCGCGCCAATGGCATCCGCCAGCACTACCTGCGCTACGGCGGCAAGGATGACGATGCTGGCCAGCGCGGCGAACGCGACGCGGTCATCATCATTCCCGGCATTACCAGCCCGGCCGTGACCTGGGGCTTCGTCGGCGAGCGCTTCGGCCGGCAGTTCGACACCTATATCCTCGACGTCCGCGGCCGCGGCTTGTCCGAGGCTTCCGCCACGCTGGACTACAGCGTCGCCGCGCAGGCGGCCGACGTGACCGCCTTCGCCGAAGCACTGGGACTTAAGCGCTATGCACTGGTCGGACACTCGATGGGCGGGCGCATCGGCGCGCGGGCCGCGCGCAGCCGGCCCGCCGGCCTGACCCGGCTGGTCATGGTGGACCCGCCGGTGTCCGGCCCGGGCCGCCGCGCCTACCCGGCCAAGCTGCCGTGGTATGTCGACTCGATGCGCGACGCCCGTGCCGGCATCGGCATCGACGCCATGCGCGCCTACTGCCCGACCTGGACCGAGGAACAGTTGCGACTGCGCGCCGAATGGCTGCATACCTGCGACGAGCGCGCGATTTTGGCCAGCTTCGAGGAATTCCACACCGGCGACTTCCATGCCGACGTGCCCGGCATCGATGTGCCGGCCATGCTGATGACTGCCGGTCGCGGCGACGTGGTGCTGCCGGCCGACATCGACGAGTTGCGCGGCCTGCTGCCCGGCCTGCAGACCAGCTTCGTCGCCAATGCCGGCCACATGATTCCCTGGGACGACGAGGCCGGCTTCTACGCCGCCTTCGGCGACTTCCTGGGCGCGCCGCTCTAACCCTGCTTCGAAAGGAACCCCGCATGATCAGCGACCAAGACATGATCCGCGCCTGGACCCAGGTGCTCACGCTGTCG
>CAUQYP010000145.1:0-11246 GCA_963522035.1 uncultured Noviherbaspirillum sp. | reverse complement strand
CGGCAACGGCAACTGTCGCTACGCGGAACGTCAAACGCAACTGTCGCTGCGCGGGCTTAATGCGACCGCATCGGTCGCTGCGCGGAAGCGGCGCTTCAGGTTGAAGCCAGCATGAAAATGCTCCGGTCACCGGAATTCGGAACGCATGGCCGACGCTGTGACAGGTGTCGTCCAGACGCCGCCGGCCAACCTTGCGTCAGATCTCGTCGATCGAAAACAAGCGCCTGTGCTCCCGCATCGCATAGCGGTCCGTCATGCCGGCAATGTAGTCGGCTATGCTGCGAGCCTGCCGGCTCCGCCATTCCTCGCCGCCCAAACCGTTGGCCTGCGCAACCTGGTAGGCCGGCGGCAGCAATATCGGTTCATTCATGAAAATGTCGAACAGCTCGTTGACGATGCGGCGTGCCTTGCTGGTCATGCGGTTGACCTGGTAATGCTGGTACAGGTTCTTGCGCAGGAATCGCTTCAGCAGCAGCGCCTCGTCGCGCATGCCGTCCGAGAACGCGATCAACGGCCCCGCCAGTCGAACCTCGTCGACGCTTTGCACGCCCGTCGCACGAATGCGCTCGTTCGATGTGTCGATAAGGTCGATGATCAGGGCATTGATCATGCGGCGAACGGTTTCGTTGATGGCACGGCGTCCGGAAATGCCGGGAAATGCGGTTTCCGCTTCCCGCTTGTGGCGCGCAAAAAAATCGATCTCTTCCAGCTGCTCGACGCTCAGCAGGCCGGAGCGCAGGCCATCGTCGATGTCGTGGTTGTTGTAGGCAATCTCGTCTGCCAGGTTGGCCAGCTGCGCCTCGAGCGTCGGCTGCTTTTTCTCCAGGAAGCGCTTGCCGATGTCGCCCAGTTCCGCCGCGTGCGCAGCCGAGCAATGCTTCAATATGCCTTCCCGGGTCTCGAACATCAGGTTCAGGCCATCGAAACCGCCGTAGCGCTGCTCAAGGATGTCGACCACCCGCAGGCTCTGCAGATTGTGCTCGAAGCCGCCATGGTCTTTCATGCAGGCATGCAGCGCGTCCTGGCCGGCATGGCCGAAAGGCGTATGGCCAAGGTCGTGGGCAAGCGAAATCGCCTCGACCAGGTCTTCGTTCAGGCCCAGGTTACGGGCGATCGAACGGGCAATCTGCGCTACCTCGATGCTGTGCGTGAGCCGTGTGCGGAACAGGTCGCCTTCGTGGTTGACGAACACCTGGGTCTTGTATTCCAGCCGCCGGAATGCGCCGCAATGCACGATGCGGTCGCGGTCGCGCTGGAACTCGGAGCGGGTGCTGCTCGCAGGCTCGGCGTAGCGCCGACCCGCCGATCGTGCCGATTGCGCGGCATAGGGCGCGAGCCTGGCGTCGAAGTCCACGGTCAGGCCGCCGTACAGGCGGTAAGCGTTGCCAGCAGCGCCTGCTGCGGCACGGTGGTGATCAGCGGGGTGCCCAGCGGCTTGAGCAGGATGAAGCGTATCTGCCCGCCTTCGTTTTTCTTGTCGACCTGCATCAGTTCGAGCCAGCGCGCGGCGCCCAGGTCCGGCGCCCGGTGCGGCAGGCCGGCGGCCTGCACGAGGGCGGCCACCCGGTCGCGGGCGGCGGCATCGATATACCCGAGCCGCTGCGACAGGTCCGCGGCCATCACCATGCCGCAACCGACCGCCTCGCCGTGCAGCCATTGTCCGTAGCCCATCCCGGATTCGATCGCATGGCCGAAGGTATGGCCGAAATTCAGAATGGCGCGCAAGCCGCCTTCCCGCTCGTCCTGGCGTACCACGTCCGCCTTGATCTCGCAGGAACGTTTGATCGCATACGCGAGTGCTTCCGGGTCACGCGCCATCAGGCGAGCGATATTGGACTCGATCCAGTCGAAGAACGGCGCGTCGATGATCGCGCCATGCTTGATCACTTCGGCCAGCCCGGCCGACAGTTCGCGCTGGGGCAGCGTCTGCAGCGTGGCAGTGTCGGCAATCACCGCTTTTGGCTGGTAGAACGCGCCGATCATGTTCTTGCCCAGCGGGTGGTTGATGCCGGTCTTGCCCCCCACCGAGGAGTCGACCTGCGCCAGCAAGGTGGTCGGCACCTGCACGAAGGGCACGCCGCGCATATAGCTGGCCGCCGCAAAACCTGCCATGTCGCCGACGACGCCGCCGCCCAGCGCGACGATGGTGGTCTTGCGATCGCATTGCTCGCGCAGCAGCGCGTCAAAGATGCGCTGCAGGTTTTCCCAGGTTTTTTCTTCCTCGCCATCGGGCAGCACGATCTCGGTCACGCGCTTGCCGGCCGCGCGCAGCGACTGCGCGACCTGGTCGAGATACAGCGGAGCGACGACCGTGTTGGTGACGATGGCGGCGCGTTCGCCGCCGACCGCCTCGGCAATGCGCTGGCCGCTTGCCAGCAGCGAATGGCCGATGGTGATCGGATAGCTGCGCTCGCCCAGGTCGACCTGCAGGGTAATCGGCTCGGCTGAGGCTAGGCGGAATTCTGTCATCGGCTGGCTGTCGGCGCCGGAAAAAGCAGCGCCCGTGGATTGTTCAGGGAGGTTTTCCAGGTAGGCGACAATGGTCTGGACCAGATATTGTACGTTAGGGCGCCCGGTCTCGATGATCAGGTCCGCCACTTCCTGGTAATAGGGTTCGCGCTGCGCCGACAGTTCCTCGAGGCGCCCGCGCGGGTCGGCGGTCTGCAGCAGAGGCCGGTTCTTGTCATGCCCGGTGCGCTGGAGAATGCTGGAGACGCCGGCGCGGAGGTAGATCACGAGGCCGCGCGACTTCAGGTAAGCGCGGCTCTGCGCGTTGAGTATGCTGCCGCCGCCGGTCGCCAGCACCACGCCTTCACAGGCGGTCAGGTCGCGGATCATGTCCGCTTCGCGCTGCCGGAAGGACGCTTCTCCCTCGATTTCAAAGATCAGCGGTATGGACGCGCCGGTCCTGGCCTCGATTTCATGGTCGGAATCGAAGAAGCGTTTATTGAGTCGTTTTGCGAGCGCGCGGCCGACGGTGGTCTTGCCCGAACCCATCAGCCCTACCAGGAAAATATTCCCCGCCGCCCCGGTCGGGACTACCACGGGCCCCGTGCAGGGCTTACCCCTGCTTTCAGGAAATTCAATGTGTCATTACCTCACAGCCAGTTTATCGCTGAGAACCTTGGGCGTCAGGAAGATCAGCAGTTCCGTCTTGTCATTCCTGCGCGCCGTCGATTTGAACAGGTTCCCCATGACCGGTATGTCGCCGAGCACCGGTACTTTGTTGATTGTATCGCGATCTTCCTGGATATAGATGCCGCCTATGACCACGGTGCCGCCGTTTTCGATCAGCACCTGGGTTTTTACGTGCTTGGTGTCGATGGCCAGTCCGCTCGCGGTGTTCTGGCCGACGCTGTCCTTGTTGACATCGACGTCGAGGATGACGTTGCCGTCCGGCGTAATCTGCGGAATCACTTCCAGCTTCAAATTGGCCTTGCGGAACGACAGCGCGGTGGCGCCGCTGCTGGTGGCGGTCTGGTAGGGCAATTCGGTGCCCTGCTCGATCGTGGCCTTCAGCTGGTCGGCGGTGATGACGCGTGGACTCGACAGGATCTTGCCCTTGCCGTCCGACTCCAGCGCCTGCAGTTCCAGGCTGATGAAACGGGTCGCGGCCGAGTTGAACAGGGTCAGTGCCACCGAGCCCGGCGACACGCCGCTGCTGGTGCTGGCTGGCAGGTTGACGGAATTGCCGCCGATCGGCGTCGGCCCGACACCGGGAATACCCTGCTGCCCACCGGCCAGCAGGCTGTTATTCTGCACGCCAAAACCAAGCTTGGCGCCGAGGTTGCGGCTGAAGGTGTCGTTCGCCTCGACGATGCGCGCCTCGATCAGCACTTGCCGGCTGGCGATATCGGTCTTCTGCACCAGCTTGCGGATCTCCTCGACCTTCGACGTGATGTCGGTGACGAACAGCTGGTTGGTACGTGGGTCGATAACCGCGCTGCCGCGCTTGGACAGGATGCTGCGGCCATTGCCGCCGGCATTGTCGAGCAGGGACTTGAACGACTCCGCCTTCTGGTAATTCAGCTGGAAGGTCTCGGTGCGCAGCGGCTCGAGTTCAGCGATCTGCGAGCGCTGTTCGAGTTCGAGTTTTTCCTTGGTCAGCAGTTCGTCCTTGGGCGCAATCCACAGCACGTTGCCGTTCTTGCGCATGTCCAGGCCCTTGGCCTGCATCACGATGTCGAGCGCCTGGTCCCATGGCACGTCTTTCAGGCGCAGGGTCAGGTTGCCGGCAACCGTGTCGCTGGTAATGATGTTCAGGCCGGTGAAGTCGGCAATGACCTGCAGCACCGCGCGCACTTCGACGTTCTGGAAATTCAGCGACAGTTTTTCGCCGCGGTAGCCCTGGGTGCCCTGGCTCAGCTTGTTCGGCTCTTCCTTCAGCGGGCGCACTTCGACCACGAGTTGCGAGTCGCTCTGGTAGGCGCTGTGTTCCCACAAGCCCTTGGGCTCGATCACCATGCGCACGTTTTCGCCCTGCGAGGTGGCGGTGATGGTGCGCACCGGCGTGCCGAAATCGCCGACGTCGAGGCGACGGCGCAGCATCTCGGGCAAGGCGGTCCTGGCGAAATCGACGACGATGTTCTGGCCCTGCTGGCGCACGTCGACGCCGACCTGGTTGCCTGGCAGGTCGATGACGACCCGGCCTTCACCGCCCGTGCCACGGCGGAAGTCGATGTCGCGGATTGCCGGCTTGCCGCCCGTCGTGCCTGCAGGCGCGTCGGCCTGGACCACCGGCATGCCGGCCGCATTGACTGCGCGGGCAATGCCGCCGCTGCCGTCGATCGTCACGATGACGGTGTTGCCATCCACCGCGGTCGCGTAGTTCAACGGGCGGTTGAGGTTGAAGACGAGCCGTGAGCGCTCGCCGGCCTGGACCACGTTGACGCTGCGGACATCGCCGATGCCGACTTCCTGCATCGGCGCCTTCATGCTGCTGCCGGTGCCGGCGAAGTCCAGCGCGATGCGGGCCGGGCTGGTAATCGAAAAACCGATCGGCGGCTTCTGGACCGGGTTCTTCATGGCGATCTTGACGATCACGTTGGAACCCTGCTGGTTCGCGCTGATGGATTCGATCGAGTTTTCCTGCGCATGGGCAGCGATGCCGGCGCCTGCGATGCAGACGGCGACACAGCCTTGCAATAGCGAACGCGTGTAATGATTCATCATTTTTTATTCTCCTGCAGCTCCAGCTTGGCAGTGCGCTCGACCCATTCGCCGGCCGCGTCCTGTACGATTTCCTTCAGCTCGACTTCGCTGTCGGAGATTTTGGTGATCTGGCCGAAGTTCTGGCCGATGTAGTTGCCGACCTTCGCCTGGAACACCGTGTGCTCCGCCTGCAGCAGCGCAAAGCTCGCGCCCTGCTTCCTCAGCGTGCCGACCATTTTAAGATTATCCAGGGGAAATGTTTCCAACGGTTCGCGCCGACGGTCCATATTCGGCTGGAAACGGTTGCCCGACGCTGCCGGGGCCGCCATCGCGTTGACGAACTTACCCGGGCTGTACGGGTCGGCCGCATTCTTGCCGGCGTAGGTAAACGGCGTGAATTTCTTGGGCTCGGTCAGCTTGGGAACCACCACCCGCGTCTGGCGGCGGGTCTCGTCCATCCATTGCCTGACTTCGTCCGTGCCGCCGTCGCCGCAAGCGGCAAGCAGGCTGGGCAACGCTGCGCACAGCAGCACGCGCGCACTCCGGGTTAGCCTCATTTCTTGATCCCCTTCTTGGCGTCGGCTTCGGCCTTGCGCTGCGCGGCCACTTCCTCGCGGTCGAGATAGCGGAAGGTCTTGGCGACGGCTTCCATGGTCAGCACACCGTCCTTGCCGGCGACCAGGTTCAGGTTGTTCAGGGTGACGATGCGCGGCAGGTTGGCCACGTCGCTGGTGAATGCGCCGACGTCGTGGTAGTTGCCGGTGATCTTGATGTCGATCGGCAGCTCGGCGTAATACTCCTTGACCACGACCTGGCCCGGCTTGAAAAGCTCGAACTGCAGGCCGCGGCCGAGTCCGGCCTGGTTGATGTCGGACAGCAGCGCGTCCATTTCGGCCTTGCTCGGCAGCTGCTTTTCCAGCGTGGCCACGTATTCGCCGACCTGCTCCTTCTGCTTGCGCAGCGCGTCCAGGTTGACTGCCTGCTGGACCTTGCTCTTGTAGGCCTCGCGCAGGCGCTGCTCTTCCTGCTCGCCCATGCCCAGTTCCTCGAGCTGGCCGTCCCAGTAGAAATACCAGCCCAGCGCCAGCACCGCCAGCAGCACGCCGACGCCGCACAGCACGCGCGGCAGCAACGGCCACTGGCCCGGATGGCGCCCGTTCAGATTCTGGAACTGGGCGCCGATATCGAAACTTTTCATGTTTGCCATGGTGTCTTTTCCGCGTCAGGGTCGTTTTGCGGCTGCTGCCACCGGCACTACTGCAGGCGACGCTTCGGCGTCGCGGCTACGCTTGATGCCGACATTGACCGTGAACTCGAATGCCTTGCGCAGGTCCTTGCCCTGCCCGGTGGTGGCGGCGCGGATCTCCACCAGGTCGGGCCGCTCCAGCCAGGGCGAGACGTTGCCGAGGTTGCGCAGCAGTTCGGAAACCCGCTCGTTGGATTGCGCGTAGCCGTTGAGCGTCACCTTCTGGCCAGCCTGCTTGAAAGAACGCAGGTAGGTGCCTTCGGGAACCTGCCTGACCAGTTCGTCCATCAGGTAGACCGGCTGGTTGCGGTCGCTCTGCAAGTCCTCGACCGCCTGCTGGCGTGCTTTCAGCGCCTCGATTTCCTGCTTCAGCGTGGCGATTTCCTTGATCTGGATATCGAGCTTGGCGTTTTCCGCCTGGATGAAGGCATTGCGCTCGTTCTGACCGGCGATGCGGGTCGCGATGACGCCGCCCACGGCCAGCACCATCAGGCCGCCGACGAAGACGGCGGCAATGAGCATGGCCACGAACGCCGCCTTGCGTTCCTTGCGCCGCGCCTCCCGGTGGGGAAGCAGATTGATTCTGACCATCAGTCAAACCTCCGCATTGCCAGCCCGCAGGCGACAAGATAGGCAGGCGCGTCGGCCCGCAACTGTTTTTCACGCACCGATGTGCCCAGTTGCATGCCCTGGAACGGGCTGACCACGGCGGTGGATACCTTGGTGCGGCTGGCGACGATGTCGACCAGGCCGGGAATGCTGGCGCAACCGCCGGCCAGGTAGATCTGGTCGATGCGGGTATAGGGCGTCGAGGTAAAGAAGAACTGGATCGCACGGGTAACTTCCAGTGCGGCGCTTTCGAGGAAGGGTTCGAGCAGCTCGCGCTCGTAGCCCTCGGGCAGCTCGCCGCTGCGCTTCTTGCTCTCCGCTTCTTCCTGCGCCATGCCATAGGCGCGGACGATGTCCTGGGTCAGCTGGTTGCCGCCGAACGGCTGCTCGCGCTCGTACAGGGGCTGGCCGTCGAGCAGGACGGAAATGTGGGTAATCTGGGCGCCGATCTGGAACAGCGCAACGATCTGGCCCTGGCCGCCCTGCGGCAGCAACTGCATCACGCGGTTCAGCGCGGCGCGGGCGGCATAGGACTCGATGTCCATGACCTTGGGCTTCAGGCCGGCCGCCTCGGCGACCGCGACCCGGTCCTCGACCTTTTCCTTGCGCGATGCGGCCAGCAGCACCTCGATGTCTTCCGGCGAATTCTGCAGCGGGCCGATCACGTCGAAGTCCAGGCTGACTTCCTCCAGCGCGAACGGGATGTACTGGCTTGCCTCGTTTTCGACCTGGAGTTCGAGTTCGTCTTCCGACAAGCCGCCGGACAGCACGATCTTCTTGGTGATCACCGAGGCCGGCGGCATGCCCAGCACTGCCAGCCTGGCCCGGGTGCCGCTCTTCTTCCAGACCCGGCGCACCGCTTCGGAAACCTGTTCGATATTGTCGATGTTGCCATCAGCGACCGCGCCGCGCGGCAGCGGTTCGCTGGCATAGCGCTCCAGACGGAACATGCCCTTGCCGGCTTCGGAAAGCTCCACGAGCTTGACCCCCGACGAACTGATATCCAGTCCGATCAGCGGCGCGTTTTTTTTCTGGAGTAAGGAAGAGAAGTCCATGGCAGAATGCGTTTCCCCTAGAAAACAGGTTTTCTCGTGCGAACGCAGATTTTGTGCGCTAACCTAACATTCGGTACGAGTGTGAACATGTCAAAAAAACCTTTAAATACCGATATTTAGCGTATGCGCAGGGTGTCGGCAGATCGTAGCAACAAGCTTCTCTGGATGTAAAGCAATTTCCGTAGGGTAACACTATTTCCCGTTGCAAAAACCTGACGGCGCGTCTGGGTATTGGACAAAAGTGCTCATTTCGGACCGTCATGCGCTTGCCGACTGCGCTGCCGTTATAATGGGCAGTCTTTAAGACCCCTTCCGCACTTCCTTCCAGATCCCCGCAATGAGCCCTCCAAATACCCCCAATCGTCCATCCTCCAGGACGACACCGCCGCCCAAGCCACGCATGAACCTGTTCGCGCGCCTGACGCTGGGCGCCTTCGGCATCCTGGCTGGCTTTGCTGTTATCGGCGTTTTATTGCTGGGCTTTATGCTTGCGATGGCTTATCCGAATCTTCCTGAGCTCAATTCACTGACGGACTACCGTCCAAAAATCCCGCTGCGGATTTTTACGTCCGATAACGTGATGATTGGCGAGTTCGGCGAAGAGCGGCGCAACGTCGTGCGCTTCAAGGAAATTCCGGACGTGATGAAGAAGGCCGTGCTGGCGATCGAGGACGACCGCTTCTACGAGCATGGCGGCGTCGATTACCTGGGCATCCTGCGTGCCGCCATCCATAACCTTTCCGGCGGCGCCCGCCAGGGTGCGTCGACGATCACGCAGCAGGTGGCGCGCAATTTCTTCCTGTCGAGCGAGCAGACGCTCAAGCGCAAGCTGTATGAAGTGCTGCTGGCGTGGAAGATCGAGCAGAACCTCAGCAAGGACCAGATCCTCGAGGTGTACATGAACCAGATCTACCTGGGCCAGCGCGCCTACGGCTTCGCCTCGGCGGCCCAGGTTTATTTCGGCAAGAAACTGTCGGACATCACGCTGGCCGAGGCGGCCATGCTGGCCGGCCTGCCGAAAGCGCCGTCGGCGAACAATCCGGTGGTCAATCCCAAGCGGGCCAAGGTGCGCCAGCAGTACATCCTGCAGCGCATGCACGACCTGGGCTACGTCAGCGACGAAGCCTACGCCGCGGCCAGGACGGAAGAACTGAAGATCAAGAGCGAGACCAGCGAGTTCGGCATCCATGCCGAGTACGTCGCTGAAATGACGCGCCAGCTGGTCTACGAGCAGTTCCGCGAGGAGACCTACACCCGTGGCCTGAACGTCTTTACCACGATTACCAAGGCCGACCAGGACGCAGCCTATATCGCGCTGCGGCGCGGCGTGATGGATTACGAAAAACGCCACGGCTACCGCGGGCCGGAAGGCTACATGGAGATCCCGGCGGCGCGCGAGGAAGCCGAGGACGCCATCGAGACCGAGCTGGCCGACCACCCGGACAGCGACGACCTGATCGCCGCGGTCGTGCTCGAAGCCAATCCCAAGGCCCTGCGTGCGGTGCTGGCCTCCGGCGAAGAAATCTCGATCACCGGCCCCGGCCTCGCCTTCGCCAGCAACCTGCTGAGCGAAAAGGCGCCGCCGAACCGGCGCGTCAAGCGCGGCGCCATCGTCCGCGTCACCCAGGAAGGCAAGACCTGGAGCATTACGCAGATGCCTGAAGTGGAGTCGGCCTTCGTGTCGGCGAGCACGGAGGACGGCGCTATCCGCGCGCTGATAGGCGGCTTCGACTTCAGCCGCAACAAGTTCAACCATGTGACGCAGGCATGGCGCCAGCCGGGCTCGTCGTTCAAGCCGTTCATCTATTCGGCGTCGCTGGAAAAGGGCTTGTCCCCGACCACGATCATCAATGACTCGCCGCTGACCTTCGACGCCGGCCAGACCGGCGGCCAGGCTTGGGAACCCAAGAACTACGACGGCAAGTACGAAGGCCCGATGACCATGCGCAAGGGCTTGACCAAGTCCAAGAACATGATCTCGATCCGCATCCTGAACCGCATCGGCGCCAAGTACGGCCAGGAATACGCGACCCGCTTCGGCTTCGAAGCCGACAAGAACCCGGCCTACCTGACCCTGGCGCTGGGCGCCGGTGCAGTGACGCCGCTGCAGATGGCCGGCGCCTATGCCGTGTTCGCCAACGGCGGCTACAAGGTCAATCCCTACCTGATCTCGAAGATCACCGACGCGTCCGGCGCGGTGCTGTCCGAAGTCAACCCCGACCGCGCCGGCGTCGAGGCGAACCGCGTGATCGATGCGCGCAATGCGTTCGTCATGGACAGCATGCTCAAGGATGTCGTGAAATACGGCACCGCGACCAAGGCGCTGACGCTGAAGCGGCCGGACATCGCCGGCAAGACCGGCACCACCAACGACTCGATCGACGCCTGGTTCGCCGGCTACCAGACCAAGCTGGTCGGCGTCGCCTGGATAGGCTTCGACCAGCCGCGCAACCTGGGCAACAAGGAAACCGGCGGCGGCCTGGCCTTGCCGATCTGGATCAACTACATGCAGAAGGCGCTGAAGTCGGAGCCGGTGGATGAGCGGACGATGCCGGACGGCCTGATTGCGGCCAATGGCGATTATTACTACGCGGAGTACCCGCCCGGCACCGGCGTGCGGACCCTGGGCGTGGCGGAAAACCCGGGCGGGCCTGCCGGCCCCGAGGGCGAGAAAGCCCGCGACGAGGTCAAGAACGAACTGTTCTGACCTTCATTAACCGGCATCCGTTAATGTTAACGGGATGCCGGCCTGCTCGGACGCCATGGCCGACAGCGCTGCATAGAACTCCGAGCCGTCCCGGGTATTGATCCAGCGGTCGTCGACGCGCCGGTAATGAAAGCCGCCGGAGCGCGCGGCGATCCACATTTCCTTCATCGGCGCCTGGCTGTTGACGATGATCTTCGAGCCATTGTCGGCGAACTCGATCTGCAATACATTGCCGCTGCGGCTGCACTCGATATCGACGTCGGTGTCGTCGGCCACCTGCTCCATCGCGCGCTCGATAGTGTCCAGCGTGGACTCGGCCAGCGCCAGGAATTCTGAATCGGTCATGTTACACTCCGCTAAATTTAGTCACCCGTGATTCTAATCGTGAACTCACCGTTCCACCTGTGCCGTTCCGCCTTCATTGCACTGGCGCTGCTGCTGTCGGGCTGCGGCCAGACCGGCCCGCTGTACATGCCGG
>CAUQYP010000144.1:0-11267 GCA_963522035.1 uncultured Noviherbaspirillum sp. | reverse complement strand
CGATTTCGGCACCAGCGACGTGTCGCCATCGACGGGGACCCACTTCAAAAGCCACAGCAACGGCCACGGCAACGGCAACGGCAACGGCAACGGCAACGGCAACTGTCGCTGCGCGGGGCTTAATGCAACGGCAACTGTCGCTGCGCGGAACGTCAAATGCAACTGTCGCTGCGCGGAAGCGGCGCATCTGGTGCAAGCCAGCATGAAAATGCTCCAGCAAGCGGCATCCCGTCTCCCCCTGCACAGCCTTCACCCGTCCATGCAGCCACGCGGCAAGTCGCAACGTTGCGCTCTCGGGCATGCTCTGCATCTTTTCCTGCTTGACATCAGGTTAACCTTTAGAATTTCAGGCTTTTCCACCAATGCATGGCCGCTGATCGGCCTGAAGCCTGAAACTGAATGACTGTCACTATCGGCCTGACGCCAGATACCATCAGGGAACGCCTACGCGATAGCGCCTATTTCGCTGCGTCCTCCGGTCCGGAAAGCGCATGGCCACCGGTGCTGTCGACCGCCGTGGACATCCTGTGCAATGCGCCGCTGCCCATGCTGCTGCTGTGGGGCCGTGAGCGCATCGTCGTTTATAACCGGGCCTTTGCCCGGATGGCGGGCGAGCGGGACGCCGGCCTGTTCGGCAGGCCGGCGCGGCAGGCCTGGCCGCAGCTCTGGCCATGGCCGGACGAGGCGCTGGCCGACGGCGAGCCGCTGCCGCCGCTGCAAATCGCCAGTGAAGGTACGGCATTCACCCTGTATTTCACGCGGCTCCATGCGGCCAACGGCGACACGGCCGGCGTACTGGTGACCGCCATCGAGCACCAGCGCGGCCTGGCAGCGCCGAAGCGGGAAGACGACGCGAACATCCTGCGCCGGCTGCAGGAAGCTATTGCCACCGAGCGGATGGCGGCGGACGCCGAGCGCCATGCGCGTGCCGACGAGAGCGACTTCCTGCGCAGCCTGTTCGAGCAGACACCGGGCTTCACGGCCGTGCTGCGCGGCCCGGAGCATGTCTTTACCGTCGCCAATGCACCATATCGGGCGCTGATCGGGCGCGACGACATTATTGGCAAGCCGGTGCGGGAAGCGTTGCCCGAAGTGGTCGAGCAGGGTTTCGTGACCTTGCTGGACCAGGTCTACGCAACCGGCGAGCCTTACGTCGGCAAGGAGATCCAGCTCAGGCTGCGCGGCGGCGACAAGGGCGAGCGCACCGTGCTGCTCGATTTCGTCTACCAGCCCATACGCGACCGGTCAGGCACGGTAGCCGGGATTTTTGTCCAGGGGCTCGATGTCACCGAGCACAGGACCAATAGCGAGCGGCTGCGGATTGCGCAGGAAGCAGGCGGCATCGGCAGTTTCGAATGGTTTCCCGACACCGACACGATGCTCTGCTCCGACACCTACCGCAGGCTCTGGGGCCTGGCGGACGGCGTCGCTGTCACCGGCAGCATGCTGGTCTCCATGGTCAGCCCGGAACACCGGCACGAGGTAGGACCGGTCAAGCTCGGCGTGCAGGAAAACCCGCTCGAATACGCGGAATACCAGATCACCCGGGCCGACAATGGCGAGAAGCGCTGGCTGGCGCGGCGCGGCAAGGTGGTCGAGCGCAACGGCGAGAAGCGCTACCTGGGCGTGGCGTTCGACATCACCCACCGCAAGCAGATCGACCAGGCGCTGCGCGACAGCGAAGCGCGTATCCAGCAGACCAACGAGTTCATCCGGCTGCTGCTCGACTCGACCGAGGAAGGCTTCTATTCGGTCGATCGCGACGGCGTCACCACGCTGTGCAATCGCGCCTTCATGCGCATGCTGGGCTTCAGCCAGGCTTCGCAGGTGATAGGCCACCGGCTGCACGACCTGATCCATCACACGCATCCGGACGGCACGGTCTACCGCCACGAGGACTGCCCCATCCTGCGCACCGCGCGCACTGGCGAGTCGGCGCTGGTCGAGCACGAAGTGTTTTTCCGGGTCGACGGCAGCAGCTTCCCGGTGGAGTACCGGTCGCACCCGGTGCGCCGCAACGGCGTGCTGGAAGGCGCGCTGTGCACCTTCACCGACATCAGCACGCGGCGCCAGCACATGGCCACGCTGCAGGAGCTCAACGAGACGCTGGAGCAGCGCGTGGTGGAAGAAATCGGCCGTCGCGCCGACGCCGAGAACGCCTTGCGCCAGGCGCAGAAGATGGAAGCCATCGGCCAGCTGACCGGCGGTGTCGCCCACGATTTCAACAACGTGCTGCAGGTGATCGGCGGCAACCTGCAGCTGCTGCAAACCCAGCTGGCCGGCAACCAGGCCGCGCAGAAGCGGCTCGACACCGCGGTGGCGGCGGTGCTGCGCGGCGCCAAGCTGTCGACGCAGTTGCTGGCCTTCGCCCGCCGCCAGCCGCTGCAGCCGGTGGTGATCAACCTCGGCGAGCTGGTGCGCAATACCGACGACCTGCTGCGCCGCACGCTGGGCGAAGCCATCATCGTCAAGACCATCATCGCCCCGGACCTGTGGAACACGCTGGCCGACCCGGGCCAGATCGAGAACGTGATCCTGAACCTGGCCATCAATGCGCGCGATGCGATGCAGGGCGACGGCCGTCTCACGATCGAGCTGGCCAATGCCACGCTGGACGCCATGTCGTCCGGTTCCGCCGACGCGGTTCCCGCCGGCGACTACGTGATGCTGGCGGTCAGCGACACCGGCTCCGGCATGTCGAAGGCGGTGCTGGAAAAGGCGTTCGAGCCGTTCTTTACCACCAAGCCGGAAGGCGAGGGCACTGGCCTCGGCCTGTCCATGGCCTACGGCTTCGTGCGGCAGAGCGGCGGCACCATACGGATCTACAGCGAAGTCGGGATCGGCACCACGATACGCATCTACCTGCCGCGTTCGCTGCAGGCGCGCGAAGCGCTGCCGGACCTGCTGAGCGGGCCGGTGCATGGCGGCAACGAGACCATCCTGGTCGCCGAGGACGACCCGGACGTGCAGTCGACCGTGGTCGACATCCTGAGCACGCTCGGCTACCGTGTGCTGAAGGCGGACGACGGCGAAGGCGCGCTGGTGATCCTGCGCAGCGGCATGCATATCGACCTGCTATTTACCGATGTCGTGATGCCAGGCCCGGTGCGCAGCGTCGAGCTGGCGCGCCAGGCGCGGCTGCTGGTGCCGGATATCGCGGTGCTCTTCACCTCCGGCTATCCGCAGAACGTGATCGTCCATGGCGGCCGGCTGGACGAAGGCGTCGAGCTGCTGTCCAAGCCCTATCGCCGTACCGACCTGGCGCGCAAGATCCGGCATATCTTCGCCAACCGGCAGCAGGCGATGGGACGCATGGCGCCGCGGCCAGCGGCGCCGGCGCCTGTGATGGCGCCGGCACCGGCCGAAGCGGCAGCGCCGCCGCATGACGGCCTGCTGCGCATCCTGGTGGTCGAGGACAACGAGGATTCGCGCATCCTGGTCTGTGAACTGCTCGACACCCTCGGCCATACGGTCACCGGCGTCGGCAGCGCCGAGGAGGCGCTGGAAGCGCTGCAGAAGGACCGGTTCGACACGCTGTTTACCGACGTCAGCCTGCCTGGCATGTCCGGCGTGGAGCTGGCCAGGAAGGCAGCCGCGATGGCGCCGGGCATTGCCATCGTGTTCGCTTCCGGCTATGGCGCCTCGATCAGTGCGCACCTGGACATTCCGTCCCGTTCGCTGGCCAAGCCGTACGATATCCACCAGCTGCGCACCATGCTGGCTGCCGTCGCAGCGGATATGGGCGCGGCGTGAACCAGGCTGGCACATTGCTGGACGCCGTAGCGCTGCCGGCCTATGGCGGCCTGGGCCTTTCGCAGGTAAGCGTCGTCGCCACCAGCGCCCAGGCAGAAGCCGCGCGCCGGGTGCTCGAGCAGGCCGACGCGCTGGGTTTCGACACCGAGTCGCGTCCGACCTTCATCCGCGGCCAGGTGTCGAGCGGACCGCACCTGGTGCAGCTGGCGACCGACGATCATTGCTACCTCTACCAGGTCGACCATCTCGATGCATTCGACGACCTGGCCGCCCTGCTGGCCTCGCCGCAGCTGGTCAAGGCCGGGTTCGGCCTGGGCGACGACCTGCGGCGGCTGGCGTCGAAATGCGGCATCGCCTGTGCCGGCACCGTCGACCTGGCGCAACGCCTGCGCAGCGGCCGCAATGCGGTCGGCGTGAAGAGCGCGGTGGCCGACCTGCTGGGCCAGCATCTGCAGAAATCGAAGAAGGTCGCCACCACCAACTGGAGCAGCCGGGTGCTGAGCGAGCGACAGATCCTGTACGCCGCCAACGACGCGCATGCGGCGCTGCGGGTCTACCGGGCCTGGCTCGCCGGCACGGGAGCCGGGCGGCCGTAGCGGCCTGCCCGTAACGCACATGCCCGATTCCTACCTGCTCGAAGCCAGCCTGGATAAAAAGGCGCCGCTGGCGTCGCGGCTGTCATGGCTGCTGCCGCTGATCGTGCTGGTGCTGGGACTGGCCACGACGGCTGCAGCGTGGCGGGAAGCGCAGTTGGCCCTGGACCAGGAAATCCGGCGCGACTTCGATTACCAGATGCGGCGCATCACCCAGCTGCTGCAGCAACGCATGGCGACCTACGAGCAGGTGATGCGCGGCGCCCAGGGCTTCATGCGCGGGGGCACCGGCGTCGACCGCGGTGATTTCGCCGGCTACATCGCCACGCTGCGGCTGGAGGAAAGCTTTCCGGGCATCCAGGGAATTGCGATTGCCGAGCTGGTTCCCGCGGCCCGGCGCGCAGCCCGGGTGGAGGAAGTGCGTGCCGAGGGCTATCCGGCATTTGCGGTGCGTCCCGAGGGCGAGCGCCCGGTGTATTCCGCCATTGTCCAGATCGAGCCGGCCAACCAGATGAACCTGCGGGCGCTGGGCTACGACATGCTGACCGAGCCGGTGCGCCGCGCCGCGATGGAACAGGCGCGCGACAGCGGCGTGGCCGCGCTGTCCGGCAAGCTGCGGCTGGTCCAGGAGCAGGGGCCGGAAATGCAGAACGGCGTCATCGCCTACTTGCCGGTCTACGGACGCGGGTTGCCCATTTCCACGGTGGCCGAGCGGCGCGCCAGCCTGGTGGCGTGGGTGGGCGGGCCGTTTCGCATGGACGACCTGATGCGCGGCCTCCTCGGCGAGCGCGCCGGCGACCTGCGGCTGCAGATATTCGACGGCGCCGCCAGGAGCGAGGAAGCGAAATTGTACGATTCGGCCAGCGCCGACGCCGAACCGGGGCCCATGTCGGCGATGCTGGATGCAACCCACCGTTTTCGCATCGCCGACCGCGAATGGACACTGGCGATCGAGTCCACTCCCGCGTTCGACGCACGCTACGACCAGTCCAAGCCGCTGTTCATTACCAGCACCGGCGCCGGCATCAGCCTGCTGCTGGCCACCATGGTCTGGCTGCTTGCCAGCGGCCGCAGCCGGGCGCTGGCGCTGGCCGGCAGCATGACCCGCGCGCTGCGTGCCAGCCAGTTGCGCTGGCAATATGCGCTGGAAGGCGCCGGCGACGGCGTCTGGGACTGGAACAACCAGTCCGGCGAAGTCGTGCTGTCGCGCCGCTGGAAGGAAATGCTGGGCTATGGCGAGTCCGAGCTGAGCGTCACGCTCGACACCTGGGCCGACCTGATCCACCCGGACGACAGGACGGCGACCCAAGAGGCGCTGGCTGACTATATTGCCGGTCGCACGCCGGCTTATTCCCATGAAATGCGGATGCGCTGCAAGGATGGCAGCTGGAAATGGATACTGACCCGCGGCAGCATCGTCAGCCGCGACGCTGACGGCAGGCCGCTGCGTACGATAGGCACGCACACCGACATCAGCAGGCTGAAGGACAACGAGGAAGCGCTGCGCGCCTCCTACAGCGTGATCGCCGCCGAGCAGCGCCGCACCCGCGTGATCCTGGAAAACTCGCATGACGCGTTCATCGCGGTCGGCCCGGACGAGCGCATCACCGACTGGAACACCGAGGCCGAGCGTATGCTGGGCTGGCCGGCCCGGGACGCGATCGGCCAGAGCCTCGCCGGCCTGATCATTCCGCCGGCCGAGCGCGTCGCCTATCTCGCCAGCTTTGCCAGCTTCGTGCAGGAAGGCGGCGGCGCCTTCGCTGGCCGCCGCGAAATTATCGCGCTGCACCGCAGCGGCCGTGAAATCCCGGTGGAAATCGCGCTGGCGGCGGTGCCGCATGACGGCAGGTATGCGGCCACTGCCTTCGTGCGCGACATCAGCGACCGCCGTGAAGCGGAACGGATGCGCGCCGCGCATGAGCGTTCGCTGGAGGAAGCCCGGGCCGCGCTGCACCATGCGCAAAAGCTGGAAGCGGTCGGCAAGCTGACCGGCGGCATCGCCCACGACTTCAACAACGTGCTGCAGATCATCAGCGGCTACCTGCAGCTGATGCAGCGTGACGCCAGCGCGAGCGGCCAGCTGCAGCAGCAAATGCAGCGGGCGCTGGACGCGGTGGACCGCGGCGCCCGGCTGTCTTCACGGCTGCTGGCGTTTGCGCGGCGCCAGCCGCTGCAGCCGGTCGTTGTCCATCCTGGCCACCTTGTCGCCGGCATGCAGGAGTTGCTGCACGGCGCGCTGGGCGAGTCGGTCCGGCTGTCGGTAACGGTGGCCAACCCCCTGTGGAACATCCTGGTCGACCGCGACCAGCTGCAGAACGTCATTCTCAACCTGGCCATCAACGCACGCGATGCGATGGACGGCGTCGGCAGCCTGGCCATCACGCTCCACAACACCAGCCTTCGGGCTGGCAGCCAGGCTTCGCGGCCCGACCTGCCGGCCGGGGACTATGTGCAGCTCACCCTGCAGGACAGCGGCGCCGGCATGA
This sequence comes from uncultured Noviherbaspirillum sp., assembly GCA_963522035.1. Taxonomy (GTDB): domain Bacteria; phylum Pseudomonadota; class Gammaproteobacteria; order Burkholderiales; family Burkholderiaceae_D; genus Noviherbaspirillum_A. The sequence goes on along the minus strand of CAUQYP010000144.1, from coordinate 4,435 downwards.
CGCCGGAAGTGCGCGAACGCGCCTTCGAACCCTTCTTCACCACCAAGGCCGAAGGCGTCGGCACCGGTCTCGGACTCTCGATGGCCTATGGCTTCGTTGCGCAAAGCGGCGGCCATATCGACATCGCCAGCGCCCCGGGCGAGGGCGCCACCGTGCGCATCCTGCTGCCGCGCGCCGACCTGCCCGAAGCCGCGCCGGCTGACCCGGGCAACCATGAGGTCGTTGGCGGCAATGAAGCCATCCTGGTGGTGGAAGACGATGAATCGGTACGGGCCAGTGTCTGCGCGATGCTCGAAGGACTGGGCTACCAGGTGCGCAGCGCGGGAGACGCCGAACAGGCCCTGGGGCTGCTGCAGGACGGCGTGCCGGCCGACCTGGTGTTTACCGACGTCGTGATGCCGGGTTCGCTGCGCTCACCCGACATGGTGCGCGCAGCGCTTGCCCTGCGGCCCGGGCTGGCAGTGCTGTATACGTCCGGCTATACCAGGGACGCGGTGCTGCATGCCGGCGCCGGGGGCGAGGCCCTGCTGCTGAAAAAACCGTACCGGCGCGAACAGCTGGCGCAGAAGATCCGGGAAGCGCTGGCCTGCCGTCGCCTGGAGGCGCTGCCGCGTTGACCGGCCAGCGCATGCGGGCGTAGCGAGGCAAAACAGGCGCTGGCGATCGCGGACGATGTAATACCAATCCCCAGGTCATAACGCGCCATCAAAATTCGTAGGGTGTAATAAGCGAAGCGCATTACACCATTGGTCGATTAACCACCGCCTTTCGCTTGCGCCGATGGTGTAATGCGCTGGCGCTTATTACACCCTACGAGTCACGGCGATGCATCGGCGCCATCGATTTCGTTCGGTACGCCATGACTTGGGAATGGTATAAGTCGGATCGGCATGGCGCAACGGCTCCCTGCACAGCGGCAGATACCGCACATACGGCTGGGGCAAGTCCGTCCCGGGCCCAGCCTGTTGCCAGGCGAATCTCCCTGCTACTTTTTAGGCCGGCCGGCCTTTACCGGCGTCAGGCTGTCCAGTTCCCGTTGCAGTTCAGCCATGTCCATCCTGCGCAGCAGGGAGACCGCAGCCCGCAGCAGTTCGCTCTTCTTTACCGCCACGCCGGCCCGGAGGCAGGCTTTCTTCATCTCGCCCAGTGCCGCGTACTCGTCTTCCGGCATGGTGAAACTGTCGCGCACCAGCTTGGGTTTCTTTGCCTTGTGCTTGTCCTTCCTTCTTTCACCCGCCTCTTCCTGTTCGACCGGGTGCATGGCCGCTTCGACCTCGTCCAGCGCCACCACCGGCAGCATGACTTCAGGGGAGGAGGCCGTCGGCGACAGCGCCGCCAGCACTTTCTTTTGCCTGGATACGCTTGCTTTTTTTGCGGTAACGGCTGTTGCAGTCCCAGTGATAGACCCAGTCCTGGCCATGGCGACACTCCTTTGAATTAATTGTATAAACAATATACTTAATTTGCGTCATGCCGGCAAGGAAGGCTGCCCGTCCGGCACAAATGGGCTATCGCAACACGCGCGGATGACGGTGTGATGAAATCAGCCGGGCTGCGCCATCCGCCGTAACGTCTTCCAGCGCTTGCACATCTTTTCCAACGCCTGCGTTTCCCGGGCAGTCAGCACGCCGATCACAAAGCCGCTGCCCAGCGCCAGCGCCGGCTGTTGGGCGGCAAGTTCGCGCAAGGTCTTGCGCGTGACCGCCGCGTCATTCAACTGGCCCAGCGTGTCCTGCAACGCGCTCAGCGCACGGACGAAAGGGCGTACCTGGCGTTGCGGATACAGCGAGGAAAAGAATTCGGCGGCATAGCGCATGCGCTTGGCGGCGATGCGCAGCCGGTGGCGCGCCGGCGCATCGGCGGCGGCCAGCTTGCGGGCGCGCCGCTCCATGCGCCGCTTGCCTTCCTTCAGCACGTGGCGGGCAAATCGCTTCACCGGCGCCGCCAGCGCCTGCTGCTGTTCCGGTGCAGCATCCTGGCGCCAGCGTTCGCCGTGCAGCCAGGCGACCAGGCGCAGCACCAGCCGCGCATAGCGCACCGAGCCCAGGGCCTGGCCGGCTTTCGCGCGCCTGGCCCGCGCCTCCGCCAGCGCCGCCTGCTGCAGCGGCAGCAGCGCCGTTTCGCCGGGATGCGCATGCATCAGCTGCGACAGCGTGTCCTCGGCCAGCACTTCCCAGTCGCGGGCGGCGCCGAGCTCCTCGCCCAGCCAGCGCAGTTCCTGGTCCAGGCCGGCCGGCAGCGGCGCTGCGTCCTCGAACAGCTTCAGCAGGGAACGCAGCCGCCGCAGGCCCACGCGCATCTGGTGCACATGTTCCGGGTCGCCGCCCTGCAGCACGCCGGCCTCGTTGCCCTGTATCTGCGCGATGGAATTGGCGGCAATCACCTTGAGCGCTTCCTCCGCACGCATGGCGGGTTTCAGCTGCACCGGTTCGGCCTTCACCAGCGGCGGCGGTGCCGGATGCATCAGCGCGTAACCGCGCGCGCTCTTGCTGGCATTGCCCAGCCGCAGCGGCACTTCCTGCTGCAGTTCGAGCGCGAAGTCGAACAGGGGCGCGGCATCGCCCGACTTCAGCTCCAGTTCGATTTCACTGATAGGCTCGCGCAGTGCACCGCGTTCAAGCTCGCCCTGGTCCAGTACCAGTTCGGCATGCTGTCCGCCGGGAAACTGCAGCATCCACGCGGTACGGTCGATCCGGCTGGAAAAGACCGGCTCGATCCGGGCCTGCAGGTCCGGGTTTGCCAGCCGGTCGAACCAGGGCGAGGCCGCTCCCACCATTTCACGCAGGGCCGCCAGGTCCGGCATGCCCTCGTCGACCTCCGCTTCCCATTCGTTGCGGCTATGCAGCCCGCCCTGCACCTGGTTGCCATCCTTCAATGTCTGCACCCAGCCGGAATCGGTCTGGCGCACGCGCAGCGCTGCGCGGTGCCGGCTGAAATACAGGTCTTGCGTGTCGAAGTACGTCGTCGTCATTTGCTGGCGCACCGGCGCTTGTGCGGCGTGTTTCTTCAGCAGAGGATGATTGCGCAGCATGTCGGCCTGGGCCGGGTCGATCAGGAGTTTCAGTTCGATTTCCATGGTAAGGCCGCAACGTTGGTAAACAATCAGTATAGCCAGACGGCACTGGCGCCTGTTGGGACGGCTCAAGCCATCGATTGCCGCCATGTCACACGGATGTCATGGAGCTTCGCTACAGTGCGCTCTGTCGTTTCTTGTCACCATCCAGGGGAATTCACATGTTTACAGCAGTTAAGAAAACCGTTGCAGTTGCCGCAAGCGCACTCTTCTTCATCAGCGCTGCCAACGCCGCCGACCTGACTGGCGCCGGCGCCACATTTCCCTATCCTATCTACGCAAAATGGGCGGAAGCCTACAAGAAAGCGACCGGTACCGGCCTGAATTACCAATCCATCGGTTCCGGCGGCGGCATCAAGCAGATCAAGGCCAAGACCGTCGACTTCGGCGCCTCCGACATGCCGCTGGCGGCCGAGGAACTGAGCAAGGAAGGCCTGCTGCAATTTCCCGCCATCATGGGCGGTGTGGTGCCGGTGGTAAACCTGGAAGGCATCGCGCCAGGCCAGCTGAAGCTGACCGGCGCTGTCCTGGCGGACATCTACCTGGGCAAGATCGTCAAGTGGAATGCGCCCGAAATCATCGCGCTGAACCCGGGCGTGAAGCTGCCTGACAGCGAGATTACCGTGATCCACCGCGCGGATGGCTCCGGCACTTCCTTCCTGTGGACCGACTACCTGTCCAAGTCCAGCCCGAACTTCAAGAGCACCGTTGGCGCGGGCACCGCAGTCAAGTGGCCTGTTGGCGTGGGCGGCAAGGGTAATGAAGGCGTCGCCGCCAACGTGCAGCGGATGAAAGGGTCGGTCGGCTACGTCGAGTACGCGTATGCCAAGAAGAACAAGATTGCCCACGCCCAGCTGCAAAACCGCGACGGCCAGTTCGTGCAACCCGACGACGAAACCTTCAAGGCTGCCGCCGCCGCCGCGGAATGGAACAAGACCCCCGGCATGGCCGTGGTGCTGACCGACCAGGCCGGCAAGAATGCATGGCCGATCACCGGCGCATCGTTCATCCTGATGCACCGTAGCCAGGCGGATTCGGCCAAGGGCCGTGAGGTCCTGAAATTCTTCGACTGGGCCTACAAGGAAGGCGGCGCGATGGCGACCGAGCTGGATTATGTCGCGATGCCGCCCGCGGTGGTGAAGCAGGTTGCCGACCTGTGGAAAGCCGACGTCAAGGACGCGTCGGGCAAGGCAGTCTGGTAACACACCAGCGCATTTTCATGCTGGCTTGCACCAGCAGCGCCACGTCCGCGCAGCGACAGTTGCCGTTGCATGAAGCCCCGCGCAGCGACAGTTGCGTTTGACGTTCCGCGCAGCGACAGTTGCCGTTGCCGTTGCCGTTGCCGTTGCCGTTGCCGTTGCC
>CAUQYP010000143.1:0-11277 GCA_963522035.1 uncultured Noviherbaspirillum sp. | reverse complement strand
CAACGGCAACGGCAACGGCAACGGCAACGGCAACGGCAACTGTCGCTACGCGGAAATAGCGCACCTGGCGCAAGCCAGCATGAAAATGCTCAAGCCGCCGGCGTCTTGCCGAGCACGATATCGAAGCGGGCGGCGAGCTCGCCCGACCTATCCCCACCCTGCACGAACGGCACCAGCAGCGCCGCGCGCTGCGCCGGGTCGCGGATGCTGCGCAGGATGCCGTCGCGCTCATTAAGCGGATGCCCCTCCACATACAGTTGCGTGGTCAGCAACTCGCGGCCGCCCTTCTGCACCTTTACATGGATATGCGGCGTGCGCCCGGGATAGGGCACCGGCTTGATGGTGCGGAAACGGTAAGCGCCATCCTGGCCGGTCTCGAAACGGCCGTATCCCTGGAAATCCGTATCGTTGCCGGCCCCGGCATCGGCGGTATGGATGTAATGGCCATGGCTGTCGACCTGCCAGATTTCGATCGTGACGCCGCGCAGCGGCTGGCCGCGCAGGTCGAGGATGCGGCCGGACAGGTCGGTCAGCTCGCCCGCCGACGTCTTGGTACGTCCGGCCACGCGCGTCAAGTCATTGTCCTGGTCGAGCGGCAGGCGGTCGGGATAGAACGGCCCTTCGGTTTGCCTGGGCGTCACGACCGGGGCCTGCGCCAGGGCCAGCTGCGCCGCGCAGACCAGCGCGCCGAGCAGCATGCGCCGCCGGAGCCGATTGACATCCGTGGGATGGGTAAGTGGCATTGCAGTTCTCCTTCCGGTCCGCGGCTGATCCGCCGCTGCTTCAAGGATAGGCGAAAACCTGCCGGCTGCGCGCTCGCAACTACCAGCGAGCGCCAGGCCGCGCGGCCGTCAGCCCCGCTTCGCCACCAGCGTCAGGATGTCGTAGCTGGCCACCACGTCGCCGTCCTGGTTGCTCACCTCAACGTCCCACGCGACTACGCCCTGGCCGACGCCTTTCGCGTCCTTGCGGTTGCGGTCGATCTTGCGCTTGGCGGTGAGCCGCGCCCGTATCGTGTCGCCGATGCCGACCGGCTTGACGAAGCGCAGCGTGTCGAGCCCGTAGTTCGCCAGCACCGGGCCGGGCGCCGGCGACACGAACAGGCCGGCCGCCGCCGACAGCACGAAGTAGCCGTGCGCGATGCGCTTGCCGAAGACCGACTCCTTCGCCGCGATCTCGTCGAAGTGCATGTAAAAATAATCGCCCGACAGCCCGCCGAACGCGACGATATCGGCTTCCCCGACCGTGCGGCGATGCGTCAGCAGCGAGTCGCCGACCTGCAGGTCCTCAAAGTAGCGGCGGAACGGGTGCACCTCCGACTCGCGCACCGCGGCGCCGCGCATGTATTCGCCGGTCACGGCCGTCAGCATGGTCGGCGAGCCCTGCACCGCTGCGCGCTGCAGGTAATGCATCACCGCGCGCATGCCGCCCAGCTCCTCGCCGCCGCCGGCACGGCCCGGTCCGCCGTGCTTGAGCGCGGGCAGCGGCGAGCCGTGGCCGGTCGACTCGGCCGCCGCTTCCCGGTCCAGCACTAGCAGCCGGCCGTGGTGCATGGCCGCCACCGGGATGGCTCTCGCCGCAGTAGCCGGATCGCGCGTCACCAGCGTGGCGACCAGGCTGCCGCGGCCCCTGGCCGCCAGCGCCAGCGCCTCGTCGATGTCCTGGTAAGGCATCAGCGTGCTGACCGGTCCGAACGCCTCGATGTCATGCACGCTGTCGTTGCCATGCGGGTCGCGGCACAGCAGCAAGGTGGGCGCGAAGAACGCGCCGTGCTCGGCGCCGTCGCCGACGGGCGAGAAACCGTCGCGCTCGCCATACAGCACCTCGTTGCCGCGCGCAAGCAGCGCCAGCCGCTCCCCGACATCGCGCCGCTGGTCCAGCGAGGCCAGCGCGCCCATGCGCACGTCCTCCCGCGCCGGGTCGCCGACGACGGTCTTCGCCAGGCGTTCGCGCAAGCGCTGGGCGACAGCGTCAAGGTGTTTCAGCGGCACGAACGCGCGCCGGATCGCCGTGCATTTCTGGCCGGCCTTGACCGTCATCTCGCGCGCGACTTCCTTCACGAACAGGTCGAATTCCTCGTCGTCGGGGCCGACATCAGGGGCCAGGATGGCGCTGTTGAGCGAGTCGGCCTCGGCATTGAACGGCACTGCGTTCTTGACCAGGTTGGGATGGACGCGCAGCTTCGCGGCGGTGTCGGCCGAACCGGTGAAGGTCACCATGTCGGACCCGTCGAGCCGGTCCAGCAGGTCGCCGGTGCTGCCGATCACCAGCTGCAGGCTGCCTTCCGGCAGCAGGCCGGACTCATGCATCAGCCTGACGACCGCCTCGGTCAGGTAGGACGTGGAGGTGGCCGGCTTGGCGATGCAGGGCATGGCCGCCAAGAAGGCCGGCGCGAACTTTTCCAGCAGGCCCCAGATCGGAAAGTTGAACGCGTTGATATGCACGGCGACGCCGCCACGCGGCACCAGGATGTGGGTGCCGGCGAACGTGCCCTTCTTGCCCAGCGAGATGGCCGGGCCTTCGTGCAGCAGGTTACCCGACGGCAGTTCGTTGCCGCCCATGCCGGCATACGCGTACAAGGTGCCGGTGCCGCCCTCGATGTCGATCCAGCTGTCCGCGCGCGTGGCGCCGGTGTGGCGCGACAGCGTGTACAGGGTTTCCTTGCGTTCGTTCAGGTAGGCGGCGATGGCCTTGAGCCGGGCGGCGCGCTGCTGGAAGTCGAGCGCCATCAGCGCCGGCACGCCGCGCCGGCGCGCATGCATCACCGCTTCGTCGAAGTCCAGAGCGTCGGCATGGGTCCAGGCGACGGTGTCGCCGTTGACCGCGCTGCGCAGCGCCTGCGCGGCTTCGCCGCCTATCCAGCGGCCCGCTATCAGGCTTTGCAGTGTGGGTTGTTGGTGCATGTCGTCTCCTGGAATGTTGGTATGGAATGGCCGGGCTGGCCGCGCGGTTCAGAGTTCGTGCTTGAGCTTGTGCATCGCTTCGAAATGCGAAACGATGCGCGGGCGGTTGCGGTCGGCCTCGGCCAGCGGCGTCGTCAGGGTCATGGTGGCGAGCGAGCGCACGGTGAGGTCCTGATATTCCTGCGTGCCGCGCGTCTTCCACGCAATTTCCTGCTCGGTCAGCTCGCGCACGATGCGGGCCGGCGCGCCGATCACCAGCATGCGTGGGGGCACCTGCATGCCGGCCTTCAGGAAGGCGGCCGCGGCGACGATGCTGTCCTCGCCGATCGTCACGTCGTCCATGATCACCGCGTTCATGCCGACCATGGCGTTGCGGCCCACCTCGCAGCCGTGCAGCACCGCGCCGTGGCCGATATGGCCGTCCACGCCCACCACGGTGTCCTTGCCGGGGAAGCCATGCATCACGCAGTTGTCCTGCAGGTTGGCGCCCTCCTCCAGCACCAGCCGGCCGAAGTCACCGCGCATGACCGCATTCGGCCCGACATAGCAGCGCGGTCCGACGAACACGTCGCCGATCAGCACCGCGGACGGATGGACATAGGCGCTCGGATGCACCACCGGCGTAATGCCGTCGATTGAATACACTTCCAGCATGGGATTTCCTTCCTGCCTGCCCGGACGGGCAGGCGCCACGTCGCCGGCATCGCTCGCCGGCGACGTGAAAGTGTCAGACCGCGCCTGCGGCCATCTCCGGCACGATCTTGGGCCGCTTGTCGATGACGCGCCTGGCCTTGCCGACCAGGCTGCGTTCTATCTGGTCGGCGCCCAGGATCGAGACGCGGGTGCTGATGCCGACATGGGTCTTGATGCAGTGCTGCAGTTCGCGGCACAGCGCGTCCTTGTCGGCGGACGACACCGGACCCGCGTCCGCGCGCAGTTCCGCGATCACTTCGACCTGGTCCAGGTGGCCGTCGCGCGTCACGACGATCTGGTAGATCGGCGCGAGCTTGGGCATCGTCAAGATCAGTTCCTCGATCTGGGTCGGGAACATGTTGACGCCGCGGATAATCAGCATGTCGTCGGAGCGGCCGGTGATCTTGCCCATCCTGCGCATCGAGCGCGAGGTCGGCGGCAGCAGCGCGGTCAGGTCGCGCGTGCGGTAGCGGATGATGGGCAGGGCTTCCTTGGTCAGCGAGGTGAAGACCAGTTCGCCCGGCTGGCCGTCGGGCACCACCTCGCCGCTGACGGGGTCGATGATCTCCGGGTAGAAATGGTCTTCCCAGATCACCGGGCCGTCCTTGCTTTCCACGCACTCGGACGCGACGCCGGGGCCCATCACTTCCGACAGCCCGTAGATGTCGACTGCGTCGATGCCGGCCCGCGCCTCGATCTCGGCGCGCATCGCGTCGGTCCATGGCTCGGCGCCGAAGATGCCGACCTTCAGCGAGCTTTCCGACGCGTCCAGCCCCTGGCGCGTGAATTCCTCGACGATATTGAGCATGTAGGACGGCGTGACCATGATGATGGACGGCTTGAAGTCCTGGATCAGCTGCACCTGCTTTTCGGTCTGCCCGCCGGACATCGGGATCACCGTGCAGCCGAGCCGCTCGGCACCATAGTGCGCGCCGAGACCGCCGGTGAACAGGCCATAGCCGTAGGCCACGTGCACCATGTCTCCTGCCCGTCCGCCGGCGGCGCGGATCGAGCGCGCGACCACATCGGCCCAGGTGTCGATGTCCTTCAGCGTGTAGCCCACCACCGTCGGCTTGCCTGTGGTGCCGCTCGACGCATGGATGCGGGCTATGCGCTCGCGCGGCACCGCGAACATGCCGAACGGGTAATTGTCCCGCAGGTCCTTCTTGTTCGTGAACGGAAACTTCGACAGGTCGGCCAGCGTCTTCAGGTCGGACGGGTGCACGCCCGCCGCGTCGAACGCCGCGCGGTAATGCGGCACATTGCTGTACGCGTGGTTGAGACTCCACTGGAGCCGTTCGAGCTGCAGCGCCTGCAATTCATCGCGGCTTGCGGTCTCGATAGCGTCCAGTTCGCCCGGACGCGGGGTGCGTTGTACCATTTTCTGTCTCCTCGACTTTTGTGTCTATTGACTGCCTTCGAGCACGCCGCCCTTGATGCTGGCCGACCTGCCCCGGAACAATGCGACCTTCTTGCCATCCTGGTTGCTCACCGTGATGTCATACACACCGGTCCTGCCCGCCAGCGACTGCTCCACCGCCTCGGCACTGAGCACGTCGCCGGGCAGGCCGGGCAGAAGGAAGTCGATGGTGCAGCCGGACGCCACGGTGTTCTGGTTGCGGCTGTTGCAGGCATAGGCGAACGCGCTGTCGGCCAGCGTGAAGATCAGGCCGCCGTGGCAGGAGCCGTGGCCGTTCAGCATGTCCTCACGCACTGGCATCGTCAGCAGCGCGTAGCCGGGGCCGACCTGCTGAATGCGGATGCCGAAGGCACGCACCGCCGGGTCACGCGCGTACATCGCGTCGGCCACCGCTTCGGCCAGGCCCTGTGCTGTCATCTGCGCCATCATTTCCCCCTGAACGCAGGGCTGCGTTTTTCCATGAAGGCGGTGACGCCTTCGCGGTAGTCCTCGGTATAGCCGAGTTCGCGCATCATGCCCGCCTCGAGCGCGAGTTGCTCCTCCAGCGTATTCAGGCCGCTGGCCTGCAGCGCCTGCTTGGCGCGCGCCAGGCCCAGCGTGGGCGCGGTGGAAAAATGCTTCGCCAGCGCAGCGACTTCGCCGGCCAGGTCCGCGTCGTCCACGCATTTCCAGATCAGGCCCCATTGCTCGGCCCGCTCCGCGCTCAGGCGCTCGCCCAGCATGGCCAGGCCGGTAGCGCGCGCCGAGCCGATCAGGCGCGGCAGGAAATAGGTGCCGCCGGTGTCGGGTATCAGGCCCAGCTTGCAAAAGACTTCATTGAAGCTGGCGGACCGGGCCGCGATCACGATGTCGCAAGCCAGCGCGATGTTGGCGCCGGCGCCGGCCGCCACGCCATTGACCGCGCAGACGACCGGCATCGGCAGGGCGCGCAGCGCCAACACCAGCGGCGCGTAATACTTTTCGACCGACTCGCCGAGGTCGACCGGTGCGCCGCCCGGCGCCACCGCGCGGTCGCCCAAGTCCTGGCCGGCGCAAAAGCCGCGGCCGGCGCCGGTCAGCACCAGCACCCGGACCGACTTGTCGGCCGCGACCTGCTCCAGCACCGAGCGCACCTCGCCGTGCATCTCGGCGGTAAAGCTGTTGAGCTTGTCGGGCCGGTTCAGGGTCAGCGTGGCTATCCCTTCGCTGATGTCGAACAGTATGTTGTTATAGGCCATGCGGTCTCCTGAAGATAAGTGCTAGTTGTCCTGGTCGAAATCGATCGTCACGCTGTCGGTGACCGGAAAGCTCTGGCAGCTCAGCACGAAGCCGCGCGCGATCTCGTAGTCTTCCAGCGCGTAGTTGACGTCCATGTCGACCTTGCCGTCAAGGACCTTGCAGCGGCAGGTCGAACAGACGCCGCCCTTGCACGAGTAGCGCATGTCGATGCCGTGGCGCAGGCCGGCGTCGAGTATCGACTCGCGGTCCTTTTCCATCGTGAAGCTGGCCTGGTTGCCGTCGATGATCACGGTGACAGCGCATTCTTTCGCCTCGGGCGAGATGCCGGCGCGGGCGACGTGCCTGTGCTTCGGGATACTTGCCGCGAACAGCTCCAGCTTGATGCGGTCTTTCGGCAAGCCATGCTCCTGCAGCGCCTCCGAGACCTGGTGCATCATGTCTTCCGGGCCGCAGATGAATGCATAGTCGATGTCGCCGAGGTCTATCCAGTGTTGGAAGAACTGCGCGCATTTCTCTTTCGTGATGCGGCCGTTGAACAGCTCGATGTCCTGCTGCTCGCGGCTCATCACGTACACCACTTTCAGCCGTTCAAGGTAGGTGTCCTTGAGTTCCGCCAGCTCTTCCTTGAAAAGCACGGTGGACGATGCGCGGTTGCCGTAGAACAGCGTGAAGCTGCTGTGCGGCTCGGTCGCCAGCGTGGTCTTGACGATGGACAGCATCGGCGTGATGCCGCTGCCGGCGACGAAGGCCAGGTAGTGACGATGATTCTCCGCCGATAGCGGCACATTGAAATGCCCCATCGGCGGCATGACCTCGATCTGGTCGCCGGCCTTCAGCGTGTCGTTCGCCCAGGTGGAGAACGCGCCGCCCGGCGTGCGCTTGATGGCGACCCGCAACTGGCCGTCGTGGACGCCGGAACAAATGGAGTAGGAACGCCGCACGTCCTCGTTATTGATATGGGCGCGCAGCGTCAGGTGCTGGCCCTGGGTGAACGCGAAACTGTCCTTTAGCTGGTCCGGCACCTGCAGGGTCACCGCGATCGCGTCGCGCGTCTCCTGCGCGACCCGCGACACCGTCAATGGATAAAATTTGCTCATGGTGGCTTCCGTTCAGGGCCTGATGCGGCCGCAGTGTTGCGTCAGTGGCATTTGAAATAGTCGAACGGTTCCAGGCAGTCGTTGCAGCGGTACAGCGCCTTGCAGGCGGTCGAGCCGAACTGGCTGACCAGCCGGGTATGGGCCGAGCCGCAATTCGGGCAGCTGACTGCCGGCTCCGCGCTGGAACGCCGCAGGATGCCGCTGATGTCGACCACGTTCTGTGCGGGCGGCGCAATGCCGTAGCCTTTCAGGTTAAGACGGCCGGCGTCCGACATCCAGTCGGTGGTCCAGGCCGGCGACAGGCGGGTTGTTATCCTTACCTGCCGCACGCCGTGACGCTTCAGCGCGCTTTCGATATCCTGCGCAATGACTTCCATCGCCGGGCAGCCGGAATACGTCGGCGTGATAATCACCGTGCAGCTTGCCGGGCCGGCGTCGCCGACCGTCACGTCGCGCACGATGCCGAGATCGACCACCGAGATAACGGGAATCTCCGGGTCGCTGACTTCCTGCAGCCAGCCCCACACCTGCCCGGGAACGAGGTTTAGCGTATCGGCGGTGTCCATGGCCCGCTCCTACCACTGCGACGCCGGATAGGCGCGCTGCAGGTATTGCATCTCGGCCAGGATATAACCCAGCTGCTCGGTGTGGCGCCCGTGCAGGCCGCCCTTCTGCATCCAGCCGTCCGGCGCGGGCATGGCCAGCGTGGCTTCCGCGAAGACCTGGCCGACATGCTCCAGCCACGCCTGGCGCAGTTCGGACGCCGGCGCGGTGCCGCCTGCCGCGGCTTCGGCCAGTTCGATATCGTCCGCCTCGAACATTTCACCGGTGTACATCCAGAGATCGTTGGCAGCGGCCTGGACCTTGTCATGGCTCTCCGCGGTGCCGTCGCCCAGGCGCACGATCAGGTCGCCGGTGCGGCGCACGTGATACGTCACTTCCTTGACCGACTTCAGCGCGATCTCGGCAATGCGCGGGTCGGACGACTGCGACAGCGCCTGCAGCCGGAAGTAGTGCCAGGTGTCGAAAAAGAACTGCCGCATCAGCGTGTCGGCGTAGTTGCCGTTGGGCTGCTCGACCAGCAGGAAATTCCGGAACTGGTGGGCGTCGCGCAGGAAGGCAAGCTGGTCCTCGTCGCCGCCGCGGCCTTCGACCTCGGCTGCATACTGCAGCCACAGCCGGGCCTGGCCGATCAGGTCGAGCGCGACATTGGCCAGCGCCATGTCCTCTTCCAGCGCCGGGCCCTTGCCGCACAGCCTGGACAGCTGCTGGCTGAGAATGAGGGCGTGGTCGCCCATGCGCGTCAGGAACGCCAGCTTCTGCTCGTTCATCTTGGTCTCCACCCTGGTGTCGATGTCGTGGTGCTACAGGTTCTTCACTTCTTCCGGCATCGGGAAGAAGGTCGGGTGACGGTAGACCTTGCTGTTGGACGGCTCGAACAGCGCGGTCTTGTCGCCCGGGCTGCTGGCGACGATGTCGGACGCCTGCACCGCCCAGATGCTGACGCCTTCATTGCGCCGGGTGTACACGTCGCGCGCATTGTTGATCGCCATTGCCGCGTCCGGTGCATGCAGGCTGCCGACGTGCTTGTGCGCGAGGCCATGCTGGCTGCGTATGAAGATTTCCCACAGGGGCCATTCTTTGCTCACGGTGTGCTCCTAGCTGTGTCGGGTGGCGGGTCAGGCGGCGCGCTGGGCGTCGGCGCTGCGCTGCGCCTGCTTGTCGGCATGGGCGACCAGCGCGTCGCGGAACCAGGCGCCGTTGTCGTAGGCTTCGACCCGGGTGCGCAGGCGCTCGCGGTTGCACGGGCCGTTCCCCTTCAGCACGTCGTAGAACTCGGTCCAGTCGATCTCGCCGAATTCATAGTGGCCGGTTTCGGCGTTGAACTTCAGGTCGGGGTCGGGAACGGTCAGGCCCAGGTATTCGGCCTGCGGCACGGTCTGGTCGACCATCTTCTGCCGCAGCTCGTCGTTGGAAAAGAGCTTGATGCGCCACTGCGCCGACTGCGCGCTGTTGACCGACTCGGCGTCGGACGGGCCGAACATCATCAGCGACGGCCACCACCAGCGATTCAGCGCGTCCTGCGCCATCTGTTTCTGTTCGGGCGTGCCGCGGCACAGCGCCATCATGATGTCGTAGCCCTGGCGCGCATGGAAGGACTCTTCCTTGCAGACCCGGATCATCGCGCGGGCATACGGTCCATACGAGCAGCGGCACAGCGGGATCTGGTTGATGATGGCCGAACCGTCCACCAGCCAGCCGATGGCGCCCATGTCGGCCCACGACAGCGTCGGGTAATTGAAGATGCTCGAATACTTGGCCTTGCCCGAATGCAGCGCCGCCAGCAGTTCGTCGCGCGACACGCCCAGGGTTTCGGCAGCGCTGTACAGGTAGAGGCCGTGGCCGGCCTCGTCCTGGATCTTGGCCAGCAGGATGGCCTTGCGCTTCAGGGTCGGCGCCCGGGTCACCCAGTTGCCTTCCGGCAGCTGGCCGACGATCTCGGAGTGCGCATGCTGCGAGATCTGGCGAATCAGCGTCTTGCGGTAGGCGTCCGGCATCCAGTCCTTGGCTTCGATCTTGATGCCTTCGTCGATGCGCTGCTGGAACGCCTGTTCCTCGGGGCTCAGGTCATCGCGTCCCTGCACCTGTTTCAGACCCGTGTCGACCATCTGTGCATACATAGCTGTTCTCCGGTGGAATCGTTTTCTGGCGGCATCCGGGATGACGCTCAACCTCAGGCATGCAGTATATGATACTGATCGACGAAAGCAACCATTATTTTTGTATCGTATTTTCCTGCAGTATCATCCTGTGGCTGGAACGGTGCCATGACCAACTGTATGATCCGCACCAACCTGACCAATGCCTTGCCGGCAGGCATGCCGGCGACGAAGAAAGCCAAGCACCGATGACCAAGAAACCCTTTCCCGCTGCGTGGATCGAGCAGGAGAAGAACGCCGAGCCGCTGCGCGCCAAGTCCTTGCTGATGACCCTGTTCGGCGATGCGATCGCGCCGCACGGCGGCACGATCTGGCTCGGCAGCCTGATCGAGCTGATGGCGCCGTTCGGCGTCAGCGACCGGCTGGTGCGCACCAGCGTGTTTCGCCTGACCGAGGAAGGCTGGCTGGCGTCGTCGCGCAATGGCCGACGCAGCGCCTACTCGATTACCGACGACGCGCTGAAACGCTTCGGCCAGGCCTACCGGCGCGTGTATGCGCCGCTGGAGCCGGCCTGGGACGGTTACTGGGTGCTGCTGTTCGCCACCCATGCCGACATTGCGCCGTCGAAGCGGGCATTGTTTCGCAAGCAGCTGGCGTGGGACGGCTTCGGCATGATTTCACCGGGCGTCTATGCGCACCCGGCGCCGGAACCGGACGCCATCAGCGACCTGCTGGAACGCTTCGACCTGCGGGAACAGCTGTTCGTGGCCAAGGCCCGCGACTTGCCGGACTCCGGCGGCAAGCCTTTGGGCGCCGCGGTCGGCGAGACCTGGGCGCTCGACGAGGTGCGCGACGGCTACCTGCGCTTCATCGAGCGCTTCGCACCGCTCGCGCATGGATTGGGCAAGGCCGAGGTCAGCCCGGAACAGGCCTTCGTCATACGCACGCTGCTGATCCACGCGTTCCGGCGGGTGCAGCTGCATGACCCCAAGCTGCCGTCGGCCCTGCTGCCGCAGGCCTGGCCCGGTAACGACAGCTACGCACTCTGCCGCGACATCTATCGCCAGGTCTGCGAGGCGGCGGAAGCCTGGCTGCTGGCCGCGCTGCGGCGCGAGGACGAAGGCGCGGGGGAAGCCGCGCCTTACTTCCACGAACGCTTCGGCGGCCTTCGATAGAGCTGTTTCGTGCTGACTTGCCCAAGCCGGCGGTAAGCGATATTGCCTGTTGCGCACAGCGACAGTTGCCGTTGCCCGCGCAGCGACAGTTGCTTTTGCTTTTGCTTTTGC
>CAUQYP010000142.1:0-11283 GCA_963522035.1 uncultured Noviherbaspirillum sp. | reverse complement strand
CTGGCGACGCGTCGCCGTCTAACGGGGATCCACGTCAAAGGCAGCGTCAAAAGCAGATTCAACTGCAACGGCAACTGTCGCTGCGCGGGCAACGACAACGGCAACGGCAACAGCAACAGCAACTGTCGCTGCGCGGGCAACTGCAACGGCAACTGTCATTCGACGGGTCCGGAGCGCGGTTCGCTGCGGTACAATCAATGTTTTGCTCTCCTTGCAATCATGACCTACTGCGTCGCCATGCGTCTCCACGCCGGCCTGGTTTTTCTCTCGGACTCGCGCACCAATGCCGGCATCGACAATGTCGGCACCTTCCGCAAGATGTATGCGTTCGAGAATCCGGGCGACCGCACCATGGTGCTGATGACCTCGGGCAACCTGTCCCTGTCGCAGGCGATCCGGCAAATGATCAGCGAGCATGTAAACGCCGAAGGCAAGACCATCTGGACCGTCGGCAGCATGTTCGAAGCCGCGCAGATCGTCGGCGAGGCAATCCGCCTGGTCTATGCGCGCGACGCCAAGGCGCTGGAAGAATTCGGCATCGACTTCAATGTGCGGATGATCTTCGGCGGCCAGATCGGCAACGAGGGCTGCCGGCTATTCCAGGTTTATTCGGCCGGCAACTTCATCGAGTCGCATGATGAAAACCCCTACTTCCAGATCGGCGAGTCCAAGTACGGCAAGCCCATCATCGACCGCGTGATTACGCCGGGCAGCAGCCTCGACGAGGCCGCCAAATGCGCGCTGATCTCGATGGACTCGACGCTGCGCTCCAACGTCTCGGTCGGCCTGCCGCTGGACCTGCTGGTATATGAAACCGGTTCGCTGGCCATTACGCGCTTCGTCAACATCACCGAGAAGAACCGCTATTTCCAGATGATCCGCGGCATTTGGGGCGAACAATTGAAGCGGATCTTCGAAGGCATCGACGACCCGGTCTGGAACGCGCCTGACCAGTCGTTGCCGATAGCCTTATCCGTCGCCGGCGACCGCAGCCACCCGGTACGGATACAACCGCCGGCGGCGTTGAAGAGGCAGGACAAGGGGGAAACGCCGCCGTTGCAGAGCGTGGCGCAGGAAAACGGCGGCGGGCAGCATTAAGCTGAGTGGTTGGCGTTGGGCCATTTATACCTGTCCCAAGTCATGGCGTACCGAATGAAGTCGATGGCGCCGAATCATCACCTTGACGCGTAGGGTGTAAAAAGCGAAGCGCATTACACCATGGCCGATAAACAGGCACCGCCTGTGAGCAGCGAATGGTGTAATGCGCTGGCGCTTATTACACCCTACGAATTTTCATGGCACGTTATTACTTGAGATTGGTATTACGTCCGCCGTTACGCAAAACCGGCGCGCTGCTCAGGACATGGAAGGCAGGTTGACCTTGAGCGTCTTGAAAGCGGCGGTAAACATGCTCGCTGCCTGCTCCTTGGTGTAGCCGGGCTTCATTTCGAGCAAGCCGTCCGCAATCAGTTTTTCAATCATGCGCGCCGCGAAATCGTCAGCGGGCACGTGCGCCATTCCGGCCATAAAATTCGAAAACGCGCCAGTTAAAAACGCGGCGCCCTCATTCGGGCCAGGCTCGACTTTTGACATTATTCCTCCAATCAGGTTAGCGCCGCGCATGATTGTTAATGCACGACGGATCTGAGTGGTTTTGGAAAATTATTAGTTCATCAAGCCCCTGCCCTGCTTCCCTCGCCTATCCTGCGCGGCGAAAGGTTGGCAAGGGCAAGCAATGCGTATTCTTACTCGACGATGGTCTGCGCTTCGTCGCCCTGCCGCTCGCGGATCGCGCCAATGCGAAACACCGTCTCGCCAGCCGCCTGCAGCTGCGCCATTGCCGCGTCGGCCTGGTCGGCGGCGACGATGACCGCCATGCCGATGCCGCAGTTGAACACCCGGTGCATCTCGGCGTCGGCCACGTTGCCATGCTGCTGCAGCCAGGAAAACAGTGGCGGCATGGTCCAGCTGGTGCGTTGCAGCACCGCGGTGAGATGCGGCTGCAATACGCGCGGGATGTTTTCCACCAGGCCGCCGCCGGTAATGTGCACCATGCCGCGCACTTCCATGGTCTGCATCAGCGCCAGCAACGGCTTGACGTAGATACGGGTCGGCTCCAGCAGCACGTCGGCCAGCGGCCGGCCGTGGAAATCGGCGTTCAGGTCGGGCTGGGCGACGGAGATGATCTTGCGCACCAGCGAATAACCGTTCGAATGTGCGCCCGACGATGCCAAGCCGAGGACCACGTCGCCAGGACCGATTTTGGTGCCGTCGATGATGGCGGATTTTTCCACCGCACCGACCGCGAAGCCGGCCAGGTCGTATTCGCCGTCCGGGTACATGCTGGGCATTTCGGCGGTTTCGCCGCCGATCAGTGCGCATCCAGCCAGTTCGCAGCCGCGGGCGATGCCCTTGACGACGTCGGTCGCGCTGGGCACGTCGAGCTTGCCGCAGGCGAAATAATCGAGGAAGAACAGCGGCTCGGCGCCCTGCACCAGGATGTCGTTGACGCTCATCGCCACCAGGTCGATGCCGACGGTGTCATGCCGGTTCAGAAGAAAAGCCAGCTTGAGCTTGGTGCCGACGCCGTCGGTGCCGGACACCAGTACCGGCTCCTTGTACTTCTTGCTGATCTCGAACAGCGCGCCGAAACCGCCTATACCGCCCAGCACGCCTTCGCGCATGGTCTTCTTGGCGAAGGGCTTGATCGCTTCCACCAGGGCGTCGCCTGCATCGATGTCGACACCGGCGTCGCGGTAGGAAAGGGAGGCTGGGGAATCGGAACGTATCATGGGATAGTCGGTGGAGACGGTAAAATAGGCGGTTTTTCGCCGGACTGCTGCCGGCAGGACCCGCATTTTATCAAACGAGCACTTCAGCCGCCGCACTCATGCCATTTTCTTTTGCCCGGAAGGCCTTCTGCAGCCTCGCCCGTCCTGCACTTGCAGGCCGGCGCGCGCTGGGCGATGATGCGCGCTGCATACTATCAATATTGTCATCCACACATGGTTTCGCGCAGGACAGGCCCGACCGAACCGCCTTACCCACTAACGCATGAGACAGCTGCTGCTGGATTTGATCGCTGAAAAGCCGCAAACCCTGGCCAATTTCGAGGCCGGGAAAAACGCCGAGCTTTACCAGCTGCTGTGCCGGCTTGCGGCCGGGCCCGCGGCCAGCGCCAGCAGCGAGCGTTTCGTCTATTTGTGGGGCCGGGCCGGGGCCGGCAAGACGCACCTGCTGCGTGCGCTGGCCGTGGCGCCCGATGCCCGCTACATTCCGGCCAACAGCCCGCCCGATGCCTTCGTCCATGATCCGGCATGCCGGACCTACTTGGTCGACGACTGCGAGCAACTGTCGGCCGATGCCCAGATCGCCGCATTCAACCTGTTCAACGAAGTGCGCGAGCATGGCGCGCTGATGGTCACGGGCGGCGCAGTGCCGCCGGCCTTCCTGCCGGTGCGGGAGGATCTGCGCACCCGGATGTGCTGGGGCCTGATCTACCAGGTCCATGAACTGAGCGACGAGGAAAAGATCGCCGCGCTGAGCCTGGCCGCCGCCACCCGCGGGCTGACCGTGTCGCCGGGCGTTCTGCCCTACCTGATTACCCATTTCCAGCGGGATATGCGATCCTTGTCGGCAATGCTCGATGCGCTGGACCGCTACTCGCTGGAAACCCAGCGGCATATCACCTTGCCGCTGCTGCGCGACCTGCTGCAACTGGAAGAAGAACCCAAGCCATGAACAAGAACCTGACCCTGTTTGACCTCGACCACACGCTGCTGCCGCTGGATTCCGACTACGAATGGGGCCAGTTCATGAGCCGCATCGGCGCGGTCGACCCGGTGGAATTCGAGCGCCGCAACGCCGAGTTCTACGAGCAGTACCAGGCCGGCACGCTCGACCCGGTGGCCTACCTGGAGTTTGCCTTCGGCACCCTGGCGCGGTTTCCACGAGCCCAGCTCGACGCCTTCCACCGGCAGTTCATGGAAGAAGTGATACGCCCGGCGCTGAAGCCCGCCGCGCTGGACCTGGTGCGGCGCCACCGGGACGACGGCGACCTGGTCGTCATCATCACCGCCACCAACCGCTTCGTCACCGGCCCGATCGCCGGGGAGTTCGGCGTCGAGCACCTGATCGCCGCCGAACCCGACGTCGATGGGGAAGGCAACATCACAGGCGCGTTTCGCGGCACGCCCCCCTATGGCGCCGGCAAGGTGGCCAACCTGCACAACTGGCTGGCAGCGCGCGGCCAGTCGCTGGAAGGCTTCGAGCGCAGCACTTTCTACAGCGACTCACAGAACGACATTCCGCTCCTGCAGGCCGTCACCCACCCGGTGGCGACCAATCCCAATGCCCTGCTGGGCGCGCATGCGAAAGCGCGCGGCTGGCCTATCCTGAACCTGTTCAATGATTAAAAAGCTCATACGGCGCATCCTCGGCAAGCCGGACGAAGCGGCCGACCCTACCCAGCCTGTCATTCTCGGCCCGCAGGAACATGGCATCAATCCGGCGCTGGTGTCGAACAACGCGATCCGCGTCACGCAAAGCCTGCAGGAAGCCGGCTTCAAGGCCTTCCTGGTCGGCGGCGCGGTGCGCGACCTGCTGCTGGGCGTCAAGCCCAAGGACTTCGACATCGCCACCAATGCGACGCCGGAGGAAGTCAAGCGCCTGTTCCGGCGCGCCTTCATCATCGGCCGCCGCTTCCAGATCGTGCACGTGATGTTCGGCCAGGACCTGCTCGAAGTCACCACTTTCCGCGGCGCTGCGGTGGACGCCGCGCCCAAGGACGAGCACGGCCGGGTGCTGCGCGACAACACCTTCGGCGAGCAGCACGAGGACGCGCTGCGGCGCGACTTCACCATCAACGCCATGTATTACGACCCGGCGACGCAGCTGGTGCTCGACTACCACGGCGGCATGGCCGACATCCGCAGCCGCACGCTGCGCATCATCGGCGTGCCCGAGGAGCGCTACCGCGAGGATCCGGTGCGCATGCTGCGGGTGGTGCGTTTCGCCGCCAAGCTCGGCTTCGAGATCGACCCGTCGGCGCAGGCGCCTATTCCCGTGATGGCGCCGCTGATCAACAACGTGCCGGCTGCCCGCGTCTTCGACGAGATGCTGAAGCTGCTGATGAGCGGCCAGGCCATGGCCTGCCTCGAACGGCTGCGCAGCGAAGGCCTGCACCATGGCCTGCTGCCGCTGCTGGACGTGGTGATGGAGCAGCCGCTCGGCGAGCGTTTCGTGCGCCTGGCGCTGGACAATACCGACCTGCGCATCAGGCAGGGCAAGCCGGTGTCGCCGGGCTTCCTGTTCGCGTCGCTGCTGTGGCACCAGGTGCTGGAAAAATGGCGTGCCTACCAGGCGGCCGGCGAGCCGTCCATCCCGGCGCTGCACCAGGCCGCCGACGACGTGCTGAACGGCCAGACCGAGAAGCTGGCGCTGCAGCGGCGCATCGCAACCGACATGCGCGACATCTGGGCGATGCAGCCGCGCTTCGAGCGCCGCACCGGCAAGTCGCCTTACAAGCTGCTGGAGCATCCGCGGCTGCGCGCGGGCTACGACTTCATGCTGCTGCGCTGCGAGTCGGGCGAGCTCGATCCGGAACTGGGCACCTGGTGGACTGCGTTCATGGAAGCCGACGGGCCTGGCCGCGAGGAACTGCTGGCCCGCAAGCCGCGCGCGGACGCCGAGCCGTCGGCCGCGCCGAAGAAGCGCGTCCGCCGCCGCCGTCCGAAGAGCGAAGCTGTGGCTGGAGACAGCGCCGAATGAGCTCAGTTTCCGCCTTCGTCGGCCTCGGCGCCAACCTGGGCGACGCCCGCGCGACGGTGGAGGCGGCGCTGCAGGCGCTCGGCGCCTTGCCCGGCACCCGCGTAGTCGAACGCTCCAGCCTGTTTCAGAGCGCGCCGGTGGACGCCGGCGGCGACGACTACGTGAACGCGGTAGCCCATATCGAGACCACGCTGCCCGCCGCCGAACTGCTGGCGGCGCTGATGGCGATCGAGCAGGTGCACGGCCGCGAGCGCACCGGCTACAACGCGCCGCGCACGCTGGACCTGGACCTGCTGCTGTATGGCCGCCTGGAGATCGCCACCGACACGCTGACCGTGCCGCATCCGCGCATGACGCAGCGCGCGTTCGTGCTGATTCCGCTGCTGCAGATCGCGCCGCTGGCCGACATTCCCGGCAAGGGCCCGGCCCACGGTTTCGTGGCCGACGTCGCCGGCCAGGCAATCACGGTGCTGCGCAACTAAGCCCGGTTTTCATTATCATGACGCGGCGCGCGACGCTTGGACCATCGCGCAGACAACCATCATCCGGAGAACAAGCACATGGCAGGCTATCTGCAGGACAACCAGGCTGCGGGACGCAGCAAGCCGATCACGGCGCCGGCGCTCGGCGCAATGCGCGCCGCCGGCCAGAAAATCACGATGCTGACATGCTACGACGCCAGTTTCGCCGCGCTGATGGACCGCTGCGGCGTCGACATGCTGCTGGTCGGCGACTCGCTGGGCATGGTGTCGCAGGGGCACCAGTCGACGCTGCCGGTCACGCTGGACGATATGGTCTACCACACCGCCAGCGTCGCCCGCGGCAACCGCACCGCCCTGCTGGTGGCGGATCTCCCCTTCGGCACCTATGCCACGCCCGAGACCGCCTTCAACAATGCGGCACGGCTGATGCAGGCAGGCGCGCAGATGGTCAAGCTCGAAGGCGGCGCATGGCTGTCGGAGACGGTGCGTTTCCTGACCCAGCGCGCCATCCCGGTCTGTGCGCATGTTGGCCTCACGCCGCAGTCGGTGCACGTACTGGGCGGCTTCAAGGTGCAGGGCAAGTCGGTCGCCGGCGCCGAGCAGATGAAGGACGACGCCATGGCGCTGCAGTCGGCGGGCGCGTCGGTGCTGGTGCTGGAAGCCATTCCCGCCGCGCTGGGACGCGAGGTTACCGAGGCGCTGGCCATTCCGACGATCGGCATCGGCGCCGGGCCGGACTGCTCGGGGCAGGTGCTGGTGATGCATGACATGCTGGGGGTTTTCCCCGGACACAAGGCGCGCTTCGTCAAGAACTTCATGGACGGGCAGACCAGCATCGATGCGGCGGTGCTGGCCTATGTGGCGGCGGTGAGGGAGGGGAGTTTTCCGGCGGCGGAGCATTGCTTCTAGGCACATGAGTCCTAATCCGGACTAAAATCAGTCTTCATTCATTGGCAATTGAGGTTTGTTTATGAAATTCTCAACACAAGTAAAGCCTATCAGCTACCTCAAGAGCCACGCTGCTGAAATCATCAAAGACATCACCGAAAGCCGTGAGCCTATGCTGATTACGCAAAATGGTGAAGCCAGGCTGGTTGTCATGGACGTGAGGAGTTTTGAAGAACAGGAAGAAACGCTTGCGCTACTAAAAATTCTGGCACTCGGCAATCGTGAAATTAAACAAGGCAAATTTCGCGACGCTGAGGATGTATTTGCTGAACTGGACAAGGCGGATCACTAATGGGCTTTCGAGTGGTCGTGCTCGCTTCGGCTGAGCAAGATCTGAAAGAACTCAAAGCCTATATCTTCCAGAATTTTTCCGCTGACACTTGGCGCACCACTTACGCAAAAATAAAAGAAGCGGTCCGCAACCTGCAAAATTTTCCGCAAGCGGGTTGCATTCCGGAAGAAATCGAGTAACTGAACCTCACGCAATACAGACAAGTCTTAGCTGGAATGAATCGGGTCATTTACGAATTGCGGCAGGATGTTATTTATATCCATATTGTCGTTGATGCCAGACGCGATATGAGCGCATTACTTACCCGACGACTTTTGAGGGTTACGTAATTTGACCAATGCCGTAACGCCCTCCGCTTCGCCTCTCTCACAAATTCTTCGAACTCCACCCCTCACTCGTACGCCCTGAACGCTTCCGCCAGCGCCCCGGCCAACTCCTCCGGCGCACTGATATCCACCCCCAGGTCCCGCAACAAACCATCCTGGATGCCATAGATCAGGCTATGGATGGTCAGTTCCTGCCCACGCTCCCACGCATCCTGCACGATGGTGGTCTGGCACAGGTTGCTGACCTGCTCGATGACGTTCAGCTCGCATAAACGGTCCAGCCGTTCCCGCGACGGCAGCACGTCGCCCAGGTAACGCTCGTGCTTCATGTGCACGTCCTGCACATGGCGCAGCCAGTTGTCGGCCAGGCCGACCCGGCGGCCAACCAGCGCGGCATGCACGCCCGAACAACCGTAGTGGCCGCACACGATCACGTGCTTGACTTTCAGCACGTCGACGGCGAATTGCAGCACCGACAGGCAATTCAGGTCGGTGTGCACCACCACGTTCGCGATATTCCTGTGGACGAACAACTCGCCCGGCAGCAGGCCCAGCAGCTCGTTGGCCGGCACCCGGCTGTCGGAGCAGCCTATCCACAAATACTCCGGGGCCTGCTGGGCGGCCAGTTTCTTGAAGAAATCGGCGTCCTCGGCACAGATCGCCGCCGCCCACTGGCGATTGTTCTCGAACAGCTGCTGATAGGTGATGTCCCTTGCCTGCTTGCGTCGCATGATGTTTTCCTTTTTATTCCTGAAATGCCGTTACCTGCGTCAGACCGTGAAGCGCTGCATGAAGCGGCGGTCTATCGCGTCCTTCCAGCGCCATACCCAGTCGCCTTCCCAAGTCAATCCGCGCCATGCGGCAAGCGCATGGCGACCGCCGGTGGACACCAGCGACAGGTGCCCCCGCTGCGCCACGTACGCCGCAAGCGGCTGGCCAGCAGTCGTGCGCAGCAGGTTCTCGGCCAGCACCGGCCCCTGCCGCACCGCGTACACGCCCGCCTTGGCGCGCGGCTGCAGCGGGTCGGTGGCGATGTCGCCGGCGGCGAACACATGCGGATGGCTGGCCGAGCGCAGGTGGCTGTCGACATGCACGAAGCCGTCGATGCAGACCAGGCCGGACTGCGCCACCCAGGACTGCGCGCCGGCGCCGGTCGCCCACAGCAGCGCGTCGAATGCCGCTGTGCCGCCATCGGCAAAATGCAGCATGCCCTCTTCCACCCTTGCCACGTCGGTGTCGCTGCGCAGCGCGATGCCGGCTGCCGCCAGGTGGCGGGCCATGCGTCGCGCCGCGGCGCGCGGATAACCGGGCAGTAGTTTACCGCGTGTCACCAGCGACCAGCCTATCCGTTCGCTGCGGCCAGCCATCCGGTGCGCCAGCGCCAGCGCCAGCTCGACGCCGCCGGCGCCGCCGCCAACGATGACGATATGCACCGGCCGCAGCAATTCGCCGGCACGGGCCTGGAATGCGCGCCATTCCTGCAGGAAGTTGTCAACCGGCTTGACGCCCAGCGCATGCATGGCTGCGCCGGGGACCTGCGACAGCGGCGGCGTCGAGCCGATGTCGAGCGAGGCGATATCGAAGTGCCAGTGCCCGCCGCTGCCATCGACAGCGACCCGGGCATCGGGGTCGAGCCCGACGATGCTGCCCTGGACCAGTTCCACGCCGGCAGCCGCCGCCAGCGGGACCAGGTCCACATGCGCTTCGTTGTGGCGATAGTGGCCGGCGACCAGCCCGGGCAGCATGCCGGAGTAAGGCGTCTGCAGCTCGCGCGAGACCATCGCCACGTCCAGCCGGCCGCGCCATTGCGGGGCTTGCCGGCGCAGCGCCTCCAGCACGAACAGGTGGCTGTGGCCGCCGCCGACCAGGAGCAGGCGCTGTTTGCTCAAGGCCTACTCGCTGGTGAAGAAAATGTCGCCGTACCAGGCGCGGGCGCTGCGACCGCCATTGTCGCCGTCGGTCATCACCGCCACCGCGTGGATCTCGGTGACATCGTCGCCGAAGGCGGCGCGCAGGTCGTCGCGTACATTGCGCTTGTGGCTGACCCAGGCGCCCGCCTTCGCGCCGCCGCTGTCGACGGCCAGCATCATCGCCTGGCCGGTGAACGGGTTGGGCCAGCGCGTGCCCACCGGCCTGGCCGAGGCCCAGACGTAGTTCATCGCGCGGGTGCGCAGGCCCAGCGGACCGCGTTCGACCACGACGTAGACCCGCACCGGGAAGTCGTCGCCGGCCCTGGTGGACTCGTCGATGTCGCGATACGGCGCCTCGATCTTCCATGACCAGTTGAGGACCGGCGTCCTGGCCAGGTCCACCCTGATCTTGCGAAAACGGCCGGACGCCGCGCCGTCGGTGCTGGCCTGCAGCACGGTGCCGGACGGGCCGGGAACAAGTTCATAGCTGGTCTGGCCCTTGAACGACTTGTCTTCCCAGCCGGCCAGGTCGCCGGCCGAAAACAGGCCGACCGGCAGCGTCCCGGCGGCGGCAGGCCAGGTGGGCAGCAGCAGTGCGGCAAGGCAAAATACAGCAGGTCGCATCGACGGCTCCATGCATTCGGCAGGCAAAAAAAAACCGCCGGGTCGAACCAACCCAGCGGCCGTTACGGTCAATCGATTACTCGAAGAACTCCTTGACCTTGTCTTTCCACGACTTGCTTTGCGGGCTGTGCTTGGCGCCGCCCTCGGTCATCGAACTCTCGAACTCGCGCAGCATTTCCTTCTGCCGCTCGGTAAGGCGGACCGGGGTCTCGACCACGACGTGGCAGAACAGGTCGCCGGACATACCGGAACGCACGCCCTTGACGCCCTTGCCGCGCAGCCGGAACACCTTGCCGCTCTGCGTGCCTTCGGGCACCGTGAACGACACCTTGCCGCCCAGCGTAGGCACCTCGATCTCGCCGCCCAGCGCCGCGGTGGCGTAGGAGATCGGCATCTCGCAATGCAGGTCGTCACCGTCGCGCTGGAACACCGAGTGCGCCTTGATGTGGATTTCCACGTACAGGTCGCCCGGCGGGCCGCCGTTCATGCCCGGTTCGCCGTTGCCGGACGAACGAATGCGCATGCCGTCGTCGATGCCGGCCGGGATCTTTACTTCCAGCGTCTTGTTGCGCTTGATGCGTCCGGCGCCGGCACAGGTCGCGCACGGTTCCGGAATGATCTTGCCGGTGCCGTGGCACTTCGGGCAGGTTTGCTGGATGCTGAAGAAACCCTGCTGCATGCGCACCTGGCCATGGCCGGCGCAGGTCGGGCAGCTGGTCGGCGAGGTGCCTGGCTTGGCGCCGCTGCCGTGGCAGGTTTCGCAACTGTCCCAGGACGGCACGCGTATGGTGGTGTCGAAGCCGTTGGCCGCCTGCTCCAGCGTGATTTCGAGGTTGTAGCGCAGGTCGGCGCCGCGATAGACCTGCGGGCCGCCGCCGCGGCCGCCGCGCGCGCCGCCGGCTGCGCCGCCGAAGATGTCGCCAAAGATGTCG
>CAUQYP010000141.1:0-11342 GCA_963522035.1 uncultured Noviherbaspirillum sp. | reverse complement strand
GCAACGGATCGGGCTGGCGCGCGCGCTGGCCCTGCTGCGGCCGCCGCTGCGAGGTCGACGCGTCGAACGGATTCGCGCCGGCCGAACGCGGCTGATGTTCGGTGCGTCCGCGCGGCTCGCTATCGCGCTCCGGCTTGTCCATGCCGATCATCGTCATCAGGCTGCGCACATCGTTTTCTTCCAGCTCTTCCCAGCGGCCCCGCTTCAGCCCGCGCGGCAGCGTCATGCTGCCATAGCGGGTGCGGATCAGGCGCGACACGGTCAGGCCGATAGCCTCGAACATGCGCCGCACTTCGCGGTTGCGCCCCTCGCCGATCGTGACACGGTACCACTTGTTGACGCCCTCGCCGCCGCCGTCGGCGATTTTCGAGAACTGGGCGACGCCGTCGTCGAGCTCCACGCCGGCCAGCAATTTCTGGCGCATGCCTTCTTCCAGCTCGCCCAGCGTGCGCACCGCATATTCGCGGTCGATGCCGTAGCGCGGGTGCATCAGCCGGTTCGCGATGTCTCCCGACGTCGTGAAAAGCAGCAGTCCCTCGGTGTTGAAGTCGAGCCGGCCGACCGCCAGCCATTTTCCGGTCTTCATGGTCGGCAGGCGGTCAAACACCGACGGCCTGCCGTCAGGATCGCTGGTGCTGACGATTTCCCCGGCCGGCTTGTGGTAGACCAGGACGCGTGGCGGCTTCTTGCTGATCCGGCGCTGCAACGGCTTGCCATTGATGCGGACCTGGTCGGTCGGCAGGATGCGCTGGCCGATGTGGGCCGGCTCGCCGTTGACCGAAACCCGCCCGGCCACGATCAGCTCCTCCATGTCGCGCCGCGAGCCGAGGCCGGCTTCGGCCAGCACCTTGTGC
This sequence comes from uncultured Noviherbaspirillum sp., assembly GCA_963522035.1. Taxonomy (GTDB): domain Bacteria; phylum Pseudomonadota; class Gammaproteobacteria; order Burkholderiales; family Burkholderiaceae_D; genus Noviherbaspirillum_A. Next base: position 10,488 of record CAUQYP010000141.1, on the reverse strand, counting down.
AGCTTCGGCGCATCGTCGTCCGCGGTCAGGTCGCGCCGCACCGCCTTGGCGGGACGGCCGCCGCGCGTATCGTCGGCAGTGCTGTCGTAGGCATCCGAGGTCACGAAGGAAAACACATCGTCGGGATTGTCGCCGGCAGGCCGGGGCGCCCGCGGCGCGCCCTTCCTGGCGCCGGCGCGGGGCTGTCCCCGCTTGTCTTGTGGCGCGCGAGACTTGCCGGGCTTGCCGCCTTCCTCACCAGGCCGGCTGCGCCGCACCGGTCTCGGCACGCGCTCGCCGCCTTCCGGCGCGCCGGGGTCCTGCCCGTTGGACGGCGTCGCCGCGGTGTCGTCAGCCGCGTTCGCGGGCTTGGAATCTTCAGGAATTGGCGAGGTCATTTGTCGGTTCTAGGTTTTGCCGGCCGGGCGCGGCGTCTGCCGTCGATTCAGGCGCGTGGTCTGGGGTTGAAATGGGTATATCCATGCCTGGCGGGACGAGCGCGCCGGCCAGTTCAGGGCTGCTGACTGCCTGCAACGGTGGCAGATGCTCGAGTGAGGACAGGCCGAGATCGTCGAGGAATTGCCTGGTCGTTGCCAGCAATGCCGGCCGGCCGGGCACGTCACGGTGTCCGATAGCCTCGATCCAGCCACGGTCTTCCAGCATCTTGATCGTCTGCGAATTCACCGTCACACCGCGGATTTCCTCGATGTCGCCCCGGGTGACAGGCTGGCGATAAGCAATGATGGCCAGCGTTTCGAGCGTGGCGCGCGAATAGCGCGGCGGCTTCTCCGGATTGAGGCGCTCCAGGTAGACCTTCATTTCCGGACGGCTCTGGAAGCGCCAGCCCGACGCCAGCGCCACCAGTTCTATGCCTTTACCCTGCCAGTCGTCGCGCAGTTGTTCCAGCATCAGCTTGATGGTGTCGGCGCCAGCCGCCACGGAACCGTCGTCGGCGGCATAGAGCTTTTTCAGATCGGCCATCGACAGGGGTTCCTGCGTGCATAACAGTGCGGTTTCGAGGACTTTTTTCGCCTCAGCGGTATTCATGTGCGATTCATCTACGGCAAGTTGGTTGCTGTCTGCTGAGATAAAAGTCAGGGGCGTGGGCGCCGCCTGTTCGGGAAACTTTCGCTGCCGCTCTCCGACACCATCTGGCCGGGGGAACAATCGTCGTGGGTGGAGAGGCGTTTTCGGACTAGGCTGCCAGGGCGCTGTTAGGGGCCCATGCCGGGCGGCTCGTGGCTGGCTGGTCTATCCGGTCGGCGGATTATAGAGGAAATGCCGCGCAGTGTCATGAAGTTGACCGGCGGCGTGCTGCGGGCCACCGGTTCAGTCCGCGGACACCAGGCGCAAGCCGATGCGCACCGGGGGGAACAGGCATTCCTTGTGCATCAGCGCCGGCAGCTCGGTGACTGCGACCGGCCGCGAAACGTAGAAGCCCTGAACTTCGTCGCAGCCCAGGGCCTGCAGCGCCCGCAGCTGGTCCAGCGTTTCCACCCCTTCGGCCACGACCCGCATGCCGAGCGCATGCGCCATGACGACAATGGCATTGAACAGGACGTTGGCGCTGGATTCGGTGCGGAGCTGCGAGGTAAAGGCCCGGTCGATCTTCAACACGTCCATTTCCAGCCGCTGCAATTGCGACAGCGAGGAATAACCCGTGCCGAAGTCGTCGATCAGGAGCTTGATGCCAAGTTCCCGTATTGCCGCCAGCTGGCCGGACACCAGGTCGCCGCCGCCCAGCATGCTCGACTCCGTAATCTCGATTTCAATCAGGCTGGCATTGACGCGGTAGCGCCGCATGCAGGCGACCAGCAGCGGGCGCAGGTGGCCTTCGTCGAACTGCAGGGCCGACACATTGATCGACACCGGCACCACCGGCAAACCTTCGTCCTGCCAGGCGGCGATCTGCGCAATCGTCTTTTCGATCACGGCCGAGCCGATTTCCCGGATCATGCCGGTGTCTTCGGCGATCTGGATGAACTCCTCCGGCGGCAACAAGCCCCGTTCCGGATGCATCCACCGCACCAGCGCTTCCATGCCGCACAAGGCGCCGGTCATGGTATCGACGCGTGGCTGGTACACCATGACGAACTGGTCTTCGGCGATGGCGCGGCGCAGCGCCTGCTCCTTGCCGAGCCGGTTCAGCAGCTTGTCCGACAAGCCCGGCTGATAGAACGAGAAGCGTCCCTTGCCATCCGCCTTGGCTGCGTACAGCGCCAGGTCGGCATGTTTGAGCAGCGTGTCGCAGTCGATGCCGTCGCGCGGAAATACCGAGATGCCGACCGAGGCCTCGACCATATGCTGGCCCTGCCCCGCAACCTCGAACGGCTCCTGCATGGCCTTGATGATCAGCCGGGAAACCCGGGCGACGTCGTCGCTGGCATGGACTTTCTGCAGTACGACGGTGAATTCATCGCCGCCGAGGCGCACGACATGGTCGCTCGCGCGCACCAGCGACTTCAGGCGGGACGCCGCCTGGCGCAGCAGGTCGTCGCCGGCGCCGTGCCCGAGGGAATCGTTAATATGGCGAAAGTCGTCGAGGTCGACGAACAGCAAGGCCAGGCCGGCATTGCAGGCGCCGGCCGCTTCGATCGCCGGCGGCAGGAACGCCATGAGCCAGTGCCGGTTCGGCAGGCCGGTCAACGGGTCGGTGTTGGCCATGTGGCTGAGCGCCTGTTCCTGCGCACGGCGTTCGGTAATGTCACGCACCGTCATGGCCAGGCCGGCGCCGGAGCGAACCAGCCGCCGCGACAGCCAGCGCGCGCCGAGAGGCCCGTCTGCCGAGGCCAGGATCTCGTCCTCGTGGTAGCCGGATTCCATCGCGGCGCTGAACACGGCCAGCAGCTGCTGCGCATGCTTGCCCGAATAAAGCTGCAGAAAGCGTTTGCCGACCAGATCTTGCTTGGCGCGGCCGACCAGTTCCGCGCCACGCTCATTGCAATATTCGATCAGGAAATCGATCACCCGACCGTCGGCGTCGTAGATTGCCTGCACCGTGTAGAAGCCTTCATTCGCCGCATCGACAGCGATGCTGTAGGTCTTGTGGACTTCCGCCAGTCGCCGCTCGCGATGGGCACGGCGCATTGCCGTACGCATGCCGGCAAACGCGGCGAGCGCCAGCAGAACGCTCCCGGCGATTGCTGCGCCTATGCGCTGCTTCGCAAACTGCCGGTAGGCAAGCAGCATGTCCCGCTCCGCCATGCCGGCAGCCACGATAAGGCCTGATTCCGGCAGGCGCTGCCATGCAACGAACCGCGCCGCACCGTCGCTGAACTCTTGCGGCGGAGCGAGGACCAGCCCCGAATCCGCCTTCACCGGATTTGTCAGCCGGAAGAGCGAGGCGACCGGCTGGGGACTCTCGCCCAGTCTTGTCACCAGCGGCAGGCCGGAACTGTCCAGCAGGGCCAGGAAGTCCTTTGCGCCAAGTTCGGTCTCGTTGCTGAAGTCGGCTAGATACGCCGGGTCGGCTGCAAACATGACGATGCCGTCGAAGCCGCCATCGCCTGATTCGAGCCGGCGTGTCAGTAGCAGGCTGGCACCGGACGGCAGCGCCGGCGCGGCGTTACTGATCAGGATGCCATTCGCCGTTCGGCGACGATGATGACGAAAATAGGCTGTTCCGGAGACGTCCTGGTCCATTGGACCCGTTGCAGCGATCAGTCTGCCATTGCTGTCGGCCACGCCCGCGACCCGCAGTCCAGCCGAAGGACGCAGGATGCGCCTCAGCCGCCGCTCGAGCAGCCCCGGCTGGTGCAACTCTTCCCAGTCGTACTGGAGTGCCTGCGCCGCCTGCTCGATCTGGTCCAGCGAACGCGACACCTGGTGCGCATAGGCACGCGCGAGGGCGCCTGCATTCTCTTGCAAATGCTCTGCCCGCAAGGCCTTTTCCTCCGCCAACGAGCGCCAGGTCAACTGCCACAGAATCGCCAGTACGCATAACAAACCCGCCAACCAGACAAAACAGACGCGGCGGTTGCCGACAGCAAGGAATTGCCTGCTGGCCTGGCGGATCGGGTTCTTGGGTATGTTCCTGAACATAAATGCCTGCTGGAAAGGAACGCGGGAGCGATACACAATAGCAACATTTGTGCCGGGAAATATTAGTGTTCTGGATCAAGCGCTTAGCCTGAGGATTGGAAGCACAGAATGGACACTGTAAGAAATCTCGACAGCAATTAATGTTGCCAGGAAATCTTTTGGGATGATGCTGCAATCGTTCATTCGCTGCCAGGTCGCATCATTCAATGGCGGTGCCGATGATGGATGTCGGGAACATGCGGATGACTGTGGGCCTGGGCCTCGTGGCTGTGCGCATGGACATGCGGCTCGCACCCATCCCAGTCGCCTTCGTGCAGGTGGCGATGGTGTTCGTCATGGACATGCTCATGCGCATGGGTGACCGGATCGTGCGCATGAAAGTGCACATGGCGCTCTGTCAGATGCAGCCAGATGCCTGCTCCCATCAGCATGCTCGAACTCCAGAACCCGGCTCCCGGTGTGTCGCCCAGCATGAGTAGCGACACCGCGGCGCCGATGAATGGCGCAATCGAAAAGTAGGCCCCTGTCCTTGCCGTGCCAAGCTGGCGCAAGGCCAGCACAAAAAATACCAGGCTCACGCCATATCCGCAAAACCCGACCAGCCCGGCCAGCGCCGCCGGGCCAGCTTCCGGCAGTGCAAGGCCGAGCGACCAGGCAATGCCAAGGTTGACGACGCCGGCGCTCACGCCCTTGATGGCGGCGATCTGCACGGCGTCGCTGGCGGAGATCCTGCGGGTCAGATTGTTGTCGATAGCCCAGCACAGGCAGGCAGCAACAATCGCAACCGTACCCACGGGCATGCCGACCGCGGGTCGCTGTTCCCAGCCCAGCACCACCCCACCCGCGATAATCAGCAGCATGCCGACGAAAATGCGCCGGTCGAAATTTTCCCTGAACACGAACCACGCCAGCAGCGACGTCAGCACGCCTTCCATATTCAGCAGCAGGGACGCCGTCGATGCCGGCGTCACACTCAGGCCGAACATCAGCAACACCGGGCCGGCAATGCCGCCAAAGAAAATGGCCCCCAGCAGCCATGGCACATCCGGCCGCTGCAGGCGCGCATCGCTGCCGGGGGAACCGGAGCGAAGGGCACGCAGCGCGAACCATAGCGTCAGCCCGATGCCGCTGCCCAGGTAGAGCAGCGCAGCCAGGGTGACCGGCGCTATCCCGCCAACCAGCAACTTGGCAAATGGCGTGCTGGCGCCGAATGCCACAGCGGCGAGCAAGGCATGCATGACGCCTGCGTTCATCGGATGTCCGTTCAATCGGTTTCTGGCCCGGCGTATTTTTCACGCCGGGCGCTGGCAGTCTAACCACTGCCTGCGCCCGAGCGCAAACCTGCGCATGTTGCGGCAAAACTGGGACTCGGGATAAAAAAGGAGAGCTTGGCCGAATGCCGGGTTTCGCGTGCCAAAAGCAAAAGGCCCGCACGGATGCGGGCCTTGCTGAAAACTGGTTGCGGGGGCAGGATTTGAACCTACGACCTTCGGGTTATGAGCCCGACGAGCTGCCAGACTGCTCCACCCCGCGTCTGAAGAACGAAACTATACAGGCTGATCGCGCGAATTGCAAACCGAAGACGTCCATAGCCGCAGTGTTACACTCTTCGCCTGACCACGACATCCCTTTCCTTACATGAAATTCTGTTCAGAATGCGCGCATGAAGTAAGCCAGCAGATCCCGCCGGATGACACCCGCCTGCGCTACGTCTGTACGCAATGCGGCACCATCCATTATCAGAATCCCAATATGGTCGTCGGCTCGATCCCGCTCTGGAAAAACGACGGCGAGACCCGCGTGCTGCTATGCCGCCGTGCAATCGAGCCACGCTATGGTTACTGGACGCTGCCTGCCGGCTTCATGGAAAACGGGGAAACCACGTCCGAAGCGGCAATCAGGGAAACCGAGGAAGAAGCTGGCGCGAACATCGAACTGCACCAACTGTTTTCGATGCTGAATGTGCCGCATGTGCACCAGGTGCACATGTTCTACCTTGCGACCCTGCTCGACCTCGACTACCTGGCGGGTGTCGAAAGCCTGGAAGTAAAGCTGTTTACGGAATCCGAAATTCCGTGGGACGACATTGCATTCCCGACCATCGCCCACACCCTGCGTTTCCTGTTCGAGGACCTGGCGCGTATCCGCAATGGCGAAGGCGAGTTCCGCTTCCATACAAGGGACATCACCAGGCCGATGCGGCAGCCCTGAGCTTTCAAGGTTGGCGCAAGCCCCTTACCAGTTGGTATCGCGCTCGGGCGAGGCCGAGATCCGGTGAATGGCGAGGTCGGCGCCGTTGAATTCGTCTTCTGGGTCCAGCCGCAGGCCCATGGTTTTCTTCAGCAGGCCATAGATCAGCAGGCTCCCCGCCAGCGCAATGCCGACGCCGAGCAAGGTGCCTGCAAGCTGGGACATCAGCGACACGCCGCCCATGCCGCCCAGCGCGGTCGAGCCGAACAGGCCGGCGGCGATGCCGCCCCAGGTGCCGCACAGTCCGTGCAGGGGCCAGACGCCCAGCACGTCGTCGATCTTCCATTTATTCTGGGTCAACGTGAACATCCATACGAAGATCGCACCGGATATGCCGCCAGTGACCAGTGCGCCCAGCGGATGCATCAGGTCGGAGCCGGCGCAGACCGCGACCAGGCCGGCGAGCGGGCCGTTATAGGCAAAGCCCGGGTCGTTCTTGCCCAGCATCACGGCGACCAGCGTGCCGCCGACCATGGCCATCAGGGAATTCATCGCGACCAGGCCATTGATCTTGTCCAGCGTTTGCGCGCTCATCACGTTGAACCCGAACCAGCCGACCGTCAGTATCCATGCGCCCAGCGCGAGGAAAGGAATGCTCGACGGTGGATGGGCGGCAATCGCTCCGTCCTTCGTATAGCGGCCACGTCGCGCGCCCAGCAGGAGCACCGCAGGCAAGGCAGCCCAGCCGCCGAACGCATGGACCACGACCGACCCTGCAAAGTCGTGGAACTCCGCACCGAACAGGTTCAGCAACCCGGCCTGTATGCCAAAGCGCTGGTTCCAGGCAATGCCCTCGAACAGGGGGTACAGCAGCCCGACCAGCAGCGCCGTGGCAATCGATTGCGGGTGAAAGCGCGCCCGTTCCGCGATGCCGCCCGAGATGATGGCTGGAATAGCTGCCGCGAACGTCAGCAGGAAAAAGAACTTGACCAGTTCGAAGCCGCCACGCTGTGCCAGGCTCGGCGCGTCGGTGAAAAAGGTCACGCCATAGGCTACGCCATACCCGACGAAGAAATAGGCGATAGTCGAAATGGCAAAATCGACTAAGATTTTGACCAGCGCATTGACCTGGTTCTTGCGCCGCACGGTGCCCAGCTCGAGAAAGGCAAAGCCGGCATGCATTGCCAGGATCATGATCGCGCCGAGCAGGATGAAGAGCGCGTCGGCGCTGTGTTTCAGTGGTTCCATGCAAACTCCCTTTTTTAGTGCATGTTTGAATTGACGCTGGGAAAAAGCAAGAACCATTCCAATTTGGTGCGATTTATAACTTCATGATTTCAGATAATAATTTCTTTCCTCATGCGTTTACTCCGCCGGTCACGCACCAGCAAGTAGCCTCATTACAGTGCAGATGCGAGAACAGATGATTCCATGGCTGGACCGGAACACCCCTTTTCCCGACGTGTCGCATGCGCTGACCGAAGCGGACGGCGCACCGGGCTTGCTGGCGGCAGGCGCCGACCTTACACCCTGGCGGCTGCTCCAGGCGTATGAACGCGGCATTTTCCCGTGGTATTCCGAAGGCCAGCCCATCCTGTGGTGGAGTACCGACCCGCGCATGGTGCTCCATACGGAGCGCTTCAGGATCTCGCCCAGCCTGCGCAAGACCCTGAGGCGCATCCAGAAAAGCCGCGCGGCCGGCGGCCCGTATCAGGTCCGCTTCGATTCGGCATTCGAACGCGTGGTACGCGCCTGCGCCGCACCACGCCGCGACGGCGCCGGCACCTGGATTTCCGAGGACATCGTCCAGGGCTATACCAGCCTGCATCGCAGCGGCCATGCGCATTCGGCCGAGCTATGGCGGGACGGCCAGCTGGTAGGCGGCGCCTACGGCGTTTCAATCGGACGCATGTTTTACGGCGAGTCGATGTTCGCCCGCGAAACCGATGCATCCAAGGTGGCGCTTGCTTATCTTGTCCATTTCCTGAAACTCAATGGCGTCGCCATGGTCGATTGTCAACAGGAGACAGGACATCTGGCATCGCTGGGCGCGGCGCCGATTCCACGAAGCGACTTTCTTGCGCATGTGTCGTCAGCCATCAGGCTTCCGCCTATTGTCGACTGGCATCCGGTGGACCCGGTGCAAGGACCCGCCTGAAATTTTTGCGCCTGGCAGGCCGCCGGTGTACATTCAAACATCAATTTGTTGTCAAAACGGTATGAACGATGACGCATCTTAAAGACCTACCTTTTTCCACCCTGCAGTTCTATGCGACAGCGCCCTACCCGTGCAGCTACCTGGAACAGCGCCAGGCACGGTCTCAAGTCGCCACGCCGTCCCACCTGATCAATGCCGACGTCTATTCCGAGCTGGTAAAGAACGGTTTTCGCCGGAGCGGCATCTTTACCTACCGTCCCTATTGCGACGGTTGCCAGGCATGCACGCCGGTGCGGGTCGATACCCGGCAGTTTCAGCCCAACCGCAGCCAGCGGCGCGCGTGGACCCGGCATGGCCACCTGAATGCGCTGATCACCAACCTGGCCTATGTGCATGAGCACTACGATCTGTATCTGCGCTACCAGTCGGCGCGGCATGCGGGCGGCGGCATGGACCAGGACAGCCGCGACCAGTACGCGCAGTTCCTGCTGCAGAGCAAGGTCAATACCCGTCTGGTGGAATTCCGGGAAGCCGATGGCACGCTGGTCATGGTCAGCATCATCGACGTACTGGAAGATGGCCTGTCGTCGGTCTACACCTTTTACGATCCCGACGTGGAAGGGGCCAGTTTCGGCACCTATAACGTGCTGTGGCAGATTGCGCAGGCAAAAACCCTGGGCATGCCCTACGTCTACCTTGGCTACTGGATCGAACAAAGCCCGAAAATGGCCTACAAGATCAACTTCAGGCCGATCGAAGCGCTGCGCAATGGCGAGTGGGCGGACATGGAGTCCTGAGGGGCGCACCGGCTACAATAGCGCTCGCGCAAATTTCCCTTCCCGACCGTGTCCGACAAACTCCTCTACGCCCTCGCCCGCCCGCTGCTGTTTTCCCTCGATGCCGAAGAAGCCCATAACCTGACCCTGCCGGCGCTGCGCCGGGCAGCCGGGCTGGGTCTGACACGGGTCCTGCGCCGGCCGCGGCCGGATCCGCGCACCGTGATGGGGATCACCTTTCCCAATCCGGTCGGCCTGGCAGCGGGACTCGACAAGGACGGCGCCTACATCGACGGGCTGGCGGCGCTGGGATTCGGCTTCATCGAGATCGGCACCGTGACGCCCCGCGCGCAGCCCGGCAACCCGAAACCGCGCATGTTCCGCCTGCCGGAGGCCAGCGCGATCATCAACCGGATGGGCTTCAACAATGGCGGCGTCGATGCCTTCGTGCGCAACGTGCAGGCCTCGACCTTCTACCGCAACAAGGAAGGTGTGCTCGGGCTGAACATCGGCAAGAATGCCGACACGCCGATCGAGCGGGCTGCCGACGACTATTTACATTGCCTGGAAAAGGTTTATCCGTACGCCAGTTATGTGACGGTCAATATTTCGTCGCCGAACACGAAGAATTTGCGGCAACTGCAGGGCGCTTCCGAACTCGACGCGTTGCTGGCGACGTTGAAGGACGCACAGCTGCGGCTGGCCGAGCTGCACAAGCGCTACGTGCCGATGCTGCTCAAGATCGCGCCGGATGTCGATGGCGAGCAGGTAAAGAATATCGCCGATGCGCTGCTGCGGCATCAGTTCGATGGCGTCATCGCGACCAACACGACAATTTCGCGGGACGCGGTGAAGGGCATGCCGCATGCGGAGGAAGCCGGCGGGCTGTCGGGCGCGCCGGTATTCAATGCGTCCAACCAGGTGATACGGGCGCTGAAGGCCGAACTGGGCGATGCGCTGCCTATCATCGGGGTCGGCGGCATATTGTCCGGCGCCGACGCGCGGGCGAAGATGGACGCGGGCGCGGCGCTGGTGCAGTTGTACAGCGGTTTGATTTATCGCGGCCCGGCGCTGATAAGGGAATGTGCTGATACGCTGCGCGGCGCCGCGTAATACCGAGCTGGCCAAAAGTGCCCCTTCCGCGCAGCGACAGTTGCCGTTGACGTTACGCGCAGCGACGGTTGCAGTTGCCGTTAGCCCCGCGCAGCGACGGTTGCAGTTGCCGTTGCCGTTGCCGTTGCCGTTGCCGTTGCCGTTGCCGTTGTATTTGACGCGGCTTTTGACGTGGGCCCCGTCGATGGCGACACGTCGCTGGTGCCGAAATCGGATAAAGAAGCGTCGGCT
>CAUQYP010000140.1:0-11354 GCA_963522035.1 uncultured Noviherbaspirillum sp. | reverse complement strand
CAGTCCCTGGCGACGCGTCGCCGTCTAACGGGGATCCACGTCAAAGGCAACGTCAGAAGCAACTGCACCGGCACCGGCACCGGCAACGGCAACTGCACCGGCAACGGCACCGGCAACGGCACCTGTCGCTGCGCGGAGCATGCAATATCGCCTACAGGCCGGCTTGGGCAAGTCAGCACGAAACTGCTCTGGCGCGCGCCTCGCCTCCCGCGAGCTGAACCCTGCTGCTTAATCGCGATGGCTGTCGCGCCACGCCGCCACCGCCGCCAGCGCGTCAGGCAGGGTCGGCAACGCCCTGACGCCTGCCTGCGCGGCCGGCCTGCCGGCACCGCTACCCCCCACCCATAGTTCGGTCGCCTCAGGCAGCATCGCGCGCAACTGCGCCAGTTGCGGTGCGACCTGCCGTGACGGGTAAGCGCTCGAGAACGACAGCGCCACCACGTCCGCCTGCTGCGAACGCGCCGCCATCGCGATGTCGAACAGCGGCGTCTGCGTGCCCAGCGACACGCAGGTGGCGCCATCCAGCGCAAGCAGCGCTTCGGCCATCAGCAAACCCAGGCCATGCTGTTCTTCCGGCACCGTGGTCAGCAGGATGCGCGGGCTGCCCGAATGGGCGGGCAGCGTGGAAATGGCCTGGCGCAGCAGCGCCTGCACCTGCTCGGTGTACAGGTGCTCCTCGAAGATCTCGAACTCGCCGCTCATCCAGGCTACGCCCACCGCATGGTTGAGCGCCGCCAGGCTGTGCAGCACGAACTGCTGCAGGCCCTGGCGCAACATCGCCTGGTTCAGCGCCGAGCGCAGCTGCGGCACGTCATGGGTCTTGACCAGCGCCAGCAACTGGCGCACCAGCGCGTCGTCCGCCGTGGCGTGCCGGGCTGGCGCCGCTGCCGGCACGTACAGCGCCTGGAGTTCTTCCTCGCTGGCAGCCATCAGCCGGCCAGGCCGGTGTCCCTGGTCCATCAGGCGCTTGATCAGTCGCAGCTGTTCTACCTGTGCGGCCGGATAAAGCCGTTCGCCGTTGGCGTCGCGCTCCGGCTGCGGAAACCCATAGCGCCGTTCCCATACCCGCAAGGTGTCCTTGCCGAGACCGGTTTCCCGTTCGGTCGCGCTGATGCCAAGCGCGGGCCGTAGCTGCTGTGAAAAACTCATTTTTTCCTGGCGGATCTTTGATCGGAGGCGGATGCCTGGTCATGTTAGCCAGCCATGCAATGTTTGTCCACGACAGCCAGGTGAACGAATGAAGAAGGAAAATTTTGATTCGGGGCCGGCCCCTGGCGTCGATGCCAAGAACAAGCGGCATGAGGTGTGCGGACATCGACGTCCTGCCGGGCGACGTTCCGGCGTGCGCTGGCGCCCTTGTTTGTCATGGACGAACGAACTGAATTGTGATGATGGCGTCGTCATCTTGACTAACGGCCTCAGCGCCGCGGGGCTGCCGGCTCCGCGGGCAGGCCCAGCACCGCACCTGAAACCGGCTCGCACCAGACCAGGTGGTCATGCACTTCCTTCACGCCCGGCGTGTTGCGCGCGGCAACGCAGATCGCTTCCCGTTCGCGCTCGTCCAGGATGGTGCCGTACAGGTGCACCACCCCGTTCTGCACCACATGGTCGATCATGTAGCGCGGCGCCCATGCGGTTGACGCCAGTTCCCTAGCCAGCCGCTGCCTGATTTCCTCGTCCGATCTCTGTCCTTCCGGCAATGCAGGCGCGGCCAGCGCCAGTGCGCGCAGCAGGTTGGCGCGGCTGATGATGCCGACCAGCTGGCCATTTTCCAGCACCGGCACGCGCTTGATGCGATGACGCTCCATCAACTGCACCACTTCCTGCAACGGCGTGTCGGGCGCGACGCTGTAGAGCTTGTCCGTCATTACGTCGGCCACCATGCGGCCGTGGGTATGGGTGTACTCCTCGGCCAGCCTGCCAGGGCTCGCCAGGAAGGCCAGCCAGCGCGGGCGCTTGCGCTCGGTACCCAGCTCGGACCGTCGCAGCAGGTCGCCCTCGCTGAGCATGCCTACGGGCCGGCCGGCGTCGTCCACTACCGGCAGGCCGCTGAGGCCAAGGTCGAGCATGGCCGCAACGGCGTCCAGCAAGCTGCTGTCGCGGCGCACGGTGACGACGCGCCTGGTCATGATTTCCTGTGCGTGCATTACTGCCTCCCCGGACTGTCCGTAGCGCCGGCATTGGCGCTTTCCGGTTCATCGTAGGTCGATGTCGCCACTGCATACGGAAGCTGGATCAAGGAATGCACTGATCGCTTTTGCACCCTAATCGTCCAGAAAATACCTATCGCGCTGTTCACGCAAAAACCTTATAGCTTCAACAGCGCCATTGCGCTGCGTTAAACAAGCTGCAACGCCCGCCTTTAATCCGACATGATTCTTTGCCCGGCGCCAGCGAATGGCGGCCCCGGGCAGAGGCTTGCCTACGCCGACGCCGCAGTGGCCGCCCGCCGCAGGAATGTTCCACGAATCGCGGTATAATCCCCAGTTCTAAAAATTTCCCTCTTTCCGGTGCAGTTCGCCCGCTCGGGAACCCACCCATACCATGTCCGACATCCAGTCTGCAGCCGCGCCAACGCCCGCGGCAACTATCCGTTTTGAAGATTTCGGCCTATCGCCGGATATCTTGCGCGCACTGTCCGACCAGGGATATGTCCATCCGACGCCGATCCAGGCCGAGGCGATTCCCATCGTGCTGCAAGGCCACGACGTGATGGGCGCAGCCCAGACCGGCACCGGCAAGACCGCCGGCTTCGCGCTGCCCATCATCCAGTTGCTGCTGGCCACCGCCAGCAGCAGCGCGTCCCCCGCCCGGCACCCGGTGCGTGCGCTGATCCTGACGCCGACCCGCGAGCTGGCCGACCAGGTTGCGGAAAACGTCAAGGCCTACTGCCGCCATACGCCGCTGCGCTCGACCGTGGTGTTCGGTGGCATCGACATGGCGCCGCAGACCGCGGCGCTGCGCGCCGGCGTCGAGATCGTGATCGCCACGCCGGGCCGGCTGCTCGACCATGTGCAGCAAAAGACCATCAGCCTGTCGCAGACCCAGATCCTGGTGATGGACGAGGCCGACCGCATGCTGGACATGGGCTTTTTGCCCGACCTGCAGCGCATCATCAACCTGCTGCCCAAGGAACGCCAGAACCTGATGTTCTCGGCAACCTTCTCGCCGGAAATCAAGAAGCTGGCGAACAGTTTCCTGAAAGACCCGGTCACCATCGAGGTGGCGCGCAGCAATGCCACCGCCGACCGCGTGACCCAGGTCGTGTACAAGGTGGCGGAAGACGACAAGCGCGACGCGGTGCTGCACCTGATCCGCGGCCGCGACCTGAAGCAGATCCTGGTGTTTTCCAACACCAAGATTGGCGCGTCGAGACTGTCGCGCCACCTCGAGCAGGAAGGCGTCAAGGCTTCCGCCATCCACGGCGACAAGACCCAGAACGAGCGCATGGCGGCGCTGGAAGCATTCAAGAATGGCGGCGTCGACGTGCTGGTGGCAACCGACGTCGCCGCCCGCGGCCTCGATATTTCCGACCTGCCGTGCGTGATCAACTACGACCTGCCGTACAACGCCGAGGACTACGTGCACCGCATCGGCCGCACCGGCCGCGCCGGCGCGTCGGGCGACGCCATTTCGCTGTTTTCCGACAAGGACGCACGCCTGCTGCAGGATATCGAAAAGCTGATCCGCACCAAGCTCGCGCCAGTGCCGCTCGAAGGCTTCGCGCCACGTGCGCATGCAAGCGAGCGCACCGCCGGTGAACGCAGCGAGCGCCGGCCGCGCCGCGAGGAGGGTGGCCGCGAGTCGTCCTCGCGCGAAGCCCGCACCGCCGCGCCGCGCAGCGCAGGCGGCTATGCGCCGCGCCGCGAGAAGGTGGACCCGTGGTTCCTGAAGCCTTACGAGCCGAGCGTGTCGACGCCGCGGCCGGCCAACGAGCCGCAAGATAACGATGCCAAGCCGCAAAAGCGGGCGGCGCTGCTGGGCGGCCTGCCCAAGCGCTGATCTAGGCCAGCCTGTGCCTGTCGGCCCAGGCAGCCACCGCCGCTTCCCAGAATGCCGCCAGGGTTGCCGGCGGGTTCGATTCGAGTCCGAGACCGAGAAAGCGCGCCGCTGCCATCAGCCCGTCCAGCGGCTGGCTGCTGTCGAGCGCCATGGCGCCGGTCTGTTTCGACAGCTTTTCCCCGCGGTCGTTGACCAACACCGGCACGTGCATGAAGCGCGGCGTCGGCAGCCCGAGCAAACCCTGAAGGTAGATCTGGCGCGCGGTCGAGTCCAGCAGGTCGGCGCCGCGCACGATGTCGGTGATGCCGCAGTCGCCGTCGTCGACCACCACCGCGAGCTGGTAGGCCCAATAGCCATCGGCGCGCCTCAAGACGAAGTCGCCAACCTCGGTCGCCAGGCGCTGGCGCACCGGCCCGGCCCAGCGATCGTCGAAGGATATGACCTGGTCCGGCACCCGCAGTCGCCAGGCGCGCGCGGGACGGCCCGGCGCCAGGCCGCTGCGGCAGGTGCCCGGATAGACCGCGGCGCCGTCCGAAGCCACGCCGATGCGCGAGTCGGCGATTTCACGGCGGCTGCAGCCGCACGGATACACTGCGTCGCCCAGGCGCTCGAAGGCAGCCTGATACAAGGCCTTGCGCCTGCTTTGCCATAGCGGCTTTTCATCCCACTGCATGCCATGCGCCTGCAATGCCTGCATGATGGACTGCGCCGCGTCCGGCAAGGCGCGCGCTTCGTCGATGTCTTCCATGCGCAGCAGCCAGACACCATCATGGGCGCGGGCGTCGAGGTAGCTGGCAACGGCGGCGACCAGCGAGCCGGCATGCAGCGGGCCCGTGGGGGAGGGTGCAAAACGCCCGCGGTACGCTGTCTTCATGCCACCGGCTCCAGCAGCTGGCGTTTCATGTCGTCTTCGGACAGCCTGGCGAGAAACCATTTCATCGCCTTCCCGCGGGCGCTGCTGCGCCAGGCCAGGTGGGCCGCGCCGGCTGGCCTGGCTTCCACTGTTTCCTTCTCGACCAGGTTGCCGCTGGCAATGTGCGGCGCCGCCAGCATGCGCGGCAGGTGGCCGCAGCCGAGGCCGGCCAGTTGCGCGGCCAGCTTGGCCTGCAGCGACGGCACGGTCAACGTTTCCTGGCCGTTCAGCAGGCCTGCAGTCATGCCCGGCAGCATGCGCCCGGTGTCGCCGGCTGCCACCGCGCGGTAGCGCTGGATCAGCTCGGCCGGCAGCGGACCTGCCACGCCGGCCAGCGGATGCGACGGCGCCACCGCGAACACCCAGTCGATGGCGCCCAGCACACGGGTGCGGAAGTCGCTGCTCATGCGCATCGCGTCCGGCCCGTCGTAGGCGGCGCCGATGGCCATGTCGGCACGGTCGGTCAGCAGCGCTTCCCAAACCCCGGACAGCACCTCCGACGTGATCCGCAGCCGGGTGCCCGGCTGTTCCCGGTCGAATGCCGTAATCAGCGGCACGATGCGTTCGAACGGAATCACGCTGTCGACCACGATGCGCAACTCCGCTTCCCAGCCGGCGGCGGTGCGCCTGACACGCTGTTCCAGCGCCTCGGCAGCCTGCAGCAGGTGGCGGCCATGGTCCAGGAGTTCTTCCCCGGCCGAGGTCAGACGGGCACGGTGGCCACGCCGGTCGAACAGCAGCACGTCGAGGTCTTCCTCCAGCTTGCGCACGGTATAGGTCAGCGCCGACGGCACCCGGTCGAGCGCGGAAGCGGCGGCCGCGAAGCTGCCACGACGGTCGATTTCATCGAGGATACGGAGCGATTCGAGGGTCAGGTTCATCGGCAATGAAGGTTCAGAAAATTTGAATGACCTGTGCAGGATTATGCCCTTATTCGAGGCGGCTGCAACGTTTATAGTGCGTCATGTCCAACGTAATTTCATTCAACGGAGTCGATGTCATGAACCAGCTACGCAAAGCAGATGAACGCGGCCACGCCAACCATGGGTGGCTCGATTCATATCACAGCTTTTCCTTTGCCGACTACCACGATCCGCGCCACATGGGTTTCGGCGCCTTGCGCGTCATCAACGAAGACCGCGTCGCACCCGGCAGCGGCTTCGGTACCCACGGTCACCGGGACATGGAGATCATCACCTACGTGCTGGAAGGCGAGCTCGGCCACAAGGACAGCATAGGCAACGGCAGCGTGATCCGCCCGGGCGACGTGCAGCGCATGAGCGCCGGCAGCGGCATCCGGCATTCCGAGTACAACCATGCGCAGACCGAGCAAACGCATTTCCTGCAGATATGGATCGAGCCTAACGTGCGCGGCATTGCGCCGGGCTACGAGGAGAAGCGTTTCGAGGCCGCCGACAAGCGAGGCCGCCTGCGCCTGGTCGCCAGCCCCGACGGCGCCGACGGCTCGGTGCTGATCCACCAGGATGCGCGGCTGTACGCCGGTTTGTTCGACGGCGACGAAACGGCCACGCTGGACCTGGCGCCCGGTCGCCGTGCGTATGTGCATGTGGCGCGGGGCAGCTTGTCAGTGAATGGCGTGGCGCTGGCAGCGGGAGATGCGCTGAAGGTGTCGGACGAGACGGCGGTGGTGCTGGCTGGTGGAGCGAACGCCGAAGTGCTGGTGTTCGACCTGGGCTGATGGTTGGTGTTCGTAGGGTGTAATAACCGAAGGGCATTACACCATTCGTCGCACAGAGAAGACGGTAGGGTGCGACGGTTTGGTGCAATGCGCTGGCGCTTATTGCACCCTACGAGGCTTCGGCTTCCACCGCCTTCTCCGCGCAATGCGGACAAGACACGCCATACCGATACAGCGGCGACAACTGCTCGCGCGGCGTGACCACGGCACGGCAGGCGTAGCACTGCACGGTCGGCGTGGCTTCCAGCTTCGGGTTCAGCGCGGTGCGGCGGTCGAAGACGAAGCAGTCGCCGGTGTAATGCGCGCCGCCCACTTCCTCGAAGTACTTGAGGATGCCGCCTTCGAGCTGGTACACATGTTTGTAGCCGATGTTCTGCATGTGGATGGCCGCCTTCTCGCAGCGGATGCCGCCGGTGCAGAACGTGACCACGGTCTTGTCCGCCAATGCATCCTTCTGCTGCGCGACCACGTCCGGGAACTCGCTGAACTTGTCGATCCGGTAATCCAGCGTGTTGTCGAAGGTGCCGACGTCGACCTCGAACGCATTGCGGGTATCCATCATTACCACCGGCCGGCCGTCGTCGTCGTGGCCCTGGTCCAGCCAGCGCTTGAGGACAGGCGCCGTGACTGCCGGCGCGCGGCCCAGCTCGGGCTTGATCAGCGGGTTCTTCATCGTGATGATCTCGCGCTTGAGTTTGACCAGCATGCGCTTGAACGGCTGTTCGTCGGAATAGCTTTCCTTGACCTCGATGTCGGCGAAGCGAGGGTCGGCGCGCAGCCACTGCAGGAAGGTGTCGATGCCGGCGCGGGTGCCGGCCAGGAACAGGTTGATGCCTTCGGGAGTGAGCAGGATGGTGCCCATCAGGCCGAGCTCGGCGCACTGCGCCTGGAACTGCGGCCGCTTCTCTGCCGTGTCATCGAAAGTAATGAATTTATACGCGGCGATATTGACGAACTGAGGAGGGGATTGCATACCTGAAAAGATAAGTCATTGATTCGTCAGCATTATAAACCGGGGTGTGGCGCGCGCGCCAAAATCCAGCCCAAAATGGCGGCGGGCTCCGGGTAAAATAGCCTGATGACTTCTCCGCAATTCGTCCACCTCCGCCTCCATTCCGAGTTCTCCATCGCCGACGGCCTGGTCCGCATCGACGACGTCGTCAAGGCCGCCGCCAAAGACGGCCAGCCGGCGCTCGCGATCACGGACCTCGCCAACCTGTTCGGCATGGTCAAGTTCTACAAGGCGGCGCGCGGCAAGGGCGTCAAGCCTATTGCCGGTTGCGACGTCTGGATCACCAACCCCGACGACCGCGAGAAGCCCTGCCGGCTGCTGCTGCTGGTGAAGAATAAGCAAGGGTACCTGCAACTGTGCGAGTTGCTGTCGCAGGCCTGGCTGACCAACCTGTACCGCGGCCGCGCCGAGCTCCGTGCCGAATGGCTGGAAGCGCTGGCGCCGGGCGGACTGATTGCGCTGTCCGGCGCCCATTTCGGCGACATCGGCTGCGCGCTGGAACGCGGCAACCCGCAGCTGGCCGAACGCTGCGCCGAGCGCTGGGCGGCAGCCTTCCCCGGGCATTTCTATATCGAGATACAACGCGCCGGCCAGCCCAACATGGAGCAGCAGGTGCGGCAGTCGGTGGCGCTGGCGGCGAAGCTTCAGTTGCCGGTGGTGGCGACGCACCCGGTGCAGTTCCTGTCGGCCGAGGAGTTCGTCGCCCACGAGGCGCGCACCTGCATCGCCGAGGGCGAGATCATGGCCAACGCGCGCCGGCCCAAGCGCTTCAACGAGCAGCAGGCGTTCAAGACCCAGGCCGAGATGGCCGCGCTGTTCGCCGACCTGCCGGGCGCGCTGGAAAACAGCATCGAGATCGCGCGCCGCTGCAACCTGGTGCTGGAACTGGGCAAGCCCAAGCTGCCCAACTTCCCGACGCCGGACGGCATGACCATCGATGAATTTTTGGTGGCCGAATCGAAGGCGGGGCTGGAGCTGCGCCTCAAGCACCTGTTCCCCGACGAGGCAGTGCGCGAGGAAAAGCGGGCGCGCTATGAAGAGCGGTTGAAGTTCGAGACCGACACCATCATCAAGATGGGCTTTCCCGGCTACTTCCTGATCGTGGCCGACTTCATCCAGTGGGCCAAGAACAATGGCGTGCCGGTGGGGCCGGGCCGCGGCTCGGGCGCCGGCTCGCTGGTGGCCTACGCGCTGTCCATCACCGACCTCGATCCACTGGCCTACAACCTGCTGTTCGAGCGCTTCCTGAACCCGGAGCGGGTGTCGATGCCCGACTTCGACATTGACTTTTGCCAGGAAGGCCGCGACCGCGTCATCCAGTACGTGAAGGACCGCTACGGCCGCGACGCGGTGTCGCAGATCGCCACTTTCGGCACCATGGCCGCGAAGGGTGCGATACGCGACGTCGGCCGCGTGCTCGACATGGGCTACAACTTCTGCGACGGCATCTCCAAGCTCATTCCATTCAAGCCCGGCAAGCTGGTCACCATCGCCGACGCGATCGAGGAAGAGCCGCTGTTAAAAGAGCGGATGGAGAACGAGGAGGAAGTCAGGCAGCTGCTGGAGCTGGCGCAGCAGGTAGAAGGTATCGCCCGCAACATCGGCATGCATGCGGGCGGCGTGCTGATTGCACCCGGCAAGCTGACCGACTTCTGCCCGCTGTATACGCAGGGCGGCGACGCCGGCGTGGTCTCGCAGTACGACAAGGACGACGTCGAGGCGGTGGGCCTGGTGAAGTTCGACTTCCTGGGCCTGACCACGCTGACCATCCTCGACCGCGCGGTGCGCTACATCCGCCAGCTCGACCCGGCCATGGCCGACTTCAACCTGGAGTCGCTGCCGCTCAACGACAGGGCGTCCTACGACCTGCTGACCAAGGCGAAGACGGTCGCCGTGTTTCAGCTTGAAAGCCGCGGCATGCAGGGCATGCTGAAGGATGCGCGGCCCGACCGCTTCGAGGACATCATCGCGCTGGTGGCGCTGTACCGGCCGGGCCCGATGGACCTGATCCCCGACTTCTGCAAGCGCAAGCACGGCGAGCGCTTCGACTATCCGGACCCGCGCACCGAGGGCATCCTGTCCGAGACCTACGGCATCATGGTCTACCAGGAGCAGGTGATGCAGATGGCGCAGGTCATCGGCGGCTACTCGCTGGGCGGCGCGGACTTGCTGCGCCGCGCGATGGGCAAGAAGAAGGCCGAGGAGATGGCCGAGCACCGCAACATCTTCCGCGAAGGCGCGGCGAAGAACGGGCTGACGCAGGAAAAGGCCGACGAGATCTTCGACCTGATGGAAAAGTTCGCCGGCTACGGCTTCAACAAGTCGCACGCTGCCGCCTACGCGCTGCTGTCCTACTACACCGCCTACCTGAAGGCGCACCACCCGGCCGCGTTCATGGCGGCCAACTTGTCGCTGGCGATGGACGACACCGACAAGATCAAGATCCTGGTGGAAGATGCGGCCGACATCTGCGGCCTGACGCTGCTGCCGCCCGACATCAACCTGTCGGACTACCGCTTCATGCCGGTCGGCGAACCGCCGAGCGTGACGAAGAAGAAGGTCAAGGAAATCCGCTATGGCCTCGGTGCAGTCAAGGGCTCCGGGCAGGGCGCGATCGAGGCCATCGTCGCCGCCCGCCGCGACGGCCCCTTCACCGATCTGTTCGACTTCTGCAAGCGGGTCGACAAGAAGCAGATCAACCGCCGCACGGTCGAGTCGCTGATTCGCGCCGGCGCGTTCGATTGCATGGAAGTCGACCGCGGCATATTGCTGGCCTCGGTCAGCTTCGCAATGGAATGCGCGGAGCAGGCCGAAGCGTCGGCCAACCAGGTCAGCCTGTTCGGCGGCGACCACAGCGACATGGTGGCCCCGCCCGAGTACGTGAAGGCGCCGCCGTGGAGCGAGAAGCAGAAGCTGACCGAGGAAAAGACTGCGCTCGGCTTCTACCTGTCCGGCCACCTGTTCAATGCGTATGCCGAGGAAGCCCGCAAGTTCGCCCGCACCCGCTTGAGCGACCTGACGCCGTCGCGCGAGCCGCGGCTGATGGCCGGCGTGATCGCCGGCATGCGCACCCAGATGACGCAGCGCGGCAAGATGGTCATCGTGCTGCTCGACGACGGCAGTGCGGCGGTCGAGGTGACGGTCTATAACGAGGTGTTCGACGCCAACCGCGCGCTGTTCAAGGAAGACGAGTTCCTGGCGGTGCAGGGCAAGGTGTCGGAAGACCGCTTCTCGGGCGGGCTGCGCATCACTGCCGAGAAGGCGATGGACATTTCCACCGCGCGCGTCCAGTTCGGCAAGAAGTTTGCGTTCTCGCTGACCGACAGTACCGACGCCGCGCAGATCCGGACCATCCTGTCGCAGTTCCGCTCGCCGCATGGCTTGCCGCTGGCGATGCGCTATACCCGGGACGGCATCGACTGCGAGGTGCAGTGGCCGGATGAATGGCGGGTGGCGCCGGCCGATGCGCTGAAGCAGTCGCTGTTCGACAGGTTGGGGGCGCGCAGCGCGGCAGTGGAGTACTGAAGCCTTACCGAAGGCGACGCGTGCAGATTCGGCGGCAGGGGCTGCGGCATTGCCTATCTCCGCGCTGCGCGTTTGCAGTGATTGTCAGCTCCGCGCAGCGACAGTTGCCGTTGCCGTTGCCGTTGCCGTTGCCGTTGCCGTTGCTGTTGCCGTTGCCGTTGCTTTTGACGTGGGCCCCCGTTGATGACGCCACGTCGCTGGTG
>CAUQYP010000139.1:0-11404 GCA_963522035.1 uncultured Noviherbaspirillum sp. | reverse complement strand
GCTTCTTTATCCGTTTCAGTCCCTGGCGACGCGTCGCCGTCTAACGGGGATCCAGGTCAAAAACCGCGTCAAAAGCAACTGCAACTGCAACTGCAACTGCAACTGCAACTGCAACTGCAACTGCAACTGCAACGGCAACGGCAACGGCAACGGCAACGGCAACGGCAACGGCAACGGCAACGGCAACTGTCGCTACGCGGAACGTCAACGGCAACTGTCGCTGCGCGGAACGTCAACGGCAACTGTCGCTGCGCGGGCAACTGCAAAGGCAACTGTCGCTGCGCGGAACAAGCAATATTACTTATAGGCCAGCCTGGGTAAGTCAGCACCAAATTGCTATAGCAGCCACGTAGCGCCTTCAGGCGAACGGCCCACAAAGCCTGCGCACAAAAAAACCGCTACCGGAGTAGCGGTTTTTTTTCGCCAGAAAAGCTGATTATCAGCGCTCGTACACCGCATCCACCACGCACAGCGCCGTCATGTTGACGATGCGCCTAACCGTCGCCGACGGCGTCAATATATGCACCGGCTTCGCACAGCCCAGCAACACCGGCCCGATCGCAATGCCATTGCCGGCAGTCGTCTTGAGCAGGTTGTAGGAAATGTTCGCGGCGTCGATATTCGGCATGACCAGCAGGTTCGCCTCGCCGGTCAGCGTGGTATCCGGCATGGTGCGCTTCATCAGCGCGACGTTGAGTGCGGTGTCGCCGTGCATCTCGCCGTCGACTTCCAGGTCCGGCGCCAGTTCGCGCAGGATTGCCAGCGCAGTCCGCATCTTCCTTGCCGACTCGCTGTTGCTGGTGCCGAAGTTGGAATGCGACAGCAATGCCACGCGCGGCAACAGGCCGAAACGGCGCATTTCCTCGGCCGCCAGCATCGTGATCTCGGCAATCTGCTCGGCTGTCGGGTTTTCGTTCACATGCGTGTCGACCAGCACGACCTGCCGGTCCTGCATGATCAGGCCATTCATCGCCGCATAGACATTCACGCCTTCGCGCTTGCCCAGCACATGGTCGATATAGCGCAGGTGGACGTCGGTGGTGCCGTAGGTGCCGCAGATCATGCCGTCGGCGTCGCCCTTGTGGACCATCATCGCGCCGATCAGCGTGTGGCGGCGGCGCATTTCCAGCTTTGCATATTGCTGGCTGATGCCTTTCCTGGCGGTCATCGACAGGTAGGTCTCCCAGTAGTCGCGGAAACGCTCGTCGAACTCGGGGTTGATGACTTCGTAGTCCACGCCCGGGCGCAGGCGCAGGCCGAATTTCTGGATGCGCTGCTCCAGGATGGCCGGCCGGCCTATCAGGATGGGCTTGGCCAGCGTCTCGTCGACCACCACCTGCACCGCGCGCAGCACTTTCTCTTCCTCGCCCTCGGCATAGACGATGCGCTTGCGCTCGGCCGGCGCTTTCTTCGCAATGGCGAAAATCGGCTTCATGAACGTGCCGCTGCGGTAGACGAACTGCTGCAGCCGCTCGGCATAGGCCTGCATGTCGGTAATCGGCCGGGCTGCGACGCCGCCCTCTTCGGCCGCCTTGGCGACCGCGGACGCGATCTTTGTCATCAGGCGCGGGTCGAACGGCATCGGAATGATGTATTCCGGGCCGAACGACAGGTTGGTGATGCCGTAGGTGGTCGCGACGATATCCGACTGCTCGGCTTGCGCGAGTTCGGCAATCGCATGGACCGACGCGATTTCCATCTGGCGGGTAAT
This sequence comes from uncultured Noviherbaspirillum sp., assembly GCA_963522035.1. GTDB lineage: Bacteria > Pseudomonadota > Gammaproteobacteria > Burkholderiales > Burkholderiaceae_D > Noviherbaspirillum_A. Next base: position 9,693 of record CAUQYP010000139.1, on the reverse strand, counting down.
CGTCGTCGCACCGCAGTCGAGCGCGCCGCGGAAAATGTAGGGGAAACACAGCACGTTGTTGACCTGGTTCGGATAGTCCGAACGGCCGGTGGCGATTACGGCGTCGCTGCGTACCGCCTTCACTTCCTCCGGCAGGATTTCCGGGGTCGGGTTGGCCAGTGCCAGGATCAGCGGGCGTGCGGCCATCTGCATGACCATTTCCTGCTTCAGCACGCCGCCGGCGGACAGGCCCAGGAAGATGTCGGCGCCGGCGATGATGTCGGACAGGCTGCGGGCGTCGGTTGGCTGCGCAAAACGGGCCTTGTCCGGGTCCATCAGTTCGACGCGGCCCGAGTAGACCACGCCGGCCAGGTCGGTCACCCAGATGTTCTCGACCGGGAAGCCGAGGTCGACCATCAGGTCCAGGCAGGCCAGCGCAGCGGCGCCGGCGCCGCTGACGACGAGCTTGCATTCCTTGATGTCCTTGCCGACGACTTTCAGGCCGTTCAGGATGGCCGCGCCAACGATGATGGCGGTGCCGTGCTGGTCGTCATGGAAGACCGGGATCTTCATCCGCTCACGCAGCTTGCGCTCGATATAGAAACATTCGGGCGCCTTGATGTCTTCGAGGTTGACGCCGCCGAACGTCGGCTCCAGCGCGGCAATGATGTCGCACAGCTTGTCCGGGTCGGTTTCGTTGATTTCGATATCGAACACGTCGATGCCGGCAAACTTCTTGAACAGCACGCCCTTGCCTTCCATCACCGGCTTGGACGCCAGCGGCCCGATATTGCCCAGGCCCAGCACGGCGGTGCCGTTGGTGATAACCGCGACCAGGTTGCCACGGGCGGTATAGCGAAACGCATTAGCGGGATCGACGACGATTTCCTCGCAAGCTGCTGCGACGCCGGGCGTGTAGGCAAGTGCCAGGTCACGCTGGTTGGTCAGTTGCTTGGTGGGCGTAACGCTGATTTTTCCGGGGGTGGGAAATTCGTGATATTCGAGCGCTGCCTGGCGCAGTTGTTGGCGAATTTCTTCTTTCTGGTCGTTCGGCATGTCCATCTGCGGCCTTCCTGTGGATTCTTACGGAAAGCTGACGATTCTAGCAGACCGTACATTACATAACTAATTGGTATTTTTACGGACAAATCAGCGTTTGCACTGACCTCTCCGGCCTCTTTTCGACATTGCGGCAGTATGCCGCGCATGCCGCTTCCATCATACCGAATGCTATCTGGACGATAAGTACAATCAATTTCCCTGCACGATTTGTTTTAGCTATTATTCGATCCAAGCTGATTTAATAAATTAATCTTTCACTGGGAGCAAACATGGCCGATCAACAATCAATCACGATCCAGAACCTCGAAGCCGCCTTCGCCGGCGAATCGATGGCACATATCAAGTACCGCTATTTTGCCAAGCTCGCACGCGCTGCCGGCGCCGAGGACGTGGCGCAGATCTTCGAGGCGACTGCGGAACAGGAAGTCATGCACGCGTTCGGCCACTTGGACCTGCTGTACCCCAAGGCTAAAATGACGCCTGCCAGGGCGCTGGAAATCGCCATTGAAGGCGAAACCTACGAATACACCGAGATGTATCCGAAATTTCGCCACTTGGCGGTAGAAGAAGGCAACCAGGCAGCCGTCGCGGAGTTCGACGAACAGATCGCCGAATCGAAGGAACATGCCGATCAGTTCCGCCGTACGCTCGACATGGCGGCCAAGCGCTTTGCCGCACTCGCCAAGGTGGAAGAGCGGCATGCCAACCATTATCGCGACGCGCTGAATGCGCTCGACAAGGCAGCCTGATTCCGGGCAGTCAACCGATTTTCTAGAAAACAAGGGAATAACATGAAGTCATACCAATGCGTCGTTTGCGGTTTCATCTATGACGAGAACGTCGGCATGCCGGAAGACGGCATACCTGCCGGCACCCGCTGGAGCGACATTCCGGACAATTGGGAATGCCCGGACTGCGGCGTTTCCAAGGCGGATTTCGAGATGGTCGAGCTCTAAAGCGACCGGCGTGCCACGCGCGTCATCCCGGCTTGTGCCAGGATGACGCTTGTTTTTTGTCCAAGGAAAACCAATGAGACCGATCATCATCATCGGCGCCGGCATGGCCGGCTACACTGCAGCACGCGAACTCCGCAAGCTCGACAAGGCCGTTCCATTGACCATCGTCACCGCCGACGATGGCGGCTACTATTCCAAGCCCATGCTGTCGAACGCGTTTGCGCAGAACAAACTGCCTGCCCAGCTCGTAACGCAAAGCGCGGTCCAGCTCGCCGCCCAGCTCGATGCCACCATTCTCACCGCGACCCGGGTCGAACGCATCGACGTCGAGGGCAGGAAGCTGCTAACCGACAAGGGCGAACTGGAATACGACAAGCTGGTGTTCGCAGTCGGCGCTCAGCCGATCCGGCTGCCGCTGGAAGGCGACGCGGCGGACCAGGTCATGTCGGTCAATCACATAGAAGATTACGTCCAGTTCCGGCAGCAGCTCGACGCGACCGAAGCCGGCCGCCAGGCGCGTGTGACCATACTCGGCGCCGGCCTGATCGGTTGCGAATTCGCCGACGATCTCGCCGGTGGCGGACATCGAGTCACCCTGATCGACCCGAACCCGCTGCCGCTGGCCGCCCTGGCCGCGCCGGCATTGTCCGAGGGCTTGCAGGCGGCGCTGACCGCACGCGGTGTCGACCTGCGGCTGGGCACCACTGCCAGCCGGATCGAGCGCAGCGATGCCGGCCTCGACATCAGCCTGGCCAACGGCGAGACTGTGCAGACCGACATCGTTTTGTCCGCGGTCGGCCTGCGCCCGAGCACCACGCTGGCAGCCGCCACCGGCCTGGCCGTGAACCGCGGCATCGTGGTGGACGGCTATGGGCGCAGCAGCGCGCCGGACATCTATGCGCTGGGCGACTGCGCCGAATACACCGGGACCGATGGCGCATCCCGGACCATGCCCTACATTGCGCCGCTGATGAATGCAGCCCGGGCGATTGCCCGCACCCTGACCGGCACGCCGACTGCCATCGACCTGAAACCCTCCGCGGTCATCGTCAAGACGCCCTGCTATCCGCTGGCCCTGGTGCCGCCGGCAGCAAACAGTCTTGCCGACGGCAGCTGGCATACGGACCAGGACGATAAACGCACCGTTAGCCGTTTCTACGATGCCAATGGCGTGCTGGCCGGCTTCGGTATTTCTCATCACGATGCAGCGACCCGGCAAGCGCTGACGGCTGAACTCGGGAAAAGCCGGGACGCGGTTTCCGGCGCCTGACAGGCGTGCCGGCGTTGTGCGCATGCCGGGATGCGCACAGCCTTGGGTACAATCCCGCATGCTCTCCGAATTCAGCCTCATTTCCCGCTACTTCGACCGGCCGCCGCGAGCCGGCAGCCGGGCCGACCTCGGCATAGGCGACGACTGCGCGCTGCTGCGCCCCGCCGCCGGCATGCAGACCGCTATTTCTTCCGACATGCTGGTCGAGGGGCGGCATTTTTTTCCTGGCGCCGACCCGCGGCTGCTCGGCCATAAATGCCTGGCGGTCAACCTGTCCGACCTCGCTGCCATGGGCGCGGAGCCGGTAGGCTTCACGCTGGCGCTGGCCTTGCCGGCAGCCGACGAATCATGGCTGGCAGCGTTTTCGGAGGGCCTGTTTGCGCTGGCCGACCGTCATGGCTGCGAGCTGATCGGCGGCGACACCACGCGCGGTCCACTGACCGTGTGCATCACGATTTTCGGCGACGTACCTGGCAAGCAGGCGCTGCGGCGCGACAGCGCGCAGCTTGGCGATGACATCTGGGTATCGGGCACGCTGGGCGATGCGCGCCTGGCACTGGCCGGTTATCGCAATGAAATCGTCATGGACGCGTCCGACCTTGCCTCCGCCGGCATGCGCATGCACGCGCCCGAACCGCGCGTCGCACTGGGCCTGGCCCTGCGAGGTATCGCCCATGCGGCAATCGACGTCTCGGACGGCCTGGCTGGCGACCTCGGTCATATCCTCGAACGCTCGGCGCTCGGCGCGACGCTGGATGTCGACGCCTTGCCCGCAGGACCGGTGCTGGAGCGGCAGCCGCTGTCGCTGCGCCGGAATTTCACGCTCGCAGGCGGCGACGATTACGAGCTCTGCTTCACCGCGCCCCCCAGGCGGCGCGCCGACGTCCAGGCCGCGGCCGTGCGGACGGCATGTGCGGTGACGCGGGTAGGAACGATAGAGGCCGCACCCGGCTTGCGGCTGCAGGATAGCGCCGGCGCGGCGCTTACGCTGCACGCGCATTCCTTCGATCACTTTTCAACGCCTGCCCCATGACCGGCGCCATCAAATCCGCCAGCCCCATGCTGGGGGGATGCAGCATGCTGCAGTTCACGTGCGCGCATCCGGCGCACCTGCTCGCGCAAGGATTCGGCAGCGGCCTGTCACCCGTCATGCCGGGCACCGCGGGCACCCTGTTCGGATGGGCTTCGTTCGTAGCGCTGACCAGTGCGTTTCCCGCGGTATTTACGCCATTGCACTGGGCCTGGATCATTGTTGCCGGCTTCGCGGTCGGCACCTGGGCCTGCGAGCGGACCGGCCGCGCCATGGGTGTGTCCGACCATGGCAGCATGGTATGGGACGAGATCATCGCGTTCTGGCTGGTCCTGCTGTTCATCATGCCTGCGGGCTTCTCGACCCAGCTCTGGGCCTTCGTGCTGTTTCGCTTCTTCGACATGGTAAAGCCGCCGCCGATCCGGTTTTTCGACAAGCATGTCAAGGGCGGCTTCGGCGTCATGTGGGACGACATCGTCGCCGCGTTTTATACGCTGCTGCTGTTCGCGCTGTGGCGGGCCGGCGCAGCGTGAAGACTAGCTGCGAACGTCATTGCCTTATTTGAGCGACCGTTCGGTGGTGTACTTCAGCAGCACCTGGAGTTCCGTGGTGCCTGCCTTCTTGAGCCACTCGCGCGCGACGGTTTCGCCGACACGGTCGAGGTAGCTGCGTATCATGAAGTCCATGCCGGCGACCTTGATGCGGTTGGCGGCAAGCTGCTTCTCGAAGCCGAGGTCGCTTTCCTGGCTCAGTTGCCAACCGCGCGCCTCGGCCACCCGGGCAGCGTCCAGCATCACTTTCCGGTCGGCAGGCGCCAGCCGCCAGAACGCTTCCTTGCGGATGAAGACCATGTTCTTCGGCAACCAGGCGTTGACCTTGTAGTAATAATTCATCGCGCGCCATGCCTTGGTGTCGACACCGGTGCCGCTCGATGTCAGCATCAGTTCGACCCGCTTTCCCGAAATAGCTTTGGAAAGGTCCACGGCCTGGACGCTGACCGTGCGCGCGCCGACCAGCTCGGCGATGCGCTCGGTCGTCGGGTTATAGACGCGCATGGCACGGCCGCTGAAGTCGCGAATCGTATCGACCTGTTCGACCGAATACAGGTTCTGGGGCGGCCAGGGCACCGCATACAGCACCATCAGCTCCCGCCTGTCCATGGCCTGTTCCACCGCCGGGCGGGCGGCGGTCCACATGCGTTTCGCATCGTCGTAGCCGGACACGATGAAAGGCAGCGAATCCATGCCGAACAATAACTCTTCCTTCTGGAGGCTGGACATGATGACTTCGCCAGCCTCGGCCTTGCCATTGCGCACGCCGCTGAAAATGTCGGTCGGCTTCAGCAGGCGTCCGCCGGCATGCACCCGGATGTTGACCCGCCCTTCGCTTGCCGCCCGAACGTCGTCGGCGAACTGCTGGATGTTTCGGGTATGGAAATTATCTGCGGCGTAGGCAGTGGCGAGGTCGATGTCGATGGCTGCCGGCCTGGGCACGGCCGCAGCGGTAGCGGTTTGTGCCCAGGCCGCTGGAATACTGGACAATAACGGAAGGCAGATGGAAAGCCGAAGCAGCAGCGCCGTGCACTTGTTCATAAGCCCGCCGGGAGGTTGGGAATGTAACTATCGGTTACATGACGATGGCGGATTATAAAATGTCTGGTCGTTAATACAATGCCGCAAGCCAAACACTTTCATAACACTTGACGGCACGCCAGCGACGCAAACGCGCAGGACGGGTGGTAAAGTAAAACCCGCTGATGAACCCGGCCGCTGGCCGGAATTCGACAAAAGGAGACAACATGAAAGACATCAATGCGCTTGCCGAACAGGTTGGCATCGTCCTTCAGTCGCAGCGGCTGATGCTGGTGACAGCGGAGTCCTGTACGGGCGGCGGCGTTGCGCAGGCAGTCACCGAGATCGCCGGTTCGTCGGGCTGGTTCGAATGCGGCTTCATCACTTACTCGAATGCCTCGAAGACCGACATGCTCGACGTGTCGGAAGCGTTGATCGTGCGTTACGGGGCGGTCAGCGATGAAGTCGCCGAAGCGATGGCCGAGGGCGCATTAAAGAACAGCAATGCGACGATCGCGCTGTCCACCACCGGCATCGCCGGGCCCGGCGGCGCAGTGCCCGGCAAGCCGGTCGGCACGATCTGTTTCGCCTGGGCCATGGGACACCGGACCTATAGCGAGCGCAAGGTCTTTGCCGGCGACCGCCATGCGGTGCGGGAACAGACCGTCGCCCATGCGTTGTCGGGCCTGCTGCGCTTCCTCGAGCAATAAGCGCCCGCCTGCCGATTCAGGCGGCCGCAGCCGCGGCGCGCTGGCGGTTGATCGCGTCGCGGGTCTCGCAGGCGATGCGGCGCGCCGCCTGGTCGAATGTCTCGCTGCTGCCAGGCAGCGGCTGCGCATACAGGATGGCGCGCGAGGAATTGATCATCATGCCGGCGCCATGGCTGTCGCGGCCGGCGGCGACCGTGGCGGCGATGTCGCCGCCCTGCGCGCCGATGCCCGGCACCAGCAGCGGCATGTCGCCCACGATTGCACGCACCTGCGCCAGTTCGTCGGGAAAGGTTGCGCCGACGACCAGCCCGCACTGCCCGTTGCGATTCCACTTGTCGGCGACCAGCCTTGCCACGTGCTGGTACAGCGGCTGTCCGTCCACCTGCATGAACTGCAGGTCCGAGCCGCCCGGGTTGGACGTGCGGCACAGCACGATCACGCCGCGGTCCTGCCATTCCATGTACGGCACTATCGAGTCCGACCCCATATACGGATTGACCGTGACGGCGTCGGCGTTGTACCGCTCGAATGCCTCGCGCGCGTACTGTTCGGCGGTGGCGCCGATGTCGCCGCGCTTGGCGTCCAGCACCACCGGCAGCGCCGGGTAATGGCTGCGGATGTAGCGGCACAAGGCTTCGAGCTGGTCTTCCGCGCGCAGCGCGGCGAAGTAGGCGATCTGCGGCTTGAAGCAGCAAGCGGCGTCGGCGGTGGCGTCGACGATGGACTTGCAGAATTCAAAGATGCCGTCCGGCTGCCCGCGCAAGTGGGCCGGGAACTTCGCTACATCCGGGTCCAGCCCCACGCATAGCAGGGAGTTGCGGTCGCGCCATGCGGCGAATAGCTTTTCTGTAAAACTCACGATAAACCTTGGGGAAAATGGACGAAATGTCTGCAATCAAGCTTGCTTGCATCAGTTGCGCACATTGTAACTTGCCATGTTATGTTTCGAGCATCATCGCTCCCACCCGGGAGCGTAGGTCCAGTTGCAAGCTTGCTATTTAATAGTTGATATTTGAAATTACCGTTAAGGAAAACAGCATGAAAACATGGTTGTCGTGGCTTAGCGCCGCCCTCTTCGCCGTCCTGCTGTCAGGCTGCGGCTATAACCAGTTCCAGAGCAGCGACGAAGCAGTCAAGGCGGCTTGGGGCGAAGTGGTCAACCAGTACCAGCGGCGCGCCGACCTGGTACCCAACCTGGTCAACACCGTCAAGGGTTACGCATCGCACGAACGCGAGACGCTGGAAGCGGTCACCCGGGCACGCGCTGCCGCCACCAGCATGCAGGTCACGCCCGAAGTGCTGAACGACCCGCAGGCTTTCGAGCGTTACCAGCAGGCGCAGGGGCAGCTGACGCAGGCGCTGTCGCGGCTCCTGGTGGTGACGGAAAATTATCCGCAACTGAAGGCCGATGCGCTGTTCCGCGACCTGCAATCGCAGCTGGAAGGCACTGAAAACCGCATCACGGTCGCCCGCCAGCGCTATATCAAGTCGGTCCAGGACTACAACGTGCTGGCGCGCAGTTTTCCGACCAACCTGACGGCGAAGATGTTCGGCTACCCGGTGCGGCCGTCGTTCACCGTCGACAATGAAAAAGCCATTTCCAATGCGCCAGCCGTCAACTTCGGCAAGTAGCATCCACGCCATGCTGCGCTGGCTGGCCGCCCTGGCCCTGGCGCTGTGCTTCCTGCCGGCCGGCGCGCAGGACCTGAAGCCGGTGCCGCCCTTGCAGGCGCGCGTGACCGACACCATCGGCATGCTCACGCCCGAGCAGCGCGCCACGCTCGAGAACGTGCTGAAGGAGCAGGAAGAACGCACCGGCAACCAGATTGCGGTGCTGCTGCTGGGCTCGACCGCGCCGGAGTCGATCGAGCAGTTCAGCATAAGGGTGGCGGACGCCTGGAAGCTCGGCCGCAAGGGCGTGGACGACGGCGTGATCCTGCTGGTCGCGCGCGACAACACGCCGGCGCTGCGCCGGCTGCGCATCGAGGCCGGGCGCGGCGTGCAGGGCTCGCTGACCGATGCCCAGTCGCGCCGCATACTCGACGAAGTCATCGCGCCGCATTTCCGGCAAACCGACTTCTACGGCGGGCTGTCGGCCGGCGTGTCCACCATCGCTGCGCTGATCAGCAAGGAAAACCTGCCGGCGCCGGCGCCCCGTGCGCAACAGTCGGGGGCTGACGAAGGCATCGGTTCATGGCTGCCCTTCCTGCTGTTCGCGCTGTTCTTTATCGCTCCGATGTTCATGCGCGGCGGCAGGCGCAGGAGCCGGCTCGGCGGGAACGACTGGGGACGCAATGCCGGCATCATCTTAGGCAGCGGAATCGGTAGCAGCATCGGCCGTGGCGGCTTCGGCGGCGGCGGTTTCGGGGGCGGCGGCGGTGGTTTTTCCGGCGGCGGTGGCGGATTCGACGGCGGCGGCGCTTCGGGGAACTGGTGATGATCAACTTCAAACGACTGTGGCGTCACCTGACGACCGGCCAGGCCAGCGGGCGCCGCGCATTTCCGAAGGACGTGCTGGACGATATCCAGAAGACGATCGCCGAAGGCGAGCAGCTGCACCGGGCCGAGGTGCGCCTCGTCATCGAGCCGGCGCTGCCGCTGGACGACGTGCTGGACGATATCCACCCGCGCGCTCGCGCCCGCACGCTGTTCTCGGATTACCGGGTCTGGGACACCGAGGAAAACTGCGGCGTGCTGATCTACCTGAACCTGGCCGACCACCAGGTGGAAATCGTTGCCGACCGCGGCGTCGGGCGGCTGGTGCAGCCCGCGGAGTGGCAGGCTGTCTGCGACACCATGACGGGGCAATTAAAAATGGGCGCTTACCGCGACAGCACGATCGCGGCGCTGAAGCAGCTCAACGCGCTGCTCGCCGGCAAGCTCCCCGCCACCGGCGACCGGCAGAACCAGCTCTCGGACAAACCCATTATTCTTTAGATGCCCGCACAGGCTAGCCTAGAACAGTTTTGTGCTGACTTGCCCAAGCCGGCCTGTAAGCGATATCGTCTGTTTCGCGCAGCGACAGTTGCCGTTGCAGTTGCCCGCGCAGCGACCGTTGCCGTTGCCGTTGCCGTTGCTTTTGCTTTTGACGCTGCCTTTGACGTGGATCCCCGTT
>CAUQYP010000138.1:0-11413 GCA_963522035.1 uncultured Noviherbaspirillum sp. | reverse complement strand
GACCCACGTCAAAGGCAGCGTCAAAAGCAACGGCAACGGCAACGGCAACGGCAACTGTCGCTGCGCGGGCAACGGCAACTGTCGCTGCGCGGAACGGCAACGGCAACTGTCGCTGCGCGCAACAAGCAATATTGCTTACAGGCCGGCTCGGGCGAGTAAGCACGAAATTCCTCTAGGGCAGCAGCACCGACAGCTCCTGCGCACCCCGCAACAGCGCCGGCAGGAATTCTTCTTCCATCTGCCGGGTCGATACCCGGGTTGCCTGCGCGCCCACATTTAGCGAAGCGTGTATCACGCCTGATGCGCCGCGTACCGGCACCGCGATCGAACGCAGGCCGACTTCGAGTTCCTCCTCTACCACCGAATAGCCGGACACCCGCACCTCGCTCAGGATTTCGCGTAGGCGTGCGACCGATACCACTGTGCGCTCGGTGTAGGCCCGCAACTTCACCGTGTCGAAATAGTGCTGCAGCGCTTCGTCGGGCAGGCTGGCCAGCAATACGCGCCCCAGGGATGTGCAGTAGGCCGGGAGGCGGCTGCCGGTGTTGAGCGCGATCGACATCACGCGGGAGGTGGCCGAGCGGGCCACGTACAACACTTCCTCGTTGTCGAGGACCGCAATCGAACAGGACTCGTTGAGCGCGCGGCTGATCCCGTTCAGGCAGGGCTGGGCCGATACCGTCAGCGGCGTGGAGGAAAGGTAGGAATATCCCAGCGAAAGGATTTTGGGCTTCAGGAAAAAATTGTTTGCTTCGGAGTCTGCGTAGCCGAGGCGCTTCAGGGTGTAAAGGCAGCGCCGGACCGCGGCGCGGGGAATGCCGGTCTTGTGGCTGATCTGGGCGATGGTGAGGCTGCGACGCTGGTCGCTGAAGGCCCGGACGACGGCGAGGCCACGTGCAAGCGAGGTCATGAAGCTGGGGTCGGTCATCGCTTCGATCTCCTGCGCGATGGTCAACAGCTTGTCGGATTGGAAAGATTGATTGTCGAGGATAGCCGGTTCCTGGAATGCTTGCATGGTGGTTCTCGCCTTCATGAGTTTTGTTGGTAGGTACTGTTCGGCGATCGCACACTATTAAGAGTGCCGCCTTGACGATTGCTATTGTCATATGAAAAACTCAGTCTTCGTTCTATCAGCAGACATTTGTTCGGTGAACGAACATTTAAGCATGGCTTGTCTTAAAGCAGCTGCATCAGATGATCAGGTTGAGTATTTCGTTACAAAATAGCAAGGTTCGGATCTTACGTTCTTTAACCATTAGTCACGATTTTTGTTAAATACTGGTGAATATGTTGGTGTTCGATACCGCAGGTGAATTAACATCCGCACCGGCAGTGTTCCTTTACGGAGAAAGAGTGTTGCGTGATTAACAAGATAATTCCCTCACTGGAGGAGGCGGTCGCCGACGTGCGTGACGGCTCAACCGTGATGATCGGCGGCTTCGGCAATGCAGGCATGCCGGCTGAACTGATCGATGCGCTGATCGCCCAGGGCGCGCGTGAACTCACCATCGTCAACAACAACGCCGGCAATGGCGACACCGGGCTGGCCGCGCTGCTGAAGGCGAAGCGCGTGCGCAAGATCATCTGCTCGTTCCCGCGCCAGACCGACTCGCATGTATTCGACGCGCTCTACCGCGCCGGCGAAATCGAGCTTGAACTGACGCCGCAGGGCAACCTGGCCGAACGCATCCGCGCGGCCGGCGCCGGCATCGGCGGTTTTTTCACGCCGACCGGTTATGGCACCTTGCTGGCCGAAGGCAAGGAAACCCGGCTGATCGACGGCCGGCACTATGTGCTCGAATCGCCGATCCACGCCGACTATGCGCTGATCAAGGCGCTGCGCGGCGACCGCTGGGGCAACCTCGTCTACCGCAAGACCGCGCGTAACTTTGGCCCCATCATGGCCATGGCGGCCAAGTGCGCGATTGTCCAGGTGGCCGAGATCGCCGAACTCGGCGAACTCGACCCGGAAGCGATCGTTACGCCAGGCATTTTCGTCCAGCGCATCGTCAAACAGGAGACTGCATGAAACGCCTGACACGGGACCAGATGGCCGCTCGCGTCGCCCGCGACATTCCCGAGGGCGCCTATGTCAACCTCGGCATCGGCCTGCCCACCATGGTCGCCAACCACCTGCCGCAGGACCGCGAGATTTTCCTGCACAGCGAGAACGGCCTGCTCGGCATGGGGCCGGCGCCGGCGCAGGGCGAGGAGGACGAGGACCTGATCAATGCCGGCAAGCAGCCAGTGACGCTGCTGGCCGGCGGCGCCTACTTCCACCATGCGGACTCGTTCGCGATGATGCGGGGCGGCCATCTCGACATCTGCGTGCTGGGCGCCTTCCAGGTGTCGACGGCTGGCGACCTGGCCAACTGGCACACCGGCGCGCCGGACGCCATTCCCGCGGTCGGCGGCGCGATGGACCTGGCGCTGGGCGCGAGGGACGTGTACGTGATGATGGAGCACCTGACAAGAAGCGGCGAGAGCAAGGTGGTTGCGCAATGCACGTATCCGCTGACCGCCATCGGCTGCGTGTCGCGCATCTACACCGACCTGGCCGTGCTGGACGTGACGCCCGCAGGACTGTCGGTGCGGGAGATCCTGTCCGACATTTCATTCGAAGAACTGCAGCAACTGACCGGCGTGCCCTTGCTGCGCGCTGCCTGAACAACATAAACCGAAGAGACCAGACCATGATTGAAGCCTTTATCTGCGACGCCATCCGCACTCCCATCGGCCGTTACGGCGGCGCATTGAAGGATGTGCGCGCCGACGACCTCGGCGCCGTCCCGCTGCGCGCGCTGATGGAACGCAATCCGAATGTCGACTGGACGGCGGTTGCCGACGTGCTGTACGGCTGCGCCAACCAGGCCGGCGAGGACAACCGCAACGTCGCCCGCATGTCGCTGCTGCTGGCCGGACTGCCGCAGGAAATCGGCGGCGCCACCATCAACCGGCTGTGCGGTTCCGGCATGGACGCGGTGGGCACTGCGGCGCGCGCGATCAAGTCCGGCGAAACCGGCCTGATGATCGCCGGCGGCGTCGAGTCCATGACCCGCGCTCCATTCGTGATGGGCAAGGCCGACAGCGCGTTCTCGCGCAGTGCGAACATTTTCGACACCACCATAGGCTGGCGTTTCGTCAATCCGCTGATGAAGGCCCAGTACGGCGTCGACTCGATGCCGGAAACCGCCGAGAACGTCGCCACCGACTACAAGATCAGCCGGGAAGACCAGGACGCGTTCGCGGTCGCCAGCCAGAACAAGGCCGCCGCCGCGCAGAAGAACGGCACGCTTGCCGAAGAGATCACGCCGGTCATCATTCGCCCGAAAAAGGGCGAGCCGATCACGGTGGAGCAGGACGAGCATCCACGCTCGACCAGCGTCGAGGCATTGGCAAAACTGAAAGGCGTCGTGCGTCCGGACGGCACGGTCACCGCCGGCAATGCGTCGGGCGTGAACGACGGCGCCTGCGCGCTCTTGCTGGCCAATGAAGCCAGCGCCAGCCGCCATGGCCTGACGCCGCGCGCCCGCATCGTCGGCATGGCGACCGCCGGCGTTGCGCCGCGCGTGATGGGCATCGGCCCGGCGCCGGCCACGCAGAAGCTGCTGGCGCAGCTGGGCATGACGATAGACCAGATGGACATCATCGAGCTCAACGAGGCATTTGCCGCGCAAGGCCTGGCCGTGCTGCGCGAACTGGGCGTGCAGGACAACGACCCGCGCGTGAATCCGTACGGCGGCGCGATTGCGCTCGGCCATCCGCTGGGCATGAGCGGTGCGCGCCTCGTCACCACCGCGATGTACCAGCTGCACCGCACCGGCGGCCGATTTGCGCTGTGCACCATGTGCATTGGCGTGGGGCAGGGCATCGCGATGGTCATCGAACGCGTCTGAGCAGGCCGATTACGTCATCACGGAGACAAGCATGGCCAACCAGGCACAATACCGGCGCCCGCTTCAGGGCACGCAGCCGGACTATCTCTACCCGCCTTACCGATCGACGGTGAAGCGTTCGCCCAGCCAGCCGCTGATCATCTTGCCGCAGACGCTGACCGAAGTGACCGGGCCCGTGTTCGGGCACGATGACGTGAAGGCGGGCGACAACGACCTGACGCACCAGCACGCCGGCGAGCCGATTGGCGAGCGCATCGTCGTCAGCGGCCGGGTGCTTGATGAAAACGGCAAGCCGGTGCGGCATTCGCTGGTGGAGATCTGGCAGGCCAATGCGGCCGGCCGGTATCCCCACAAGAACGACAACCATGATGCGCCGATCGACCCCAACTTCACCGGCGGCGGGCGCACCATGACCGACGAGCATGGACGCTACCAGTTCCTGACCATCAAGCCGGGCGCCTACCCGTGGGGCAATCACTTCAACGCATGGCGGCCCGCGCATATTCATTTTTCATTGTTCGGCAATGCGTTTGCGCAGCGCCTGGTCACGCAGATGTATTTCCCCGGCGACCCGTTGCTGCCGTTCGACCCGATGTATACGAGCATCCCGGACGAACGTGCGCGCGACCGGCTGGTTTCCACCTTCGACTGGGAAAACACCACGCCGGACCATGCGCTCGGATACCGCTTCGACATCGTCCTGCGCGGCCGTGACGCAACCCCGATGGAGAAATAGCATGAGCCTGCAGATGTCTTCCTCGCAGACCATCGGCCCATACCTGCATATCGGGACCGACTGGCTGATCACGACCGAGCTGGCCGGCGCCGATGCCGCCGGCGAGCGCATCAGCATCGAAGGCCGGGTATACGACGGCAATGGCGCGCCGGTCACCGACGCGCTGGTTGAACTGTGGCAGGCCGATGCCGAGGGCAACTACGCCAGCGGCGAGCAGGCGCAAGCCGCCGCATCGGGCTTCCGCGGCTTCGGCCGCACGCCGACCGACAGCACCGGCCATTTCCGCTTCACCACCATCATGCCGGGCCGCGTGCCCGGGCCGGGCGACGCCATGCAGGCGCCGCATATCGCTGTGACCGTGTTTGCCCGCGGCCTGCTCAAGCACCTGGTCACCCGCATCTACTTTCCCGGCGCGCCCGGCAATGGCGAAGACCCGCTGCTGGCCGCGGTTCCGGCCGCGCGCCGCGAGACGCTGATGGCGCAGCCGCTGGCCGCGAAAGGAAGCTACCAGTTCGACATCGTGCTGCAGGATAGCCCCGGCGGCCGGCCTGAAACCGTGTTCCTCGATGTCTGACGGCGCAGCCGCTCACGGCTACACGCTGACCGGGCCAATGTCGGCCAGCGCAGAAATGCTGGCGGTGTTTTCCGACCGGGCTGCCGTGCAGCGCATGCTCGACTTCGAGGCCGCCCTGGCACGTGCCGAGGCGGCGCACGGCGTCATCCCCGCCGACGCGGTGGCGTCCATTGCCGCTTGCTGCCAGGTTGCGCACATGGACTTGCCGGCGTTGGCGCAGGCTGCCGCTGCCGCCGGCAATCTCGCCATTCCGCTGGTAAAGCAATTAACCGCTGCTGTCCTGCAGCAGGATGCCGACGCCGGCAAGTACGTACATTGGGGCGCAACCAGCCAGGACGCGATCGACACCGGTCTCGTGCTCCAGCTGCGCGATGCATTCGACCTGATCGAAGCCGACCTGGCTGCGTTGGCCGGCGCGCTCGCCGGACTCGCGCGCACGCACCGGGACACCACGATGGTTGGCCGGACCTGGATGCAGCATGCGCTGCCGACCAGCCTTGGCCTGAAAATGGCCGGCTGCCTGGACGCGATCATGCGCCACCAGCAGCGCATGCAGGAGCTTCGCCATCGTGCGCTGGCGCTGCAGTTCGGTGGCGCCGCCGGCACGCTGGCCAGCCTGGGCGACCAGGGCCTGGCCGTGGCGGCCAGCCTGGCGCGCGAGCTTGGCCTGTCGCTGCCCGACCTGCCGTGGCATACGCAGCGCGACCGCGTCGCCGAAGTGGCAACCGTGCTCGGCCTCTTGACCGGCACGCTGGGCAAGATGGCCCGTGACATTTCGCTGTTGATGCAGACCGATGTCGGCGAAGCGGCCGAGCCGGCCGCGGCGGGCCGCGGCGGCTCGTCGACCATGCCGCACAAGCGCAACCCGGTCGGATGCGCGATTGCGCTGACCGCGGCGGTGAGGGTGCCGGCGCTGGTCTCGACCATGTTGTCGGGCATGGTGCAGGAACATGAAAGGGCGCTTGGCGGTTGGCAGGCCGAATGGGACACCCTGCCCGACATCGTGCTGCTGACTTCCGGCGCGCTGCGCCAGATGCGCGACGTCGCGGCCGGCCTGCAGGTCGATGCCGGACGCATGGCCGCCAACCTGGCGCTGACGCACGGCCTCATCATGGGCGAGTCCGTCATGCTGGCCCTGGGCGCCGCGATTGGGCGGATGGCGGCGCACAAGCTGGTGGAGGAGGCCAGCAGACAGGCTGCGGCAAGCGGCCGTCATCTGCGCGACGTGCTGGCCGAGGATGCCGAAGTCAGCCGGCACCTGTCGCCTGATGTGCTGGACAAGTTGCTCGACCCGGCCAACTACCGCGGCGAGGCCGGCGCCTTCGTCGACCGTGTGCTGGCACGCCACCAGCGCAGCATGCAGGAACAATAACTGGAGACTAACGAATGGCTACCCTGAACAAGGACGGCGCCCGCCTTTACTACGAGGTCGAAGGCCGCGAGGACGCGCCGGTGCTGGTGCTGTCCAATTCCCTGGGCACGACGCTGGACATGTGGGCGCCGCAAATGCCGGTGCTGCTGCCGCATTTTCGCGTGCTGCGGTATGACACCCGCGGCCACGGCCGGTCGGACGTCACGCCCGGCCCCTACAGCGTCGCGCAGCTCGGCGGCGACGTGCTGGCGCTGATGGACCATCTCGGCATCGCCCGCGCGCATTTCTGCGGCCTATCCATGGGCGGCATGATAGGCATGTGGCTGGGCGTACATCATGCCGGCCGTCTTCACCGGCTGGCCTTGTGCAATACCGCTGCCAAGATCGGCTCGCCGGACACCTGGAATCCGCGCATCGCCAAGGTCGAGGCCGAGGGCATGGCACCCATTGCCGACACCGTGCTCGAGCGCTGGTTCACGGCCGGTTTCAGGCAGCGTGCGCCCGGGCAGGTGGCCATCGTGCGCGACATGCTGCTCGCGACCGCACCGGCCGGCTACAGCGCCAATTGCGCTGCCGTGCGCGACATGGACCAGCGTGCCGACATCGCCTCCATCGGCGTGCCGACGCTGGTGATCGCCGGCACGCATGACGGGTCGACGCCGGCGGCGGACGGGCGCGCGGTGGCCGACGCCATTCCAGGCGCCCGCTTCGTCGAACTGGACGCAGCCCACCTGTCCAACTGGGAGCAGGGCGAGCAGTTCAACCAGGCGCTGCTCGCCTTCCTGACTGCCTGATCGAGGAAAGCCAATATGGATGAACAGGACCGCCACGACGCCGGCATGAAGGTCAGGCGTGAAGTGCTGGGCAATGCGCACGTCGACCGCGCGCAGGCAAAAAAGAGCGAACTCACGACCGAGTTCCAGGACATGATCACCCGCTATGCATGGGGCGAGATCTGGACCCGGCCCGGGCTGCCGCGCCATACCCGCAGCCTGATGACCATCTGCATGATGGTGGCGCTGAACCGCGAAGAGGAACTGAAGCTGCATTTGCGCGCCGCGTCGAACAACGGCGTGAGCCGCGACGAGATCAAGGAAGCGTTGCTGCAGGCGGCCATCTATTGCGGCGTGCCGGCGGCAAACTCGGCCTTTGCGCTGGCCCAGGAAGTGTTTCGCGAGATGGATGCTGCCGGGCCCGCCTGACGCCGTAATGACGTTGGCATCGTCCGATGACGATGCATAAAAACCAATAACAACAAGAGGAGTGGAAACAGCATGTTCTTCGCACCAGATGGTGATGGCTGCGCCGGCCGGACGCTGGCAAAAGCCGGGCAGCAGAGAGTCGCGCCATGGGCAACCTGATCGGCGTGCTGTTCGACGGCATTGCCTATGGCAGCCTGCTGTTCCTGATCAGCGTCGGCCTGTCGGTGACGATGGGCCTGATGAACTTCATCAACCTTGCGCATGGCGCCTTCGCCATGCTCGGCGGCTTTGTCTGCGTGACGCTGCTGTCGCGGCTGGGCGTGCCTTTCCTGCTGACGCTGCCGCTGGCCTTCCTCGCCAGCGCCGCCGCCGGCTTCGTGCTCGAGCGCCTGCTGTACCGCCGGCTGTACAAGGCGCCGCATCTCGACCAGGTGCTGTTCTCCATCGGCCTGACCTTCATGGCCGTGGCCGGCGCCACCTATCTCTTCGGCCCGTCGCAGCAACCGGTGGAACTGCCGGCCTGGCTGCGCGGGCAGGTCGGCATTGCCGGGCTGGATGTCGGCCGCTACCGGCTGTTCCTGATCGGCGTGGTGGTCTTGGTCACGCTGGCGCTCGGCTACCTCATTGAGCGGACTCGCTTCGGCGCACAGATCCGCGCATCGGTCGACAACCAGGTCGCGTCCGCCGGGCTGGGCATCAACGTCAGCCGCGTGTTCAGTCTGACCTTCGCGCTCGGCTCCGGCCTGGCCGGCCTCGGCGGCGGCCTCGGCATCGACGTGCTGGGCCTGGACCCGACCTTCCCGATCAAGTACATGGTGTACTTCCTGCTGGTCGTCGCGGTCGGCGGCGCCGGCACCATCAAGGGGCCGCTGCTGGCGGCTGTCGTGCTGGGCATCTTCGACGTCGCCGGCAAATACTACGTGCCCGAGGTCGGCGCCTTCGTCATCTATGCGCTGATGGTGGTCCTGCTGCTGCTGTTTCCCAACGGCCTGCTCGGGAGGCGGACATGAGGCCTTTGAACGTTCATCATGGGCTGGCCGACGGCCGCTGGAAGCCGCTCGAAATCCTGTTCTGGCTGCTGCCGGTCGCGGCCTTCTTCCTGGCGCCCGGCTACCTGGTGCTGATCAGCCAGATCATGATCGTGGGACTGTTCGCGCTGTCGCTCGACCTGATCCTCGGCTACGCCGGCATCGTCTCGCTGGGCCATGCCGCTTTCTTCGGCCTGGGCGCCTACACCGCCGGCCTGTTGGCCGTGCATGGCTGGGGCGAGCCGATCAGCGGGCTGTTCGTGGCCGCAGCGGTCGCGGCGCTGGCCGGCTACCTGGTCAGCTTCCTGATCGTGCGCGGGCAGGACCTGACCCGGCTGATGGTCACGCTGGGCATCGGCCTGATGCTGTTCGAGGCTGCCAACAAGGCGGCGTTCATCACCGGCGGCGTCGACGGCCTGTCCGGCATGATGGTCGGCAAACTGCTGGGCGTATTCGAGTTCGACCTGTACGGGAAGACTGCGTACGTCTACAGCCTGGTTGTGCTGTTCATCCTCTTCGTGGTGCTGCGCCGCCTGGTCAATTCGCCATTCGGCCTGTCCTTGAAGGGCATACGGGAAGGCGGGCGGCGCATGCCTGCCATCGGCGCCGATGTCGGCAAGCGCTTGTCCGCCATCTTTACCGTCGGCGCTGCCGTCGCTGGCGTGGCCGGCGCGCTGCTGGCGCAGACCACGCAGTTCGTCGGCCTCGACTCGCTCGGCTTTGCCCGCTCGGCCGAACTGCTGATCATCCTGGTGCTGGGCGGCACCGGCAGGCTGTACGGCGGCCTGGTCGGCGCCATCGTCTTCATGGTTGCGCAGGACTACATCGCCGGCCTGAACCCGGCCTACTGGCAGTTCTGGATCGGCCTGCTCCTGGTCGTCATCGTGCTGTTTGCGCGCGGCGGCATTCTCGGCGGGCTCGAGCGCCTGGCCGGTCCCCTGCTGCAAAGGAACAGGCAGGGAGGCCAGCCATGAGCGGCATTGCACTGCGCACCGAAGGCCTGTCCAAGCAATGGGGGGCGTTCAAGGCCAACAGCGACATCAGCCTCAACTTCGCGCCCGGCGCGCGGCATGCGCTGATCGGGCCGAACGGCGCCGGCAAGACCACGTTCATCAACCTGCTGACCGGCGCATTACCGCCCAGCGCCGGCCGCGTGTTCCTCGGCGACGAGGACATCACCGGCCTGCCGCAGCATATGCGGGTCAAGCGCGGCATGACCCGCACGTTCCAGATCAACACCCTGTTTCCCGGCCTGACGGTGCTGGAATCGATCATGCTGGCCCTGTGCGAAAGGGATGGCCGGCACCGCGTCTGGCACCAGACCGTGGCGCAGCAGAAGCGCCAGGCCGACGAGGCCATGGCGCTGCTGGCCTCGCTGAAACTGGAGCGCGATGCAGGCACGGTCACGAGCAGCCTGGCCTATGGCCGCCAGCGCTTGGTGGAAATTGCGCTGGGCCTTGCCACGAGGCCAAGGGTGCTGCTGCTCGACGAGCCTGCCGCCGGCATTCCGTCGGGCGAAAGCGCCGAGCTGTTCGAGGTGCTGGCAGGGCTCCCACGCGACGTCACGGTGCTGTTCATCGAACATGACATGGGACTGGTGTTCCGCTTCGCCGACCGCATCACGGTGATGGTGGGCGGCAAGGTGCTGTGCGAGGGCACACCGGACGAGATTGCATCCGACCAGCGGGTCAGGGAAGTGTATTTGGGAGAAGCCGAGCATGAGTGAGTTGCTGGCGCTGGACAGGGTGACGGCCGGCTACGGCGAGTCGGTGGTGCTGGAAGAGGTCAGCCTGGCGCTGCAGGAGGGCGACAGCCTGGCGCTGCTGGGCCGCAACGGCGTCGGCAAGACCACGCTGCTGGTCACGCTGATGGGCCTGACGCGGCTGCACAGCGGCGGCATCCGTTGGCGCGGCGACAGCCTGGCACGCGTAGCCACGCACCGGCGCGCGCAGGCCGGGTTGGGCTGGGTGCCGCAGGAGCGCTACATGTTTCCGTCGCTGACGGTGGAGGAGCACCTGACCGTCGTCGCCCGGCCGGGGCCGTGGAACCTGAAGCGCATCTACGAACTGTTCCCGAGGCTGGAGGAGCGGCGCGGGAACATGGGCAACCAGTTGTCCGGCGGCGAGCAGCAGATGCTGGCGATTGCGCGGGCGCTGATGACCAACCCGCAGTTGCTGCTGCTCGACGAGCCGATGGAAGGCCTGGCGCCCATCATCGTGCAGGAACTGGTGCGCGTGGTCCGCAGGCTGATCAGCGAGGAAGGCCTGGCGGTCATCGTGGTTGAACAGCATGCGCGGCTGGCGCTGTCGATGACCAGGCATGCCATCGTGCTCGACCGCGGCCGTGTCGTGCATGAGGGCAGCAGCGAGGGCCTGCTTGAGGACAGCGCGACGCTGGACCGGCTGGTGGCGGTGGCCTAGAGCATTTTCATGCTGGCTTGCGCCAGCTTCGCCGCTTCCGCGCAGCGACAGTTGCCGTTGCATTAAGCCCCGCGCAGCGACAGTTGCCGTTGCCGTTGCCGTTGCCGTTGCCGTTGCCGTGGCCGTTGCATTTGACGTTGCTTTTGACGTGGGTCCCCGTCGATGGCGACACGTCGCTGGTGCCG
>CAUQYP010000137.1:0-11417 GCA_963522035.1 uncultured Noviherbaspirillum sp. | reverse complement strand
GCCACCGCTGCCGCCTGGCGGACCGGCGCCGCGTTGCGGACGGGTGCGGCGGGAGCAGCGGAAGCAATGGCCGCCTTGTGCGCCGACGCCGGCGCCGGCGCCGGCTCTTGCGCCATCGTGCCGGGCCGGAAGGCCAGCATGCGCAGCAGCGTCATCGTGAAACCCGCGTACTCGTCCGGCGCCAGGCCCAGTTCATTGCGGCCGTGTACGGCTATCTGGTAATACAGCTGCACATCGTCGGGCGCGAACAGCTGCGCCAGGCGCAGGATGTGTTCGCGCTCCGGCACATCTTCCGGCAGCGCCGCCGGCACCGACTGCGCCAGCGCGACCCGGTGCAGCAGCGAACCCAGGTCCTGCAGCGCAGCGTTGTACGACAGGCTGCGCGCCGCCATGTCGTCGGCCACGGCCATCAGCCCCGCGCCGTCGTCCGCCGCCAGCGCGTCAAGCAGGCGCACCAGGAAGGACTGGTCGAGCGCGCCCAGCATGCCCTGCACCGCCTCCAGCGTGACCCGGCCGGCGGCATAGGCTATCGCCTGGTCGGTCAGCGACAGCGCATCGCGCATCGAGCCATGCGCGCCCTGGGCCAACAGGCGCAGCGCCGGCAGTTCGAACGCGATCTGCTCCTGCCCGAGGATATTTTCAAGGTGCCCGACAATATGCCCGGGCGGCATCTGCTTCAGGTTGAACTGCAGGCAGCGCGACAGCACGGTGACCGGGATTTTTTGCGGGTCGGTCGTCGCCAGGATGAATTTCACATGCTCGGGCGGCTCTTCCAGCGTCTTCAGCATGGCATTGAAGGCCTGGTTGGACAGCATGTGGACTTCGTCGATCATGTAGACCTTGAAGCGCGCATTGGACGGCGCATACACCGCCTGCTCCAGCAATTGCGCCATGTCGTCGACGCCGCGGTTGGACGCCGCGTCCATCTCTATATAGTCGACGAAGCGGCCGGCGTCGATGGACACGCAGGCATCGCAGACGCCGCACGGATGGGCGGTGATGTCGCCGTGGCCATCGGGGCCGATGCAGTTCAGGCACTTGGCGAGGATGCGCGACAGCGTGGTCTTGCCGACGCCGCGGGTGCCGGTGAACAGGTAGGCATGGTGCAGCCGCTTCTGTTCCAGCGCATGGGTCAGCGCCCGCACCACGTGCTCCTGCCCGACAAGCGTTTCAAAGCTTTTCGGTCGATACTTGCGGGCGAGGACTTGATAGGACATGGCGATGCGGAAATTTGGCTGAAGGCGCATTCTACCCGACTGCCGGGAAGCGCTTGTTGCAGAATGCCGGCGGCCCCAGAATCATTAAAAACCACCCGAACCGAGGAGACGACATCATGCCATGGCCCACCCACGCGGTCACCAACCAGGCGCCGGAACTGCAGGACTACAATCTTTTCACGACCGACGCGGCGCTGGCCGACGCGCTGGCGCAGAGCGGCGCGGGCTGGCATGCGGAGCGGCTGCAAGGCCTCGGGCAGGAAATGGGCAGCGCCGCCATGCTGCAACTCGGCGCACTGGCCAACCGCCACCCGCCTGAACTTCACACCCACGACCGCGTTGGCAAGCGCATCGATGCGGTCCAGTTCCACCCGGCCTGGCACCAGTTGCTGGCCTCGCTGCGGCGGGAAGGCCTGCATGCGTCGCCGTTCATCACGCCGCGCCCGGGTGCGCAGGCGGCGCGCGCAGCCGGCTACTTCCTGCATGCGCAGGTCGAATCGGGCTCGCTGTGCCCGACCACGATGACTTATGCGTCGATTCCGGTGCTGGCCGCCGAACCGGCGCTGTTCGCGACCCTGTGCGACAAGCTGTTTTCGCTGGAGCACGATGCCCGCGACCTGCCGCTGGCGCAAAAGAAGTCGATGCTGGTCGGCATGGGCATGACCGAGAAACAGGGCGGCTCGGACGTGCGCAGCAACAGCACCACCGCCACGCCGCTCAGTGGCGAGGGCCGCGGCGCCGACTATGCGCTGACGGGCCACAAATGGTTTTTTTCCGCGCCGATGTGCGACGCCCACCTGGTGCTGGCGCGCACGCAAGAAGGCCTGTCCTGTTTTTTCGTGCCACGCTGGCGCAGCGACGGCAGCAGGAATCCGGTCCTGATCCAGCGCCTGAAGGACAAGCTGGGCAACCGCTCCAACTCCAGCAGCGAAGTCGAGTTCCAGGACGCCACCGGCGTCATGGTCGGCGAACCGGGGCGCGGCATTCCGACCATTATCGAAATGGCCAATACCACCCGGCTCGACTGCGTGATCGGCAGCGCCGGGCTGATGCGCCAGGCCTTCGTGCAGGCGGCCCACCATGCCCGCCACCGGGCCGCTTTCGGCCGCCTGCTGGCCGAACAGCCGCTGATGCGCAACGTGCTGGCCGACCTGGCGCTGGAAAGCGAGGCGGCGACCCGGCTGATGCTCAGGCTGGCGAGTGCCTTCGATCAGCCGGACGACCCGCTGCAGCGGGCCTGGCGCCGCATCGTCACGCCGGCGGCCAAGTTCTGGGTCTGCAAGCGCGCGATCGAATTCACCGGCGAATGCATGGAAGTCTGGGGCGGCAACGGCTACGTGGAAACCGGGCCGATGGCGCGGCTGTACCGCGAAGCGCCGGTCAACTCGATATGGGAAGGCTCGGGCAACGTGATGTGCCTGGACGTGCTGCGCGCCATCGGCCGCGACCCGGAAGGCGCCCTGCTGCTGCTGCGGGACCTGCAGGATGCGGCGGCCGGCCATGCCGGGCTCCTGGCCTTGCTGAACGGCCTGCAGCGCGACCTCCGGGCCGCGCCGGAGGAACAGGAAGCGCTGGCGCGGCGCATCGTCCAGCGTCTCGCGCTGGCGGCGCAGGCTGCGCTGATGCTGCGGCATGCGCCGCAGGACGTGGCGGAAGCGTTCGCGGCAAGCCGGTTGGATGGCGAAGCGGGACGGGTGTACGGGACGATGGCGGCGCCGGCCCTGCAGCAGCGGATACTGGACCGGGCCTGGGCGGGGGTATAGCCGATTATTCGGCGAATGGTGTAATGCGCTTGCGCTTATTACACCCTACGAATTCCAGCCAGCCCGTAGGGTGTAATAAGCGCAGCGCATTACACCATTCATCAATCACGAAAGCCGATGCTGCGGCGCCGGCGCCGGTGCCTCCAGCGTCACCGTCAGCGGCCCGGCCCCGCTGTACCGGTCCAGGAACAGGTAGATCACCGGCGTGATGAACAGCGTGATCACCTGCGACACGACCAGGCCGCCGACGATGGCTACGCCCAGCGGCTGGCGCAATTCGGCGCCGGCGCCCAGGCCCAGCGCAATCGGCAGCGCGCCCATCAGCGCGGCCAGCGTGGTCATCATGATGGGCCTGAAGCGCAGCAGGCAGGCCGAACGGATCGCCTCTGCCGGCGCCATGCCCCGGTTGCGCTGCGCGTCGAGCGCGAAGTCGATCATCATGATCGCGTTCTTTTTCACGATGCCGATCAGCATGAGGATGCCGATGGTGGCGATCAGCGTCAGCTCGAATTTGAACAGCTGCAGCGCCAGCAGCGCGCCTACCACCGCCGACGGCAGGCCGGCAAGGATGGTAATCGGGTGAATGAAGCTTTCGTACAGCACGCCCAGCAAGATGTAGATCACGACCACCGCCAGCAACAGCAGCACTACCTGGCTGCCTTGCGAGGACTGGAACACCGCGGCGTCGCCGGCGTAGCTGGTGATGATGTCGGCCGGCAGCTGCAGCTCTTCCTTGAACCGGTCTATCTTGCGGGTGGCGTCGCCCAGCGGCACGTCGGGCGCCAGGTTGAACGACAGCGTGATGGCCTGCAGCTGCCCCTGGTGATTGACCGAGATGGCGCCGGCAGTGCGTTCGACCCTGGCCACGCTGAGCAGCGGCACCAGCGCGCCGCTCTTGCTGCGCACGTAGATGTTATTCAGGTCGCCTTCGTCCTGGCTGCCCCAGTTGGCGTCCTGCAGGATGACCTGGTAGCTGTTGCTGCTGGTGAAAATGGTCGACACCTGGCGGTCGCCGAAGGCGCTGTAGAGCGCGGTGCGAATGTCCTGCACCTGCACCCCGGCCGCATTCGCGCGGTCGCGGTCGATCTCGACCGTGGCCTGCAGGCCCTTGAGCTGCGAGTCGCTGGTGACGTCGCGGAACACCGGGTCGGCGCGCAGCTTGTTCTGCATCTTGTCGGCCCAGCCGTTCAGCTCCTCGGCCTTCACGCTCTGCAGCACATACTGGAAGCGGCTCTTGCTGACGCGCCCGCCCAGGCGCAGGTTTTGCACCGGCGTCAGGTAGACCGACAAGCCGGGCACGTCGCGCACCTTGCGCCGCAGCTGTTCCAGCACTACGTCCATCGATTCGCGTTCGGCGCGCGGCTTCAGGCCCAGGAACATGCGCGAGCTGGTGCCGTCCGACAGGCGCGAGGTCACGGTCGCCACGTTGGGGTCGCTGGCGATGATTTCGCTTGCCGTCTTGGTCAGCGCTTCCATGGCCTGGTAGGACGCATCCTGCGGGCCCTCCAGCGTGACGCTGATCTGGCCGATGTCCTCGCTCGGGAAGAAGCCCTTGGGCATGCTGGTAAACATCAGCACGGTCAGCGCGAACGTGGCGAGCGCGCCGGCCAGCACCAGCATGTTGTGCTTCAGGCACCAGTCCAGGCTGCTGCGATACGCGCCCAGCACCGCTTTGAAGCCGCGCTCGAAGCCGCGGCTCAGCCAGTTGTCCTTCTCGTGTCCTTCATGCTTCAGGTAGCGGCTGCACAGCATGGGCACCAGCGTCAGCGACACCAGCGCCGAGACCAGCACGGCCAGCGACACCACCGCGGCGAACTCGCGGAACATCAGGCCGATCACGCCCGGCATGAAGAAGATCGGGATGAAGACCGCAACCAGCGAAATCGAGATCGAGACGATGGTGAAGCCGACCTCGCGCGAGCCCAGCAGCGCCGCCTGCATCGGTTCCATGCCCTCTTCCATATGGCGCACGATGTTTTCCAGCACGACGATGGCATCGTCGACCACCAGTCCCACTGCAATCGTGATGGCGAGCAGCGAGATGTTGTCCAGGCTGTAGCCGAGCCAGTACATCAGGCCGCAGCAGCCGATCAGCGAGATCGGCAGCGTCACCACGGGAATCGCGGTGGCGGCGAGCCGCTTCAGGAACAGGAAGATCACCATCACCACGAGCAGCACGGTCAGGCCAAGGGTGATGTTGACGTCGTGGATCGCCTCGCGTATCGACACCGAGCGGTCGTTGAGCTCCTTGACCTCGATCGAAGCCGGCATCTGCGCGCGGAACTGCGGCAGCGTCGCCCTGACCGCATCGACCACCGCGACCGTGTTGGCGTTCGGCTGGCGCTGCACCGCCAGCACGATGGACGGCTCCTTTCCCAGCCAGCTGCCGCTGCGGGTGGACTCGACGCTGTCTTCCACCGTCGCGACGTCCTTCAGGCGGGTGACCAGGCCGTCGCGGGTGTTGATCACCAGTTCGCTGAAGGCGGCGGCGTTCGGCAGCTGCCGGTTGGCCTGCAGCGTCAGGCTCTGGCGCGGACCGTCGAGGACGCCGACCGGGCTGTTGGCATTGGCCGAGCGCACTGCGGCGGCCAGCTCGTCCATGCTCATGTTGCGCGCGGCGAGCTGCTCCGGGCGCGCCTTGATCCGCACCGCGTAGCGGCGCTGGCCGTAGACCACCACCTGGGCGACGCCGTCGATGGTGGAGAGCGATGGCGAAATCAGGTTCTCGGCATAGTCGTTCAGGTCGGACAGCGACAGCGACGGTGAGGTCAGCGCGACCGACAGCACCGGGGCGTCGGCCGGGTTGACCTTGCGGTAGGCCGGCAGCGCCGTCATCTCCACCGGCAGGCTGCGCTGGGCGCGCAGCAGGGCTGCCTGCACGTCGACCGCCGCGGCGTCGATGTCGCGGTCCGACGCGAATTCCAGCGTGATCGAGGTATTGCCCAGCGTGTTGGTGGAACTGATGGTGGCCAGGCCGGATATGGTTGAAAACTGCTTTTCCAGCGGCGTCGCCACCGAGGCCGCCATGATTTCCGGACTGGCGCCGGGCAGTACGCCGGTGACGTTAATGACCGGCGTGTTGTAGCTGGGGAGCGCGGCGATCGGCAGCCTGGTATAAGCAAATGCGCCGCCGACCACGATGGCGATGGCCAGCAGCACGGTCATTACCGGGCGTCGTATGCAGAGTTCGGAGAGATTCAAGGGTGGTCCGGAGGCAGGCGTGGCGGTTTGGAATCAGGAATCAGGAATCGGGATGAAGGGTTCAGGCGTCGGCCGGATTGCGCGGCTGCCCCTGCCCCGACTGCGTTTCCCTGACCTTGACACCGGGGCGCAGGTTCTGGGCGCCTTCGACCACGATGCGATCGCCGGCTTTCAGGCCGCTGACCGCGGCCTGGCCGTCGTCGATATGGTCGATGGTGACCTTCTGCGCAGCGACCGTGCTGTCCGGCCTGATCACGTAGACGAATTTTTCCGTGGGGCCGGTGATGACCGACTGCGCCGGGATCACCACCGCCTGCGGCAGCGTGCGCGACACCAGGCTGACATTGACGAAGGTGCCGGGCCACATCTGCCGCTCCGCATTGGCGAAACGCGCCTTCATCCTGATGGTGCCGCTCTGCGGATCCGACGCACTGTCGATGAAGACCAGTTCGCCCTGCACCCGGCGCTCGCCGGCCAGTACGGCCGTTACCGGCGCGTTCCCTTTCGGGTAGGTCGCCAGCAGGATGGAGAGCTCGCGTTCCGGCAGCGCGAAGCTGACCGTGATCGGGTCGAGCTGGGAAATGGTCAGCATCGGCGCGCCAGCCGGTTGCGCCAGGCTGCCGGCATGCACGCTGATGGCGCCGATGCGGCCGTCCATGGTGGCGACGATGCGGTTGTTGCCGAGCGCGATGGCGCTGCTGCGTATCGTCGCCTCATCCGCCTGCAGCGTGCTGCGCAAAGCCTCGACCTTGCTGCGCGCGGTGTCGACCACGGCGGCGGAGACGAAGTTTTTCGACGCCAGCTCCACGTTGCGGCGCAGCGCATTTTCCGCCTCCGCCAGGTCGGCGCGACCGCGTGCGACCTGCGCCCGGGCCCGGTCGACCGTGGAGGTGTCGCTGCGCTGATCGAGCGTAAACAGCAGCTGGCCGGCGCGCACGTTCTGTCCCTCGACCACGTGCACCTCGCGCACGATGTTCTGGGTCTGCGGCCGCACGTCGACGGTGTTCAGGGCGCTGACATAGCCGTTGGCCCGCACCACGATGGCGACGTCCTTCTGCTCTGCCACCCCGCTCCTGATGCTTTGCGCGGGCGCGGCCTTGGCAGCGACCGGCGCCGGCCGGTTTTGATAGTAGTAGTAACCACCGCCAGCGGCCAGCAGCAATACGGCGGCAATCAGGATCGAGGAACGGGCAGAAGGCATGGTTAACGATGAATTTGGGTGGACCGGCAGGACCAGCGCATGCAGGCGTGCCGCAGAGAAATTAGATAGCAATGCTAACGAATAGGATAGCATAGTGCGTCTGGCATGATGAAAGCGAGTTTGAAATGCGGAAAGACCTGGAAAACCTGCCTGACAAGGAAATGTTGCCCAAGCTGCTGGGGCGCGTGATCGGCGAGGTTTCCCGCGCGTGGCGCTACGAAATGAACCGGGCGCTCAAGCCGCTCGGGCTCAACCTGTCGATGCGGCTGGTGCTGCTCCAGCTGCAACGCAACCCCGAAGGCCTGATGCAGGCCGACCTGGCGCGCAGCCTGGGCATAGAAGGACCGACGCTGGTCAGGCTGCTGGACAAGCTGGAGCAGAAAGGCTGGATCGCGCGCATCGTCGATGCCGGCGACCGCCGGCGCAAATACACGGTGCTGACGCCGGAAGCTGCCGGCCAGGTCAAGGCCATTGAACAGCTGTCGGACACATTGCGGGAAAAAATGATGGGGGGCCTGAGCATCGAGCAGCTGGACCAGTGCGCACAAATCATGACGCGCATACGCAATAACCTGCAGGCCGAGCGGACCGTGAACGGCAGGGGATGAGAGTGTTTAGCGACTGGGAATTTTTACTACGGTGTCCTACGGGAAGGTAAGACGAAAGAGGCGAGCCTTGTCTGCGGCACTTATGGAGAACGGCTGTGGCTGCTTCGTTCCCGACCTGACCAGGTTGGCCGCGCCACAATGCGCAGGGGCCCGCCAGCCGGCATTTTAACAGCAAAGCCGGCCCCGTCCACCTGATTCTTGGTACCCCGCAACCGGCCGCGACCGTCCGTCCGCCCGTCCGTCAAATGCCCAGCTGCCCCCAGAGCGCATCCACCTTGCGCTTCACTTCATCGGTCATCGCAATCGGCACGCCCCACTCCCGGCTGGTTTCGCCCGGCCACTTGTTGGTGGCGTCGATGCCCATCTTGCTTCCCAGTCCGCTGACCGGCGACGCGAAGTCCAGGTAGTCGATCGGTGTATTGTCGACCAGCGTCGTGTCGCGGGTCGGGTCTACCCGTGTAGTGATCGCCCAGATGACTTCCTTCCAGTCGCGCAGGTTCACATCCTCGTCCACCACCACGATGAACTTGGTATACATGAACTGGCGCAGGAAGCTCCAGACGCCGAACATCACCCGCTTGGCGTGGCCGGCGTAGGCCTTCTTCATCTGCACCACCGCCATCCGGTAGCTGCAGCCTTCCGGCGGCAGGTAGAAGTCGGTAATTTCCGGAAACTGCTTTTGCAGCAAGGGAATGAAGACCTCGTTGAGCGCCACGCCCAGGATGGCCGGTTCGTCGGGCGGCTTGCCGGTATAGGTCGAGTGGTAGATCGGGTCGCGCCGCATCGTGATCCGGTCGATGGTGAACACCGGAAACATGTCCTGCTCGTTGTAGTAACCGGTATGGTCGCCATACGGCCCTTCCAGCGCATGCTCGTAGCCGCTCGGATGGTTCTGGTCCGGGTAGATATGGCCTTCGAGCACGATCTCGGCGGAGGCCGGCACCCGCAGTTCGCTGCCGATGGCCTTCACCAGCTCGGTCCGGCTGCCGCGCAGCAGGCCGGCGAACTGGTATTCGGACAGGCTGTCGGGAACCGGTGTTACGGCGCCGAGTATCGTTGCCGGATCGGCGCCCAGCGCGACGGCGACCGGATAAGGCTGGCCACGGCTGACGATGCCGTGCTCGCGAAAGTCGAGCGCGCCGCCGCGATGCGCGAGCCAGCGCATGATGACCTTGTTGCGGCCCAGCACCTGTTGCCGGTAGATGCCGAGGTTCTGGCGCTTCTTGTGCGGCCCCTTCGTGATCACCAGTCCCCAGGTAATCAGCGGCGCAATGTCGCCTGGCCAGCAGTGCTGTATCGGCAGTCGGGCCAGGTCGACATCGTTGCCCTCCCAGACCACTTCATGGCAGCGTGCGCCGCGCACTTCCTTCGGCGCCATGTCCCACACCGACTTCACCAGCGAGCCGAGGCCCATCACGTCGCGCAATCCCTTCGGCGGTTCCGGCTCCTTCAGGGTGGCCAGCACGTGCCCGATCTTGCGCAGCTCGCTGACATCGTCCGCGCCCATGCCCAGCGCCACGCGGCGCGGCGTGCCGAACAGGTTGGCCAGCACCGGGATGTCATGCCCGACCGGACGGTCGAATATGAGCGCCGGGCCGCCGGCCCGCAATACCCGGTCGCATACCTCGGTCATCTCGAGGTAGGGGGAAACCGGGGCGCCGACATGGCGAAGTTCGCCAATATCTTGCAACTTGGCAATAAAATCGCGTAAATCAGCGTATTTCATGTTTGTTGATATTTTTCAAAGTGTTGGTACTCGTTGAGTAGACGGTTACAAGTGACTGATTCTATTAAGGTTTACACACTACCAGAACGGTCCTTAAGACATATAAGTTATAGAAACAATATTTTATATTATTGACGCGATATAACCCGGTTACTACAATGCGGCCAAACGCAGTCGTCGGCTTAACAAATAAACATCTGTCCGATTGACGAAAGCTTACGGGGTTCGGGGCCCCACATGACATTTTAAGGAGTGTTTTCAGAAGGCGTCTGCCTTAACCCCCGACAACGTTGTCGACACGCTAACCCGCCATGGCCTGGCCGCGGTACGTGGACGATGACTCCGCCGTTTGTCCTCTGCTCCCAGCACAGGCAAACGATCATTCTGGTGCACGGCAAGTCAAGCAATCGATGACCTCATGGGCTTCAATGCCCGTGGGAAGACTTTGCCGCGCTGATAGAGGAGGAAAAATGTTGCCGAGTCTGATAGGGCCAACCCCTGAAGAACCGCCCGCGGCGAATGCAGGAACGCGATTGCGCTCCTTTTTCGCAGCGCCCGGCAGGACCAGGATTCTACGCATGGCCGCGCAACGCACCGTGATGGGTGCGGGAATGTGCGCGATAGGGGCGATTGGCGTGATGTTCGTCAAGCCCGAATTGACCGACCATATCAAGGCGATGTCGCCCTTCGCGGCAGGGGCCACGCAGCAGGCAGCGGCAGTCGTCGCGCCAGCGCCGGCGTCCTCGCTAGTCGCGGTGACGACCGTCAAGCCAGCCGCTGCAGTGAAACCGGCGGAAACCGACGCAGTTGCCGTCCAGGCTGCCGTTGCAAGCCCGACCATCCCGACGAACCCGGCAAGCCATATCGAACATGCTGCCAGGATACCGGTCACGGAATCGAAAGAGCCGACGCCGCGCGAGCAGACATGGGTCACGAACTGGCTGGCCAAGCGCTACCGCGTGGCTGGCGACGCCACCAATATGCTGGTGAACGCGACCTACCACACCGCAAAGGAAGTGAAAATCGACCCGCTGCTGGTCCTGGCGGTGATGGCGATCGAATCCGGCTTCAACCCGTTCGCGGAAAGCCCGATGGGCGCCCAGGGGCTGATGCAGGTCATGTCCAAGGTGCATCATGACAAGTTCCAGTCGCTGGGCGGCGTGAAGGCAGCCCTGAACCCGGTGGCCAACATCAAGGTCGGCGCCACCATCCTGAAGGAATACGTGAACCGCGGCGGCTCTCTCGAATCCGGGCTCAAGATGTACGTCGGCGCCGCGGCTTTTGAAACCGATTCCGGCTACGGCTACAAGGTGCTGGCCGAGTACAAGCGCCTGAAGGACGTGGCCAGCGGCAAGAACGTGCCGGTAACCACCACGACGGCGCCACCGGCGACGGTGGTCGTCAAGACGCCGCCCAAGCCTGTCGCTCCGGTGGTCGAGGACAAGGATGACGTGTTGACGCAGGCCGACAAGCCTGACTTGCGCAGCAAGGAAGTGGACCAGGACGGCATCGTCGCGGCATTGTGATGCCGGAAAGAGTGCCTAGGGTGGTTACCTGCCGACTTGCCCGAGTCAGCCTGTAAGCGATATTGCTTGCTCCGCGCAGCGACAGTTGCCGTTGCCGTTGCCCGCGCAGCGACGGTTGCAGTTGCCGTTGCCGTTGCTTTTGCTTTTGACGCTGCCTTTGACGTGGATCCCCGTT
>CAUQYP010000136.1:0-11455 GCA_963522035.1 uncultured Noviherbaspirillum sp. | reverse complement strand
GCGACGCGTCGCCGTCTAACGGGGATCCACGTCAAAGGCAGCGTCAAAAGCAGATGCAACGGCAACTGTCGCTGTGCGCAACAAGCAATAGTGCTTACAGGCCGGCTCGGGCAAGTCAGCACGAACCTGCTTTAGTGCAAAGCGTCTGGCTTATCGCACCTCACGCGGATCGGAGCAGGACTTGTTTCCAAGCGGCTTCACCCGCGTGCCGGAAACACCTGCGCGGCTGCCAGGAACGGGTACTCCGTCTCCGGGTCCTGCAAATGCAGCACCTGCATCAGCAGCCATCCAGGCAATGCCAGTTCGCAGGCAGGCGCAATGCGGAGCCGGTATTCAACGGCGCCGTGTGCATCGAGCTGGTCGATATTGGCTTCGCCAGTACTACGGATCCGGTAGCGCAGTCCGCTGGCGCCGCCAAGCAACATGAAGCTGCCGGTGTCGCGCAAGCTCTGTCGTTGCCGCGTACTCAGCACCCGGAGCAGCAATGCCAGTGATTCGCGGTTGGCGCGCAACTGCCGGCGTATTGGCGACGCAGGCAATGCAGGACCGCGCAGCAATCCGCCCAGCCAGCTACGCAACAAGCCGCCGGCTTCTGCAAGCGATTCCGTCCAGGCTTCGGCGCCGCTGTCCTCCCAGCCGGCAGACGGCCCCGGCACCAGCACAATCTGTGCATGGCCCGGGTCGAAGCGCGTGACGCTCCTGGCGGGCCGGCAGGCGCCGATGAGAAAAGCACGGTAGCCACGGCCGCAGTGCTGGTCGAACACGGCGCAGGCGCCAGCAGCCTCGTCGTGCCTGTCTGCGTGCCATTGCAACTTGTGGGCGCGGCCGACCCGGCCGAGTATCCACAAGGTGCCCGCCGGCCAGCGGCCGGCGGGCGGCACGTCCCGGCGTTGCGCGAGGGAGCCTGCGGCCGTGGCAGTCATGGCGATGCGCGCCGCCTACGCCGCCTTCTGCAACTTGACCACGCCGCTTTCTTCCGCCACGGTCCGGTCGAGCAGCTTGACCAACGCATACACGGTGTCGATGTGCGGCGTCGGCGTGCCGGTAAGCCGGCCCAGTTCGACCACGGCGCCCACCAGCGCGTCGATCTCCGAGCCGCGGCCGGCCTCGATGTCCTGCAGCATCGAGGTCTTGTGCTTGCCGACCTTTTCAGCGCCGGCGATGCGCTTGTCCAGCGTGACCCGGAACTCGATGCCGAGCCGGTGGGCGACCGCCTGTGCTTCCTGCATCATCTGCACGGCAAGTTCGCGGGTCAGCGGATACTGGCAGATGTCAACCAGCGTCGAATGGCTCAGTGCGCTGATCGGGTTGAAGGTCAGGTTGCCCCACAGCTTCAGCCAGATCTCGCTGCGGATGTTGTCGAGCACCGGCGCCTTGAAGCCGGCATTGGTCATGCAGGCGGACACGCGGTTGACCCGTTCGCTCGACGAACCGTCCAGCTCGCCCAGCGGAAAACGGTCTCCCTCGATATGCCGCACCACGCCCGGCGCAATCAGTTCGGACGCCGGGTAGACC
Organism: uncultured Noviherbaspirillum sp.; assembly: GCA_963522035.1. Lineage (GTDB taxonomy): Bacteria > Pseudomonadota > Gammaproteobacteria > Burkholderiales > Burkholderiaceae_D > Noviherbaspirillum_A. The sequence continues at coordinate 9,940 of CAUQYP010000136.1, read as the reverse complement.
ACGCAGCCGATGACCTGCCCGACCGGCACCTTCTGCGCCAACTCGCCGGTGGGGTCGACCGACGTCACCTGCCGGCCTTCCAGCTCGCCGCCATGCTTGTGGAAGTACCAGTACGGTATGCCGTTCTGCATGGTCACGATGACCGTATCCGGCCCGACCAGCTTGCCGATGTCGTTGGCCACCGCGTCGAGCTGGTGAGCCTTCAGCGCGACGATCACCACGTCCTGTATGCCGGCCTCGTCATAGCTGTCGGTCGCCCTGACGTTGCTGGCGACGTGCTCGGTGCCGTCATGCATGACCAGCTTCATGCCATTGCTGCGTATGGCCCGCAAATTGGCGCCGCGAACGATGAATGTCAGGTCTTCACCCGCCAGCGCAAGCTTGACTCCGACATAGCCGCCGATTGCGCCAGCCCCGATGATTGCGATTTTCATGTTGCTACCCTCATGGTTTACTCGAATCGGTTGCGCAGTTTCCCTATGCCGCCTATCTCCACTTCAACGATGCTGTTCGGCTTCATCGAGCCGACGCCGACCGAAGTGCCGCACAGGATCATGTCGCCGGGGTAGAGCGTCATGTCGCGCGAGATCAGGCTGACGAGCTTCTGCACGGGAAACACCATGTCATTGATCGGGTAGTCCTGGCGCACTTCTTCGTTGAGCATGGTCCTGACGACCAGCATCGCGGGGTCCAGGCCGGTGGCAATCACCGGGCCGAACGGCAGGAAAGTGTCAAAGCCTTTGGCCCTGACCCACTGCGGGAAAGTAGGGTCGCGCTGGATGATGTCGGCGACGGTGACGTCATTCGCGCAGGTGTAGCCAAAGACGTGCGACAGCGCATCTTCCTCGGCCACGTTGGTGCAGGTGCGCCCGATTACCACACCGAGTTCGCCCTCATAGACGACCTTGCCATCGCATAGCGGCTTGCGGATGGTCTCCAGCGGGTTCAGGTAGGAATTGGGCGCCTTGAGCAGGTACAGCGGCTCCGGCGGCGGCTCCAGGCCGAGCTTCTTGCCGAGCGCATGAAAGTTGTTCCACAGCGCCAGCACCTTGCCCGGCACCACCGGGGTCAGCAGCTTCACCTCGCCCAGCGTGGTGGACCGGTCCGTGGGCCGAGGGTCTTCCAGCATGTTGCCCTCGTGGATCCGGATCTTGTTTCCCTCCAGCGTGCCGAAACAGGTTTCGTCAAGGTAGGTAAAGCGTAGCCAGCGTTGAATCATTTTGTCTTCCCCTCAGGTCGGCATGGCTGCCGTGAGCAGCTGGCAGCGCTTGCGCTACGCTCAGCGATGCCGGCATGCTCTTCATGGTTGTTACTGCGCTCGGTAGATAGGTTGCGCAGCTTGCAAGCGCATGTTCCGGGAACGTCCTGCAATGCTCATTGACCACGGTTAAGTTTCAAAAAATCCGCTTGCAGGCATTGCGTTCACAGCAAAGGGCAGGGCTTATGCTCCCACCTGCGCCTGCTGGAATTCGGCCCAGTTGACATGGCGCCGGGAGCCGGTCTGCAGCAGTGCGTCGTACCAGCGGGCCTTGGTCGTCTCGATGGCGGCGACCAGGAAGTCCGGATCGTAGGCGCTGAGCAAGTGAGTCTGGTGGGTTTTCAGGTAGCCGAGCAGGCGCTCCCTTTCCAGGTGGTCGGACAGCACGTTCTCGTACACCGACTCGTCCCAGTGCCATTTCAGGCCCAGTTCGTAGAACGCGGCGTTATAGGCGTCGCGGTGAAAGTCGGCAGCGTTGCCGGTGGCGTGGGCGATGGTCTGGTAGTGCGACATGTGAGCCTCCTCGGGGATGAGAGTGGAAGTCTCGCTGGCGTGTTTGCCGGCGGTGTGAGGGCATACTAGGGTCGGCGAACGATAAATGACACTTAAACTTTCTAATCAAGATCATTCATCATCGGTTATGATTTAATCATTCCTCCTCTGTAGCCTTCGCTGTCGAAACATAAACACCTGATGAAAAATGCCACGCTGCGCCAGTTGAAAGTCTTCGAAACGGTTGCCCGCCACCTGAGTTTTTCACGTGCGGCCGAAGAGCTGCACCTAACGCAGCCAGCGGTGTCGACGCAAGTGAAGACCTTGCAGGGCCATGTCGGCCTCGTGCTGTTCGAGCAGCTGGGCAAGCGGGTCTACCTGACGCCGGCCGGTGAAGAGCTGCTGCGCTACAGCCGCCAGATCATCCGGCAGTTCGACGAAGCCGAGGAAGCGCTGGCGCAGTTCAAGGGCATCGAAGGCGGCAAGCTCAACGTTGCGGTGATCAGCGCCGGCGATTATTTCTTTCCGCGGTTGCTGGTGGAGTTTGCCCGGCGCCATGCCGGCGTCACGCTGAACCTGGCTGTCCACAACCGCGAAAAGCTGCTGGGGGAGATTGCCGGCAATTTGACCGACCTTGCCATCATGGTGCGGCCGCCGCATGACATGGACACCGTCAACGAAGCCTTCGCGCCGCACCCCTACGTGATCGTCGCGGCCGCCGACCATCCTTATGCCAAACGCAGGAAGATCCCGCTGGCAACCATCAAGCGGGAGCGCTTCGTGGTCAGGGAGAAAGGCTCGGATACCTGGAACTCGATGGAGGAAAGCTTCGGCAGGCATATTGCCGACCTCAACATCGCCATGGAAATCAAGAGCACGGAGACCATCAAGCAGGCCGTCATGGCCGGCATGGGCATCAGCTTCCTGTCGGCGCACACGATCAGCCTTGAACTGCAGGCCGGCAGCCTGGTCGTACTCGACGTGCAGGGCTTCCCGATGATGCTGAACTGGTATGTCGTGTATCGCAACGGCAAGCGGCTGCCCCCCGTGGCCGAGGCCTTCAGGACATTCCTGATGAGCGACGGCGCGGCGCTGATACAGAAGTTCACCGGGTATGTGCCTGGGCCTTGAGCAGGAAGCTGTATCGAAGGTGTGGTGCGAAGGTCAGCGCACCGTTTTCCACGGGCCGGCAACCACGCCTGAAGCAGCATGCCAAGCACTTGAAAACTGACGCTTATTGCCCATCAGCATTAATCCGATAGCCTTTATTCATCTTTTGAAAATTGACCCCGGTCAATGAGTAAAAACAAGGGCCATCGCTATGATGCCGCTACTTCGTCTCCGCCTGTAGCGGGTTGGAGCGGAACCGGACCATGGCTGCTGCATGCCTTTGGCCTGTCCCGAATTCCACCGCTGCCCATGGATGTCAACGCGCCCTACCCCGGCGGCGCACTTATAAGCCGGAACCCACAGGAGCAAGCATGTCTTCAATCTTGAAACCCGTTCAGACTGATGAAACAACGACGCTGGCCCAGCAGGAGCCGCTGACGACTGCCGCGGAACAGACCGACGGCTTTCATCTGGTCATCGACGCGCTGAAAGCCAACGACGTCGATACCATCTACGGTCTGGTCGGCATTCCCATCACTGACCTGGCCCGCATGTGCCAGGCCGAAGGCCTGCGCTTCATCGGCTTCCGCCACGAGGCCAACGCTGTCAACGCCGCCGCGATTGCCGGTTACCTGACCAGGAAGCCCGGCATCGCCATGACCGTCTCGGCGCCCGGCTTCCTGAACGGCCTGGTCGCGCTGGCCAATGCCACCGTCAACTGCTTCCCGCTGATCATGATCTCCGGCTCTTCCGAGCGCGAGATCGTCGACCTGGCGCAGGGCGACTACGAGGAACTCGACCAGCTGAACGCCGCCAAGCCCTACGTCAAGGCAGCCTATCGCATCAACCATGTCGAGGACATCGGCATCGCCGTTGCCCGCGCCATTCGCGCTGCCGTCTCCGGTCGTCCGGGCGGCGTCTACCTCGACGTACCGGCCAAGCTGCTGGCCCAGGCGATGGACGCCGCAGCCGGCAAGAAGTCCATCGTCAAGGTGGTCGACCCTGCACCTGCACAGATCCCTGCGCCGGAAGCCATCACCCGCGCGCTGGAAGTCCTGAAGAACGCGAAGCGCCCGGTCATCATGCTGGGCAAGGGCGCATCCTACGCGCAGGCCGATGCCGACATCCGCGCCTTCGTCGAGAAGACCGGCATTCCCTACCTGGCCATGTCCATGGCCAAGGGCCTGCTGCCGGACAACCATCCGCAAGCTGCGATCGCCGCGCGTTCCTACGCACTGAAGGAAGCTGACTGCGTGATGCTGATCGGCGCCCGCCTGAACTGGCTGCTCTCGCACGGCAAGGGCCCGACCTGGGGTGGCAAGGACCACAAGGACTGGGCTGACAAGAAGTTCGTGCAGATCGATATCTCGGCGCAGGAAATGGATTCGAACGTGCCCATCGACGCACCGCTGGCCGGCGACATCGGCTCCACCATCGCTGCCATGCTGAAGGAAATCGAGACCTCCGGCTTCGACAAGCCCGACGTGTCGTGGACCGGCGCCATCAAGGAAAAGAGCGACGCCAACGTCGCCAAGATGGCCAAGACCCTGTCGTCCAAGTCCTCGCCGATGAACTTCATGACCGCGCTGTCGGCCATGCGCGACGTGCTCAAGACCCGTCCGGACATCTGCCTGGTCAACGAGGGCGCCAATACGCTGGACTTGGCCCGCTCGGTCATCGACATGTACGAGCCGCGCAAGCGCCTCGACTCCGGCACCTGGGGTGTAATGGGCATCGGCATGGGCTACGCCATCGGCGCGGCCGTCACGACCGGCAAGCCGGTGGTGGCGCTGGAAGGCGACTCGGCCTTCGGCTTCTCCGGCATGGAAGTGGAGACCATCTGCCGCTACAACCTGCCGGTAACGGTGGTAATCTTTAATAACAACGGCGTCTACAAGGGCAACGACGTCAACCCGACCGGCGGCGCCGACCCGGCACCGACCGTGTTCGTCAAGGGCGCGCGCTACGACAAGATGATGGAGGCATTCGGCGGCATCGGCGCCCACGTCACCACGCCTGAAGAATTGTCCAAGGCGCTGACCGACGGCATCGCTTCCGGCAAGCCGACGCTGATCAATGTCGTCATCGACGAGAACGCCGGCACCGAGAGCGGACGCATCGCGCACCTGAATCCGCAAAGCGCAGCAAAGAAGAAGTAATCTACCGCGATACAAACAAGGAGATACCATGAACAAACCTCTGCAAGGCATCAAGATCATCGACTTCACCCACGTGCAGGCTGGTCCTGCCTGTACCCAGATGCTGGCCTGGTTCGGCGCGGACGTGATCAAGGTCGAGCGCCCGGGCGCCGGTGACGTGACCCGCAGCCAGCTGCGCGACATCCCCGACGCAGATGCGCTGTACTTCACCATGCTCAACTCCAACAAGCGTTCGCTGACGCTGGACACCAAGCAGCAGGAAGGCAAGGAAGTACTGGAGAAGCTGATCAAGGAATCCGACGTGATGGTGGAGAACTTCGGCCCCGGCGCGCTGGACCGCATGGGCTTCACCTGGGAGCGCATCCAGGAACTGAACCCGAAGATGATCCTGGCGTCGGTCAAGGGCTTCTCCGACGGCCACCACTACGAAGACCTGAAGGTCTACGAGAACGTGGCGCAGTGCGCCGGCGGCGCCGCCTCGACCACCGGCTGGTGGAAGGGCGAGAACTCGCAACCGACCATCTCGTCGGCTGCATTGGGCGACTCCAACACCGGCATGCACCTGGCCATCGGCATCCTGACGGCCTATATCGGCCGCCAGCAGACCGGCAAGGGCCAGAAGGTAGCCGTGTCGATGCAGGACGCCGTGCTGAACCTGTGCCGCGTCAAGATGCGCGACCAGCAGCGCCTCGAGCGCGTGGGCTACCTGGAAGAATATCCACAGTACCCGCACGAAATGGAAGCGTTCGCCGACAAGGTCACGCCACGCGGCGGCAATGCGGGCGGCGGTGGCCAGCCAGGCTGGATCCTGAAGTGCAAGGGCTGGGAGACCGACCCGAACGCGTACATCTACTTCACGGTCCAGGGCCATGCATGGGCGCCAATCTGCGACGCGCTCGGCAAACCGGAATGGAAGACCGACCCTGCGTACATGACGCCGCAGGCACGTCAGCCGCACATCAACGAGATCTTTGCCACGATCGAGGACTTCATCAAGGACAAGACCAAGTTCGAGGCGGTCAACATCTTCCGCAAGTTCGACATTCCTTGCGCACCGGTGCTGTCGATGAAGGAACTGCTGGTGGACGAGTCGCTGCGCAAGTCCGGCTCCATCGTCGAAGTGCAGCACCCGGTCCGCGGTTCGTACTTCACGATCGGCAGCCCGATCAAGTTCTCGGACCTGAAGCCGGAAGTGACGGCCTCGCCGCTGCTGGGCCAGCACACCGACGAAGTGCTGGAAGAACTGGGCTATTCCAGCCAGCAGATCCAGGCAATGCACGAAGCCAAGGCAGTCTGATCGCTATCTGATCTGACCCTTCCGATGGCACCCGCACCTTGATGGTCCGGGTGCCATTTTTTTATTCTGCGACAGAGGTGCGCGATGGTTGCGCAAATAGATTACCAACAGCTGCTGATGGCCATCGGCGATGGCGACGTCGTGGCCGACGCCGAAGGCAAGATCGTTTTCTGGAACCCGGGCGCGGAACGCATATTCGGTTTCACCGGAAGCGACGCAATCGGGCAGACGCTGGACCTGATCGTGCCCGAGCGCCAGCGCCACCGGCACTGGGAAGGTTTTGAGAAGACCATGCAGACCGGGGAAACACGTTATGGCAACGAGCTGCTGCGGGTGCCGGCGCTGCACAAGGAAGGCCATCCGCTGTCGATCGCGTTTACGGTGGCGATGCTGCATGCGGCCGACGGCAAGGTGTCGGCCATCGTGGCGATCGTTCGCGATGAGACGAAGCGATGGGATGAGGAACGGGCATTGCGCGGGCGGGTCAAGGAGCTGGAGGCGAAAGTCTCTCAAGATTTATAGTACGCTGGAGGAATCGCGAGGCGTTGAAGATTATCGAAGACACACAGCGCAAGCTGCACGAGTCAAACAGGGGTTTGAATCATGACCGTTAATCCGTTCAAGAAAGAGGCATTTCCTTCATTCCGGGAATGGGAACAGGAACTCGTCTTTTTTTTATCGGAGCAACTTCAAGATCCGTCAACTAGTGCATGGGAGTCGTTGGTAGTCGACGAAGAATCGCGCGAGTGTGCGGCTTTCATTTCTCATCAACTGGCGAACGTGGCATACCTCAAGCATCTTCCTGCTGAAGCGGAACTTCGCCTGGTGTTTCAAAAGCTGATGGGCAAGCCTATCGATCGACCCGCTTTGCTTGCCTGGCTCGCCAGGCGATGGGTCGATCAATCCCGCTTGCATGCCACACTCGATTTCGCTTTGAAAAACAGACTATCCCGCAACACGCATTCACTCGTCACTGCGTAGTTGTTTGAATTCGCAAGGTCAGCGCGGCCCGACGCGCAAGACTGGCGCATCCAGCAAGGCCGCTGGCGCCACACCCACCGGCTTGCCCAGGTTCTTTTCATACAGGGTCGCGATCATGTCCGACTGCGTCATGATGCCGACCAGGCGCCCGTCGTCATCCACCACCGGCAGCGAATGCAGCCCGGCGTCCGACATCAGCGGCACCAGTTCCACCACTGGCTGGTCGTGGCGGACCGTGCGCACGTCCTTGTGCATGATCTGCCCCACTACTTCCGGCTTGATCGAATGGGTATGCCTGATCGGTTCCAGCAGCCGCTTCAGTGCGCCACCCAGGCCCTTGTAGCTGTCGGCCCGCGCATGCTTGATGAAGTCCGCCTTGGTGACGATGCCCACCACGTGGTTGCCGCGCCCCACCACCGGCAGCGCAGTCAGCCGGTGCTCGTGCAGCGCTTCCCATGCTTCCTGCAGCGGCGTGCCGTATAGCACCCGGACCACATCCTTCGACATCACTTCGCTGCAACGGGTAATGCCGAAGCGGCGCTGGTGCGAGCGCATTTCCGTGTCCAGCAGGATCGCCTGCAGGTCTTCGCGGCTGATGTCCAGCACCTGGTTGTAACGCGCCAGCGCGGCGTCGAGGTCCTCGCTGGTGATGCCGAGGCGGGTCGTGGGCGCGGCATTGCTGGTGTCATGCGTCTCCACGGGCTGGGCCTGCACATGGTGCGGGTAGCGGCGGCCGGTGGCATTGTTGAAGAACAGCGCGGCGCCCAGTATCAGTACCGAATTGAGCATGACAGGCGCCAGCACGAAACCGTAACCCATCGCATGCACAGCGGGGCCGCCAAGCACGGCGGTCAGCGCCACCGCGCCGCTGGGCGGGTGCAGGCAGCGCGCCATGAACATGGCGCCAATGGCAGCCGCCGCCGCAACCGGCGCGGCTATCAGCGGTTCGCCGATCAGCTTGGCGCAACTGACGCCGACCAGGCCGGCGATCAGGTTGCCGCCGATGATGGACCATGGTTGCGCCAGCGGGCTGGCCGGCACCGCGAACAGCAGCACGGCGGAAGCGCCCATCGGCGCAATCAGCAATATGGCGTTTCGGGTGTCGGGAAAAAAGAAACTGGTGCAGACACCAGTGATGATCAGGCCGAAGAGCGCGCCGGTACAGGCGCGCATTTTTTCAAACCGGTCGATACGGTCACGACCGGGTAAAAACTTGTTCAAAAACGTCAGATTCAATATGCACTCCGTGTTGCCGGTCGCGCCGCCGGCAGCACGACCGTGAGCCAAACCTTGCCGGTCAGCAGTGGACCACGCCAGACCCGTCGCAACGGGAACAGGGCTCGGTGCCCACGCCATGGCACGACGGACACGTCTCGTTCTCGTGTCCCGGCGTGGCATTGTTGACGAGGCTTACCGCGGTATCCTTGTCCAGCAACGGCGCCTTGCCGGTTCCCTTGCAGCGGTGGCATTGAAGTATGCCGCTGCCATTACATTTCGGACATGCTGCCATGATCAGTCTCCTTTTGCGGCCTGCGATAACACCATGTTAATCGACGTCGGCCTTTATTGTTAAGCGGCGCGCATCAGCGCCCTGACATGCTCGGCCGTGCCCGACGCGAGCCCTTCCATGCTATACCCGCCTTCCAGAACCGACACGATGCGCCCATCGCAGCAGTCGTTCGCCACATCCATCAGCTGCTCCGTGATCCAGCGGAAGTCGCTGTCCTGGAGGTCGAGGGCTGCCAGCGGGTCGAGGTGGTGCGCATCGAAACCGGCCGAGATGACGAGGAAATCGGGCGCAAACGCCCGCAGTGCCGGCAGGATGTCCTGCTCGCAGCCCTGGCGAAACCGCGTCGAGTCGCAGCCCCTGGCCAGCGGCACGTTCACGATGTTGTGGCTGATGCCGGTCTCGGTCCTGCTGCCGGTGCCGGGGTAGAACGGCGACTGGTGGCTGGAAGCGTAGAACAGGTTGGGCCTGGCATAGAACGCGGCCTGCGTGCCGTTGCCGTGGTGGACATCGAAGTCCACCACCGCGACCCGGGCCAGCCCGTATTGCTGCGCCGCGTACACGGCGGCGATGGCGGCCTGGTTGAAGATGCAGAATCCCATCGCGCGGTCCGGCTCCGCATGATGGCCGCAGGGCCGGGTCGCGCAAAAGACATTGGCCGCATTCCCTGCCATGACGGCATCGACGCCGGCGCAGGCAGCGCCGACGCAGCGCATCACGGCTTCCAGCGAGCCCGGCGACATGACAGTGTCGCCGCCGTCGAGCACCAGGTAACCCTGCCTGGGGGCATTGTCGATCACCTGCTCGATAAAGTCGGGCTCATGGACCAGCGCCACCTGCTCCATGGTGCCCATCGGCGCATCCTGCCATTGAAGCGACTCGAAACCGGGCGAGCGCAGTGCGGCCAGCACTGCCGCCAGGCGTTCGGGCGACTCGGGGTGGTCCGGCCCGGGCCGGTGCTCCATGCATGCGGCGTGTGTGTAGATCAGTGTCGTCATGGTCTGGATCTGCCTAGTTGGTCAGCAGCGGATCGAGGCTGGCCAGCCGCGTTGTCCCGGAGGCCGCGCCAGCATTGAGCAAGGCCTGCCCTCCCCCATAGCTGCTCTGCTCGCCCACGTCCCCGCCCACCGTCACCT
>CAUQYP010000135.1:0-11635 GCA_963522035.1 uncultured Noviherbaspirillum sp. | reverse complement strand
CCTTGGGCGCCTCGCGCTTGCGTTGCCGGGTGGCGCCCTGGGCGATGATGGGGATAATCATTTTGTTCATGTTGTAAGCCTGTCTCTTCCAGTCATTATGGTTTCAGCACTGCGGCATCGGGCGATGCGGCGGCCGGCGGTGGCGGTCTGCGCCGCCTGCCGCGCGCCTGTCAAACGCTTAAATCACGCGGTCTTCGCGCAGGGCAGTAATCTGCTGCGCCGAATAACCCAGCTGGGCCAGCACTTCATCGGTGTGCTCGCCCAGCAGCGGCGAGCGCGTGACCTCGGTCGGGCTGTCGGACAGCTTGATCGGATTGCCCACGGTCAGGTACTTGCCACGCACAGGATGGTCCACCTCGACCACCGTGCCGGTCGCACGCAATGAGGGTTCCTCGGCGATTTCCTTCATCGACAGGATGGGGCCGCAAGGAATGTCGTACTTGTTCAGGATGTCCATGGCCTCGAACTTGGTCATGGTCTTGGTCCACTCTTCTACCGTAGCAAAGATGGACATCAGCCGCGGCAGGCGGGCACGAGGGGTCGCGTAGTCCGGGTCGGTAATCCATTCCTCGCGCCCGATCACGTTGCAGATCGACTTCCACACCGGCGCCTGCGCGATGAAGTAGATGTAGGCATTCGGGTCGGTCTCCCAACCCTTGCACTTCAGGATCCAGCCCGGCTGGCCGCCGCCGGAGGCGTTGCCCGCGCGCGGCACGGCGTCGCCGAACTTCGCGCCGCTGGTGAACTGCGGGTACTCTTCCATGACCCCGGTGCGCTCCAGCCGCTGCTGGTCGCGCAGCTTGACGCGGCATAGGTTGAGCACCGCGTCCTGCATCGCGGTCAGCACCTTCTGGCCACGCCCCGTCATGCTGCGCTGGTACAGCGCAGTGACGATGCCCAGCGCCAGGTGCAGCCCGGTGCCGCTGTCGCCGATCTGCGCGCCGGTCACCAGCGGCGGGCCATCGTCGAAACCGGTGGTCGAGGCCGAGCCGCCGGCGCACTGCGCGACATTCTCGTAGACCTTGCAATCTTCGTACGGGCCGGGCCCGAAACCCTTGACCGAGGCCACGATCATGCGCGGGTTCAGTTCCTGGATGCGCTCCCAGCCGAAGCCCATGCGCTCCAGTGCGCCCGGCGCAAAATTTTCTACCATCACGTCGCATTGCTTGATCAGCGTTTCGAGCACTTCCTTGCCCGCTGGCTTCTTCGTATCCAGCGTAATGGAGCGCTTGTTATGGTTGAGCATCGTGAAATAAAGACTGTCGGCGTCGGGAACGTCGCGCAGCTGGCCGCGGGTCGCGTCGCCTTCGCCTGCGCGCTCGACCTTGATCACGTCCGCGCCGAACCACGCCAGCAACTGGGTGCACGTGGGGCCGGACTGAACGTGGGTGAAGTCCAGAATACGGACGCCATCAAGCGCTTTACTCATTGCTGTCTCCTGATAATGGTGTTCTGTTGCGCCCGTCGCTGGCGACAATGTGGTCTGGAAGGTGGGGAAAGTGGGGAAGAGCGGCCACTGCCGGTTGAGCCATCGCAAGGTTGCAGCTCTGGTCCTGCCGGTTCCCGGTGTGCGCTCGTCGTGTCATTCTTTGCCGCCAACTCCTTGATTTCTCTTGCTTCTGCGGCCCGGGTTGCTGATGATTTATCATAACGAGCCGGCCCGGTTTTCCTCATTGACCGGGGTCAATTTTCACCGCATGATGTGCGTCCGCTTTTACCAACTACCTATTTGCCATGTCCTCCGTAGCAAGCCATCCAGAAAAAAACATTATCCGGGTACAGCTGAAACAAAATACCGTGCTGAAGAGCCTCCGGGATAGCGAAATGGCCGCGCTCGAGCCTTATCTTACAATCATAGACTGCCAGAAAGGCGATTGTCTGCTGCACCAGGGCATCTACGACATGGAACAGTATTTCGTGCTGGACGGCATACTCAAGCGCGCCGTGACGAACCAGAATGCGAAGGAAATGATCTTGCGTTTCGCGGCGGAGCGCGACATTGAAACCAGCTACGCCGCCTGGCGGCTGAAGACGCCGACGCCCTACAGCATCGTGTCGGTGACCAAGGCGCGCGTGGCAAAGCTGTCGCTGCCGCAGTGGGTGCTGTTCATCGAAAGCCATGCCGAAGTGAAACAGGCCTTCGAATTCGAGGTGATGCAGTTGATGAGCGAGATCATGGCGCACACCATCACGCTGCACCTGCTCAACGCGCCGGGACGCGTGCATCGTTTCGTGCGCAAGCACGCGGACCTGTTCGAGCGCCTGCCCAAGAAGGAACTGGCGTCCTACCTGAACCTGTCGCCCGAAACGCTCAGCCGATTGAAAAACCAAGGCAAGATTTAAACCTGCGGCGCCCGCTGGTAACGCGCGGCAAGCCGCGCGACCGTCTCGTGAAACTCCCGCACCGTGTCCTCGATGATGTCGCGCACTGGCCGCACCGCGTCGATCCGGCCGCAAACCTGGCCAGTCAGCGCGATCGCCGCTTCCATGTCGCCGCCGAAGTACAGCGCCTGGACGCCCGCGAATTCGGCCATGATGCTGTCCGGGACCTGCTGCTCGACACGGCTGCTGCGCGCGGTACGCAATGCGCGCAGCGCCGGGCCCTTGCCGCCGCGGTTCAGGAACACCGTATCGGTTTCCTGTGCGTCGACGATGGCCTTCTTCCAGTTCTCATGCACCGGTGATTCGGTCGCCGACAACATGCGCGTGCCCATCTGTATGCCCTCGGCGCCCATCGCGAACGCCGCCGCCATGGTGGCGCCGTCGCTGAAGCCGCCAGCGCCGATCACCGGCACGTCGACCTTCGAGCACACCAGTGGCAGCAGCACCATCGACGCCACGTCGCGCTGGTTCTTGAAGCCGCCGCCTTCGCTGCCTTCGACGATCAGGCCGTCGACGCCCGCCGCCACCGCCTTCATCGCGCCGGCCAGCGTTGGCACGACATGGAACACCGTCAGCCCGGCCGCCTTCAGGTCGGCGCAATACCGGCCAGGGTCGCCAGCGGAGGTGGTGACGAACTTCACGCCCTGGTCGACCACGAACTGCACGATGCCCGGGTCGCGCACGTAGGCCAATGCGATGTTGACGCCGAATGGCTTGTCGGTCAGTTCGCGCATCTGGCGAATCTCCCGGCGGATGGCCTCGAGGTCGCCCGACGAGGTTTCGATAATGCCCATCGCGCCGGCGTTCGACACCGCCGACGCCAGCTGCGCCCTGGCGATCCAGCCCATCGGGGCCTGGACGACCGGGTAATCGACACCGAGCAGCTCGGTGACGCGGTTACTGATTTTCATGCGTGTGTTTCTCCGTTACTGGCTGGCTGGCCGTTTCATCTGGCACGAGGTGGGCTGGGTCGCGACGAAAGTGTCGATCTTCTCGTCGGTTTTCCAGCCATAGCCGGTTTTTTCCTGGTCGAAGCGCACGTCCTTGCCGTTGATCTTGGTCCAGGTCGCGATATACATCGGCTGCTGTGCCTGGTGGTCGGACTTGCGCATTTCAACGTCGCCGTTCAGGCTCTTGACGGTCATGCCTTCCATTGCAAAGGCAACCTTGACCGGGTCTGTACTGCCGGTCTGCTTGATGGCCTTCGACAGCATCGCAATTGCGCTGTGACTGGACATCAGCCAGTAGTCTTCATCGAATTTCTTCCTGGTCGCCTCGATCAGGTCGGCGCCGAGGAAACCCTGGTTGTTCGGGTTCCACTGGCTGACGTTCTTCACCCGGTCCGCGCCGGCCGCGCCCATCGCCGTCGGCACGCCGGTGGTGTAGGCGGTGTAGGTGTAGAAATTGACCTTGAGGTCGGCTTCCTTGGCCGAGCGGATCAGTAGCGCCAGGTCGTTGCCCCAGTTGCCGGTGATGACCGAGTCGGCGCCCGAAGCCTTGATCTTGGCGACATAGGGCGAGAAGTCCTTGACCGTCGCAATCGGGTGCAGGTCGTCGCCGACGATCTGTATATCCGGGCGCTTGCGCTTCAGGTATTCCTTGGCGGCGCGGCTGACCTGGTGCCCCAGCGCGTAGTTCTGGCCGATGATGAACACCTTCTTGACGGACTGGTCCTTGGCGATGAAACTCGTCACCGCTTCCATGCGCATGTCGGAATTCGGCTCGAAACGGAAGTGCCAGAAGCTGCACTTGCTGTTGGTCAGGTCGGGGTCCAGCGCGGCGTAGTCGAGGTAGACCACTTCCTTGCCGGGATTGCGCTCGTTATGCTTGTTGATGCCGTCGATCAGCGCGAAGGCCACACCGGAGCCGCCGCCCTGGGCCACATAGCGATAGCCCTGGTCGATGGCGGTCTTGAGCTGCGAGGCAGAGTCCTGCGGGCTGCCCTTGCCGTCGAATCCGACCACCTCGATGGTGTTGCCCGGCCCTGCCCATTTCTGCTGGCCGGCGATCTCGGCCACCATCTGGAAATTCTTCAGCGCGGTCTGGGCCGGCGGCGCGAACGCCCCGCTCAATGCGTCGATGAAGGCAATGCGGACGTTTTCCGCCGACGCGGCGGGCGCCGCGCAAAGTGCCGCCGCCGCGAGTGCCAGTGCGCCTGCTGCCGAGTGCTGTTTCATGTCGTCTCCTTGGTTGTAAGTTTTACGGCTGAAGTCGCTGCCTTGTCCTGCGCTTCCTTGTCCTGCTGTTCCTGGTACAGCTCCTTCTTCGACAGCTTGCCGACTGGCGTCTTCGGCAACTCGCTGCGAAATTCCAGCGCATGCACCATTTCATGCTTGCCCAGCGCATCTTTCAGGAACAGCTTCAATGCGTCCAGCGTGAACGGTTCGGCGCCGTCCCTCAGCCGGATATAGGCCTTCGGGTGCTGGCCGCGGTAAGGGTCGGCCACGCCGATCACGATGACTTCGGCAACCGACGGATGCCGGTAGATGGCTTCCTCGATGGCCCGCGGATAAACGTTGTAACCGCTGCACAGCAGCATGTCCTTGATGCGGTCGGCAATGAACAGGAAGCCATTTTCATCCATGCTGCCGACGTCGCCGGTGCGGAAGTAGCCGTCGGCCGTCATGGACTCGGTGCCGGCTTCCGGCTTCTTCCAGTAGCCGCCCAGCACATTGGGCCCGGCCACGCAGATCTCGCCGCGCTCGCCGTAGGCGACATAACGCTGCGGGTCGTTCACATCGAGAAATCGGATGTCGACCCCGCACAGCGGTATGCCGCAGGCGCCGGGCGGACCGATGACGCCGCGCGGCGTCACCGTGCCGACGCCGCACATTTCCGTCATGCCCCAGCCTTCCTGCACCGGGTGGCCGGTGACGCGCCGAAAACGCTCGCCGACTTCGCTCGGCAGCGGCGCCCCGCCGGAATTGCAGAAGCGCAAAGCACCAAGCTCGGCCCGGTCCAGGCTGGCGCACGCAGTCAGCGCGGTAAACATGGTCGGCACGCCGAAGAAAACCGTGACCCGCTTGTCCGCCAGCTCGGCAATGACCCGCTCCGCATCGAAGCGCAGGTGCAGCACGCTGCGCGCGGCCAGCCGCACTGCGAGCAGCAGGTTGAAGGTGAGCGCATAGATATGAAACAGTGGCAGCACGCAGAGGAATACTTCGGCGCCGGGCCGCAAGCCGTCGGCGCCGCCGGTGTTCATCACGGCCTGGCTGGCTGCCGCCGACAGGTTGCCATGCGTGAGCACCGCGCCTTTCGGCAGGCCAGTGGTGCCGCCGGTGTATTGCAGCACGGCGATAGACGTGTCGACATCGATGTCGGCCGGCGCGACAGGGACGGCATCGCCGGCAAGCAGGTCGCCAAATCGCAGCCGCGCTGCGTCCCAGGCGATGCCGGCGACGCTGTCAGCGGCGACAGCCATGCCGGCGCCGGACATTTCCGCCAGGTTCCCCACGACCAGGCAGCGCAGGCGAGTGGTGCGCAGCATGTCGTCCATCAGCGGATAGAGCGTGGCCAGGTCCAGCGTGACCATGATCTCGGTTTCGCTGTCGGCGATCTTGTGGCGGACCACGTTGGCGGCGTCGAGAGGGGAATAATTGACGATGGTGCCGCCCGCTTTCAGGATGGCGAAAAACATGATTACGTAATGCGGCGTGTTGGGCAGGTAGAGGCCGACGTGGACGCCGGGTCCAACGCCCAGCCGCTGCAGCCCGGCCGCGGCACGGTCGGCCAGTTCGCGCAGCGACCGGTAAGTATGGGTCCGGCCTTCGAACTCGATGGCAATCTGCTCGGGATAATCCCTGGCGGTTTCATCCAGCAGCAAGTGCACCGGACTTGTTGCCGGCGGCAAATGCCAGTCGACGCCCGGCGGATAGTTGCGCAGCCAGGGTCGATCGTTGCCTGCGAGGGGCATTTTCGGGCTGGTGTCTGGCATCGGGCGGCACTCCTTTTCATGTCGGCATTCCGTACCGGAAACCGGTTACTGCTGGCACCCTGCCCTGCCGACCTTGACGAGGGGCTAGGCTAAGGTTCAGCCGGGGCGAAATCCAATGATTTTGTTAGATGGATCATCATGCACGCAATTCATATAGATCGGCAGCCTTATCCTGGACACGCAGACCGACGGGGCAAGGCTAGGCATGGATTTCCAAGGACTGGACCGGCGAGTTGCCGGCCTGCATGTCGGCAATCGCGTCCAGTACCCTTGCCCGGAACCATACCCTGCCGCCATCGTTTGCCGCGCCTTTTTCCGCATACAGGAACCATTCGCATGGCGGCACCTCGAACGGCGGCGCAAGCAACTGGTTTTGGAACGCGTCGTTAAAGATGGCCGCGAAATGCAAGGGCATCGTCGCCAGCATGTCGCTGCGGCTGACGATGCGGCAAGCCGCCGCGTAATGCTGGCAGCGCACGCGGATGCGGCGGTCCAACCCGAGACGGCGCAGCGCCATGTCGGCCATGCCGGTGCCAAGCCGGCGCGACGAAACCTGGATATGTTCAAGCGCCAGGTAAGCATCCAGGTCAATCGCGCCCCGCACCAGCGGATGTCCACGCCGCGCCAGCACCACCATCGGGTCCGAGAACACCGGTTCGTGGGTAATGTCGGCGGGCATGGGCATGAGAACGTCCACCGCCGCGTCGAGAGACCCGTCGCGCAACGCATTTTCAATGCGCTGGCGGTTGCTGTAGCCGGTGCCGATCTCGATACCTGGCGCCGAGCGCTCGACCTGGCTGACCAGCGCCGGCAGAAGCAGCGAGTCGATCGGGTCGCCAATGGCCAGCGTGAAAGTGCGCTGGGCGCTGCCAGCGTCAAAACAAGCGCTGCGCTGCAGGGTGCTTTCCATGCCCTGCAGGGCCAGCCTGACGACGCCGATCAGGGCGCGCGCCCGTGCCGTCGGCACCATGCCCTTGCTGTTTCGCTCGAACAAGGGATCGTCGAACAGGGAACGAAGGCGGCCCAGCGCATGGCTGACCGCCGACTGCGACAGGTTGAGCTTGCTGGCGGCAGGCGTTATGCCGCCGGACGTGTATATCGCCTCGAACACGACAAACAGGTTAAGGTCGATGCGGGACAGGTTCATGGAATGACGTGCCTTGTTTGGGCAGGATTGTAAGGTATGCACCGCCGCCTCGGCCGCCTGGACCCATTCCGCGCCAATTCCTTGCGTGAACCGTGCTAAATAAGACTTTAGATTCCGGGAACCGGCCGCAACTGTCCCCTGGTTTGGGTTATCTTGCGGAATGGCAGTGTTCCGGCTTGCCTGGCAACGGCGCCAGCGACTGAAACATTGCCGGGTCGGCGTCATGGACCCGCTCATCGAGTGGTCGTTTAATTAAAGGATGTTACGTGAATAGAAAGTATTCTCAACCAGCGATCTGGGCCGCCGTGGTCTTCGCGCTCGTCATGGTCTTCGGCCAGTTCGGCGGCAACGAAGGCGCGGTGCGTGGCACGCCGACGTCGTACTCCGACATGCTGGCGCAGATCCAGGCGAAAAATATCAAGGAAGCGACCATCGAAGGCGAGAAGATCATTGCGCTGACGAATAATGGCACCGTGCTGAGCGCCAACACCACCTCGCTCGACCGCGGACTGATCGGCGACCTGCGTGACAACGATGTCAAGTTCGACATCAAGGCGCCGGCGCGGCCTTCCTTCCTTTCCCAGGTCTTCATTTCGTGGTTCCCGATGCTGCTGCTGATCGGCGTCTGGATCTTCTTCATGAAAAAGTCCCAGGGCAAGGGCGGCATGGGCGGCATGATGTCGGTCGGCAAGTCCAAGGCGCGCATGCTGGATGAAAAGACCAACCAGGTCACTTTCGCCGACGTGGCGGGCTGCGACGAGGCGAAAGAGGAAGTGGCTGAAATCGTCGAGTTCCTGCGCGACCCGCGCAAGTTCCAGCAACTCGGCGGCCGCGTGCCCCATGGCGTGCTGATGGTCGGCCCGCCAGGCACCGGCAAGACCCTGCTGGCGCGCGCGATTGCGGGCGAGGCGAAGGTGCCGTTCTTCACCATTTCCGGTTCCGACTTCGTCGAGATGTTCGTCGGCGTCGGCGCTTCCCGCGTGCGCGACATGTTCCAGAACGCCAAGCAGCATGCGCCCTGCATTATCTTCATCGACGAGATCGACGCGGTCGGCCGCCAGCGCGGCAGCGGCATGGGCGGCGGCAACGACGAACGTGAGCAGACGCTGAACCAGATGCTGGTGGAGATGGACGGCTTCGAAGCCAACTCCGGCGTCATCGTGATTGCCGCGACCAACCGCGCCGACGTGCTGGACAAGGCGCTGTTGCGGCCGGGCCGATTCGACCGCCAGGTAATGGTCGGTCTGCCGGACATCCGTGGCCGCGAGCAGGTGCTGCACGTTCACATGCGCAAGGTGCCGACCTCGGGCGACGTCGAGGCCAATACGCTGGCGCGTGGCACGCCGGGCTTTTCCGGCGCCGACCTGGCCAACCTGGTCAACGAGGCGGCGCTGTTCGCTGCCCGCCGCGGCAAGGACCGGGTCGACATGCAGGACTTCGAGGACGCCCGCGACAAGATCATCATGGGGCCGGAGCGCAAGTCCGCCGTGATGCGCGAGGAGGAAAGGCGCAACACCGCCTACCACGAGTCCGGCCATGCGGTCATCGCAGCGCTGCTGCCCAAGGCCGACCCGGTGCACAAGGTCACCATCATGCCGCGCGGCATGGCGCTCGGCCTGACCTGGCAGTTGCCCGAGCATGACCGGGTCAACCTGTACAAGGCCAAGATGCTGGAAGACATCGCCATTCTCTTCGGCGGCCGCATAGCCGAGGAAATCTTCATGCACCAGAAGTCGACCGGCGCATCGAACGACTTCGAGCGCGCAACCAAGATGGCGCGGGCGATGGTGACGCGCTACGGCATGTCGGAAGCGCTGGGCACCATGGTCTACGTGGAAGACGACCAGAGCATGGGCATGTCGTCGTCGTCGGTGTCCGAGGAAACCCAGCAGAAGGTTGACGCGGAGATACGCAGCATCCTCGACCAGCAGTACGCGCTGGCGCGCCGCCTGCTCGAAGAAAACCGCGACAAGGTCGAACGGATGACCAAGGCGCTGCTCGACTGGGAAACCATCGATGCCGAGCAGGTGCGCGACATCATGAGCGGCAAGGAACCGCAGCCGCCGAAGTACGGTGTGCGCGAGCGCAACGTCCCGAAGTCCGGCCCGATGGCGCCGGGGGCTGCAGCGACGGTTTAATCTTTTCAGCGTTATCCGAAGAGCGGCAGGCTGCACAGCCTGCCGTTTTTTTTTGTTCCGGCGGTGCAGGCGGCGTCGATCCCGAGGCGCGCACCGGCGCTGCCGGGCCTCCCCGAATCTCTTAGAATGGCTCGGAAGGCAGGTACCCGCCTGCCCCTGACGAGCGAGAGGGCCGGAAACATGAACGACCTTGCAGCGATGACCGCGCCGCTTGCCCCGGACGCGTTTGCCCAGCTCGGCGCGGGCACGGACGCGGGCCGCGACCCGCTCCGCCAGGCACTGCGCGACGCCTTCCGGCGCGACGAGGCTGCTGCGGTGGCCTGGCTGCTGTCCGAAGCGCGTGGCGACGATGCGGAACGGCAGCAGGCAAGGGCTGTCGCAGCGCAGCTGGTCGCCACCGTGCGCAGCGAGCGCAGCCGGGCGTCGGGCGTGGACGCGCTGATGCAGGAGTTTTCGCTGTCGTCCCAGGAAGGCATCGCGCTGATGTGCCTGGCCGAGGCGCTGCTGCGCATTCCCGACCGCGAGACCGCAGACCGGCTGATCGCGGAGAAGATCAGCCGCGGCGACTGGCGCAGCCACCTTGGCGGCTCACCCTCGCTGTTCGTCAATGCGGCGACCTGGGCGCTGCTGGTCAGCGGCAGGCTGGTGGACGACAGGGCGCACGACCGGCACGGACTGGGCGCCGCACTTGGACGCCTGATTGCGCGTGGCGGCGAGCCGCTGATACGGCGCGGCGTCGATATCGCGATGCGCATGCTGGGCCAGCAGTTCGTCACCGGCCAGACCATCGACGAAGCGTTGCAGAACGGCCGCGCCAACGAGGCCCGCGGCTATCGCTATTCCTTCGACATGCTGGGCGAGGCGGCGCTCACCATGGCCGACGCCGATGCTTATTTCCGGCTCTATGAACAGGCCATCCATGCGATAGGCCGCACCAGCGACGGCCGTGGCGTGCGCAACGGGCCGGGCATTTCGGTCAAACTTTCAGCGCTGCATCCGCGCTACGGCGAAGCGCAGCGGCAGCGGGTGATGGCGGAGCTGCTGCCGCGCCTGAAGCAGCTGGTGATGCTCGCAAAAACCTACGACATCGGCATTAATATAGACGCCGAGGAAGCCGACCGGCTCGAGCTCTCGCTGGACCTGCTGGAAGCGCTGGCGATGGATGCGGACAGCGCGGGCTTCGACGGCATCGGCTTCGTCGTGCAGGCCTACCAGAAGCGCTGCCCGATCCTGATCGACTGCGTCGTAGCGCTGGCCCGGCGCAGCGGCCGACGGCTGATGGTGCGCCTGGTCAAGGGCGCCTACTGGGACGCCGAGATCAAGCGCGCCCAGGTTGACGGCATGCCCGGCTACCCGGTCTATACCCGCAAGGTCCATACCGACCTGTGCTACCTGGTGTGCGCCGAGCGGCTGCTGGCGGCAGCCGACGTGATCTTCCCGCAGTTCGCCACCCACAACGCGCTGACCCTGGCCACCGTGCAGGCGCAGGCCAGCCGCATGGGCGTGAACGATTACGAGTTCCAGTGCCTGCACGGCATGGGCGAAACGCTATACGACCAATTGCTGGCCGACGGCGGACCCGGCATTCCGTGCCGGATCTATGCGCCGGTCGGCTCGCACCAGACGCTGCTGGCTTACCTGGTGCGGCGCCTGCTGGAAAACGGCGCGAACAGTTCCTTCGTCCACCAGATCGTCGATAACGGCGTGCCGCTGGAACGTCTGCTGGCCGACCCGGTGCAGGGCGCGCGCCAACTCCGGGGTACGCCGCATCCCGGCATACCGCTGCCGTCCGACCTGTACGGGCCCGCACGCCGCAATGCGGCCGGCATGGATCTTGGCGACCCTGCAACCCGGCTCGCCATTGCGCCGGCGCTGCAGAGGCTGGGGCAAACGACCCGGGACGCGCGCGCGGTGCTGGCCGGCGCGCAAGTCGCGGCGGGAACACCGACGCCTTGCGCCAACCCGGCCGACCGGCGCGACCGGCCGGGCACGGTTCGCAACGCGACCGACGCAGAGGTGGAAGCCGCCCTGGCC
>CAUQYP010000134.1:0-11643 GCA_963522035.1 uncultured Noviherbaspirillum sp. | reverse complement strand
TATCCGTTTCAGCCCCTGGCGACGCGTCGCCGTCTAACGGGGATCCACGTCAAAAGCAGCGTCAAAAGCAGCGTCAAAAGCAGCGTCAAAAGCAGATTCAACTGCAACGTCAACTGTCGCTGCGCGGAACGTCAACGGCAACGTCAACGGTCGCTGCGCGGGCAAGGGCAGTGGGGGCGCGCTTGGGCGCGCCAAACAGAAATTGGCCTTGCCACCAGCGGCCATTAACTCCGCAGCGGCTTGTACCGTATGCGCTTCGGCTTCGCGCCTTCCTCGCCCAGGCGCTTCCTCTTGTCGGCTTCGTATTCCTGGTAATTGCCGTCGAAGAAGGTCACCTGCGAGTTACCCTCGAATGCCAGGATGTGCGTCGCAATACGGTCCAGGAACCAGCGGTCGTGCGAGATAACCATCACGCTGCCGGCGAACTCCAGCAGCGCATCTTCGAGTGCGCGCAGGGTTTCGACGTCGAGGTCGTTCGACGGCTCGTCGAGCAGCAGCAGGTTGCCGCCCATGAGCAGCGTCTTGGCCAAATGCAGGCGGCCGCGCTCGCCGCCGGACAGGTTGCCGACGATCTTTTGCTGGTCGCTGCCCTTGAAGTTGAAGCGGCCGAGGTAGGCGCGCGAGGGCATCTCGAAACGGCCCACGGTCAGCAGGTCGGCGCCGCCGGCGACATCCTCGAACACGGTCTTCTTGTTGTCGAGGTCGTCGCGGGTCTGGTCCACCAGCGACAGCTTGACAGTCGAGCCGATGGCGACCTCGCCGCTGTCCGGCTGTTCGCGCCCGGCCAGCATGCGAAACAGCGTCGACTTGCCGGCGCCGTTGGGGCCGATGATGCCGACGATGGCGCCGGCCGGCACCTTGAAGCTCAGGTTGTCGATCAGCAGGCGGTCGCCGTAGCCCTTGCTGACGTTCTTGAACTCGACCACTTCATTGCCCAGCCGCTCGGCCACGGGAATGAAGATTTCCTGGGTCTCGTTGCGCTTCTGGTATTCATGTTCGGACAGCTCGTTGAAGCGGGCCAGGCGCGCCTTGCTCTTGGCCTGGCGGCCCTTCGGGTTCTGGCGTACCCATTCCAGTTCCTTGTGCAGCGCCTTCTGGCGCGCGCTCTCGCTGGACTCTTCCTGCTTCAGCCGGTTTTCCTTCTGCTCCAGCCATGAACTGTAATTGCCCTTCCACGGGATGCCGTGGCCGCGGTCCAGCTCCAGTATCCATTCGGCCGCATTGTCGAGGAAGTAGCGGTCATGGGTGATGCCGACCACGGTGCCGGGAAAGCGGTGCAGGAACTGCTCCAGCCAGTCGACCGATTCGGCGTCGAGATGGTTGGTCGGCTCGTCCAGCAGCAGCATGTCGGGCTTGGACAGCAGCAGCCGGCACAGCGCCACGCGGCGCTTCTCGCCGCCGGACAGCACGCCCACCTTCGCGTCCCATGGCGGCAGGCGCAGCGCGTCGGCGGCCATTTCCAGCTGCAGCTCCAGGTTGCCGCCGTCGCTGGCGGAAATGATGGCTTCCAGCCGCGCCTGCTCGGTGGCGAGCGCGTCGAAGTCGGCGTCCGGCTCGGCATAGGCGGCATACACCGCGTCGAGCTTGGCGCGGGCGGCGAAGGCTTCGCCGAGGCCGGCCTCGACTGCTTCGCGGACCGTCTGCTCCGGGTCCATCTGCGGCTCCTGCGGCAGGTAGCCGATGTTCAGGTTGGGCTGCGGTATGGCTTCGCCTTCGATGTCCTTGTCGATGCCGGCCATGATCTTCAGCAGCGTCGACTTGCCGGAACCGTTCAGACCCAGCACGCCGATCTTGGCGCCGGGGAAAAAGGAGAGCGAGATGTCTTTCAGGATGTGGCGCTTGGGCGGGACGATCTTGCCCACGCGATTCATCGTGTATACGTAATTGGCCATGGTGGTGTCAGGGGTCGCGAGGAAAGGCACTGAGCATAACCGAAGGCCGGGGCAGGGTACAGGGGCAGGAACCGAAGCCGTGCGCGGTCCACTCAGGCGGCTCGGTCCGGCGCCAGGGTGCCGGTTTCGCCCATGCTTCTACTCACGGGAAAGCCCATCATGCTGCCTTATTCATCGATTGCATCGATTGCATCGACCTCGTCCGCTTCATCGACTTCCCCGCTTGCGCCGATGACTGCAGTTGCGCCTGTCCCAAACCAGCCTGCCCTGCATGGGCGCACTCCGCAGAACCAGTCGTCGTTCAACGACGATTCACCGCGCATCAACCATCCGGTCGAAGACGACGCGTCCGACCCGTCCCAGGCCGAAGAGGACGAGGCTGCCGTCCATGAAGCGCACACCTTGGCGTCGCTCAGGCAACTGCTTGACGACACGGCCGCTGACGACCTGCCCGCGGTGCAAGCCTGTTTCGAGGAACTTGCCTATCACCGCGACACTGTCGCCGGCGCAGCCCAGCGCAATCCGCCGACAGCCGGATTGGGCGGGCTGGGCGCACGGCTGCAGGCATTCCTGGAGCAGTTCGACCGGCAAGTAATTGCCGGCGTCGTCGACCTGAAGATCGCCGGTCCGACGGCGGCGGCGGCAATCTGCAACGGGCTGGGCATATTGCCGGCCATCCTGGACGCCAGCTTGTTGAGCAAGGCAGCGGAAAAGGCGCTGGGCAAGACTGCCACGCATCTCACCCGCGTGCTGACGGTTGCCGTGACCGGCGCGCCAGCCGAGCCGGACCGCCAGCATGTCGACGACATGCTGGCCATGCTGACGTG
The DNA here is from genome assembly GCA_963522035.1 of uncultured Noviherbaspirillum sp. GTDB lineage: Bacteria > Pseudomonadota > Gammaproteobacteria > Burkholderiales > Burkholderiaceae_D > Noviherbaspirillum_A. The sequence goes on along the minus strand of CAUQYP010000134.1, from coordinate 8,924 downwards.
GCTGAGCCGCGGCCTGAAGGCAGGGCTGCTGGCCAGCGACGACCGCGCTGTGCGCGATGCCTTCGACGCTGCGCTCGGCGCGATGCCGGCATGGACCGCCGCGCCCGGTTCCCGCGGCATGGACAGCTACCGCCTGGCCAGCTGCTTTGTCCAGGTCAATACTGTCCGGCAATTCGCGCTGCTGCATCTCGACGGCGAAGGCCAGGCCGCCCAGGCCAACCGGCGCCGTCTGCAAGGCGTGCTGCGCAGCCTGTGCGTCGTTTTGCCCGACATTTTTGGCCACACCGGTGTGAACGGCGTGCAGGTCACCAATGTCGGCAACACCATCAAGGACTTTGTCGACGACGGCCTGTTGTCGGGACAAACCCATGCCTGGCTGATACCGGTCATCAAGGTCCTGTTGCAGTGCATGCCGCGTGTGCCGCAGCGCGACATGCTGCGCAGGGGCGGCCAGACGCTGGCCAACTGCAGCAATTTCCTGCGCATGCTGTCTGAGAGCGAACTGGTCCTGGAAAACGGATTTTCGGTTTGCACGGCGCCCTTCCAGGCTGCTTGCGCGCACCTGCTCGCCCTGCTGGCGCAAGACCGCTTCGTCCTGCGTGGCAGGGTCGGCCAGTCGCTAGCCAACCTGATGAGTTTCGTCAAGGCCATGACGCTGCTGGACGAGCGTCAACACGCCATCAGCCGGAACCGGTTGAAAGCCGCGGCGCGCAACCTCATGCGCCTGCTTATTGCGCAAGACCTGCAGCGCCTGTCGCCGATGAGCATCAGCGGCACGCTCCTGGCGCTCTGCACGTTCTGGGGCCGCGGCATCGCGCCGGCCGCTGCCTGCCGCACGTTGACGCGGGGCCTGATTGCCGCCATTCCGTCTTGTGCCGGGCAGCGATGGGAAAGCGTTACGGTGGCGCTGTCGCTGCGCGCCATCGTGCAACTGCATGAGCTGGACCGGAGCGCGCAGCCTGGTGTACAGGCGGCGTTTCAGCGCCTGTTGCAACTGCTGGCGAAGAAGCCCGTGCAGGACGATGCGCAGCGCCTGTATTGCCTGAAGGCCTTGCGGCTCGGCTTGCACGAGCAGTGGACGACGCTTGAGGAAGCGGTACTGCAAGCCGCTTTGTGCAGGCTGTTGCATTGGAACGGATCGTCTCGTCCCGGCATTGCGCAACTGGACGCAGCGATCGCCGGCCTGCGCCGCGGGGAAGATGCAACGCCGGATCGGCCGGTGCTGCCTGGAGAGGCCGAGGCAACGACGCCTGCGCAACTGCAGGCCGCTACCGTGGAGCGACTGCCGCCAGGAGGAAAACTGGCGGCCGGCGCCGTATCTTTCCCGGGCCGGCATGTGGCCGAAGGCAAGGCGTCGACGACCTATCGTGCATCGGCTGCAACCACGACAGCGGCTGTCGGAATGACGACATCCACGACGGCGAACACAGGCGCATTCCGGCCACAAGCCAAAGCCGCATCCGGCCTCGCTGGCAGGAACGAAGTGTTTAGTCGGGCCAGCCCGCTCTCGCAATGGTTCACGCTCGCCAGCGGCCCGGAACGCGGCGCCGCGCTGACCGACGGGATGGCGCACCTGGCGTCGTCCGGCCAGCATGCCGGGCTTGTCAACTGTACCGACGAATACGGCGACAGCGCGCTGTACTACGCCGTCGTCAACGGCAAGCCGGAGCTGGTGCAATGGTTGCTGGGGCATGCGGAATTTTCCCTGGACATGTCGGCAGAAACCGCAACGGAATTTGTGGCGCGGCTGGAGGTCGAGATTCTTTCTTCAGCCAATTGGCAAAGGGCGAAACAGGCGCTTGCGATGGTTGTCGAGGCGGTTCGCGCGCTTTTGGAGGCGGAGCAGGAAGACGGTGGCGATGCGCAGCAAACGCAGGCGGTTTCGTTGCCGGCTTCCACGACTTCGCGTGCAAGTTCGTCCAGCCCTGCTATTTCCGTGGCCGGCAAAAAAGCGCGGGCACGAAAACCGGTGTCCGGGCAGGCGCATGGCACCAGGACGCCGGCCGATTCATTCGAAACGGATCCTCATAAAAGACGGGAGCAATGGTTCCAGCTCGCCCGTGGCAAGGACGGCGGCAAGCAGGCGCTCAGGCAGATGCGCCGGCTCGACGAGATCGATCCCGAACTCTTCCACAGCTTCGATGAGTCCGGGGAAGACGCCCTGCATTATGCAGAAGCGCCGGGAAAGGAAAAAATAAGGGCGTGGTTGTCTGAACTCGCTGCGCGTCGCTTGATGAACGCCGGTTTCGAACTCAGGCGCGAGTATCTAGAGGCTGGCGGCCTGGCCGGACTAATCGAAAAGAATAGACGCCATCGCCGTTCCGCCAATGACGACATGACTACGGCGGAAATCGTGGCCTACGTCGAACAAGGACTGGAAAAATTTGACGCTGACAATCCATCGCGACCGCCAACCGCCGAGGAAAAAAGCGCGCAAGCCTGCGTGCAGGAAGATGTCGCCAGCCTGCGCCGCCTGCTCCGCACCAAAGGCGGTAAGCGCTGGGCTTCTACACCCGTCACCAGCGAAGGCCACAACCAGCTGATGGCCGCGGCGTTCGCCGGCAACGCGCGCATGGTCGAAGCCCTGCTGGAGGTGGACCACGGCCGCTTGGCCGGGCAGCCAAGCGCAAGGGGCTACACGGCCTTGCTGATCGCCGCGCTGGCCGGACATCTCGACGTGCTGAAAATCCTGCTTAAATTCGAGCACGGAAGGCTTGCGCTGCAGCAGACGCCCGAGGGATGGAACGCGTTGATGGTTGCCGCTGAACGGGGCAACCACCCGTGCGTGAAATATCTTCTCTCCTGGAATGGCGGCAAGCTGGCGCAGTCCCTTTCGGCCAAGAGGGAAAACGCGCTGTTCCTCGCCGCCATGAACGGTCATGGCGACGTGGCGCAGACGCTCCTTCACTACCAGAATGGCGTCCTTGCCAGCCACGTGGGCAGTGGCAATTGCACGGCGATGGACATGGCGGCCCGGCACGGGCATGCGCCGGTCGTGAAATTGCTGCTGGAATGGCGGGACGGCGCGTTGGCCCTGCTGGGACAAGGCGAATTCACCCCCTTGCTGCTGGCTGCACAGGAAGGACATGTGGCTGTGCTGAAGGTCTTGCTGGAATCGGAGGACGGGCCGCTGCTGGCGAAGTGCTGCCTGCAGGACGGCAGGAATGCACTGGCGCTGGCCGAGCAGCACGGGCAAGCGGCAGCGGTGCAGTTCCTGCGCGCGTTCGGCGGCGGCAGCCTGTTCGAGGATGCATCCCCGATGCCCGAAGGCAGAACCCAACCGGGATCGTGATAAGGCGCTGCGCCTCCAGGTTAAGCCCGTCGGCGCCAGGACCGCATCCCGCCTTCCAAGGAATACAGCGCCAGCCCGCCCCAGATCAGCGCGAAGCCGACCAGCCGGCCTGGCCCGAATGGCTCGTGGTACAGCCAGACGCCCAGCAGCAGCTGCATGGTCGGCACCACGTACTGCATCAGGCCCAGGAGCGACAGCGGCAGCCGGCGCGCGGCGGCGGCGAACATCAAGAGCGGAATGGCGGTGACCGGGCCGGACAGCGCCAGCAGCGCCTGCGACAGGGGCGGCGCGGCGAGGAAGCCGTTCTGCCCGGCCTGCGCCAGCCACAGCAGGTAGCCGACGGCGAATGGAAACAGCAGCATGGTTTCCAGCGACAGCCCTTCCAGCGCGCCCAGCGACGCGGTCTTGCGCAGCAGGCCGTAGACGCCGAAGGTGGCGCCCAGCGCCAGTGCAATCCAGGGCGGATGCCCGGCGTCCCAGGTCAGCCAGACGACCCCGGCCGCGGCGAAGGCCACGGCCGTCCATTGCACCGGCCGCATGCGTTCCTTCAGCAGCACGGAACCCAGCACGACATTCACCAGCGGGTTGATGAAGTAGCCCAGGCTGGCGTCGACGACGCGGTCATGGTTGACCGACCAGATATAAATGCCCCAGTTGGTCGACAGCAGCAGCGCGCTGGCGGCGAATCCGGCCAGCACCCGGGGCTGCCTCGCCACCGCCGCCAGCCAGGTCCACTGGCGCCGCCATAGCAGCACGGCGGCCAGGAAGAGCAGGGACCAGACCATCCGGTGCGCCAGGATTTCCTGCGCCGGAATGCTGCGCAGCGCCTTGAAGTACAGCGGAAACAGGCCCCACGCCAGGAAGGCCAGGGCGGCGTACAGCATGCCGGGATTCATCGGGACGGGGACGCATGGAAGGGGAAAGGCCGCAATTATGCACCGACATGCAGAAAGGCATTCTTGCGGATGAATCACGCATCCGTTTCTGCTTCGTCAACCTTTACCCGTCGGGAAAAGGGCATACTCTGGCACGCGCGGAAACAGCGCGCCAAAACAGGCGGACCCGCCACGCCCTCGGTTACTATGCGGTGTTTTCAGAAATTACAGGTGCCCATTGGCCACGAATCAGAACAAGGATGGCGAGCAGGCGGGCCATGGCGCCGATCATGCCCATGGCGCCGGCCACCGCAGCAGGCTCGCTACCCTGACCATTGCCGCCATCGGCATCGTCTATGGCGACATCGGCACCAGCCCGCTGTACACGATGAAGGAAGTCTTTTCCAAGGAACACGGCATCGCGCTCACGCATGTCAATATCCTCGGCGTGGTGTCCCTGATCCTGTGGGGACTGATTCTCATCATCTCGCTCAAGTACGTCACCCTGGTGCTGCGAGCCAACAACCGCGGCGAAGGCGGCATCATGGCGCTGACCGCGCTGGCCATGTCCTCGGTGACGACCGGTTCGCGCTGGCACTACCCGGTCATGCTTCTGGGCATGATAGGCGCCGGCCTGTTCTACGGCGACGGCGTGATCACGCCGGCAATCTCGGTGCTGTCGGCCATCGAAGGCCTCGAAGTCGCCACGCCGGCGCTAAAGCCCTATGTATTGCCGCTGACCGTGACAGTGCTGGTGGCGCTGTACAGCCTGCAGAGCAAGGGCACCGCCGGCATCGGCAAGTTCTTCGGCCCCATCGTGCTGGTCTGGTTTGCCACGCTGGCGACCATGGGCATCATCAATATCGTGCACTACCCGGCCGTGCTGGCGGCATTCAACCCGTGGCATGCGTTCAACTTCATGACGCATAACGGCTGGTTCGCCTTCCTTGCGCTGGGCGCCGTGGTGCTGGCGCTGACCGGCGCCGAGGCGCTGTATGCCGACATGGGCCACTTTGGCAAGAAGTCGGTGCGCCTGGCCTGGTTCTCGGTCGTTTTTCCGGCACTGGCGCTGAATTACCTGGGCCAGGGCGCGCTGCTGATGTCGACGCCGTCCGCGGCCAGCAACCCGTTCTTCCAGCAGCTGGGTTCATGGAGCATCTACCCGCTGGTCGTGCTGTCGACCATGGCGACCGTGATTGCGTCGCAGGCGACCATCTCGGGCGCTTTTTCCGTCACCCAGCAGGCCATCTCGCTGGGCTTTTTGCCGCGCATGCGGGTGGTCTATACCTCGGACCGCGAGATCGGGCAGATCTACATACCGCTGGTGAACTGGGTGCAACTGGCCATCGTGCTGATCGCGGTCGTCGGCTTCGGCTCGTCGGGCAACCTGGCCTCGGCGTACGGCATCGCCGCCACCGCCACCATGACCACGACCACCATCCTGACCTTCTTCGTGGTGCGCTACAAATGGCGCTTCAACCTGCTGCTGGCTTTCCTCGCCACCGGCTTTTTCCTGACCATGGACCTGACGCTGCTCGCCGCGACCTCGCTGAAGATTGTTAGCGGCGGCTGGTTCCCGCTGGTGCTGTCGGCGCTGATGGTGACGATCATGCTGACCTGGAAAAGCGGCCGCGAGCTGGTCTTCAACAATCTCAAGAAACAGGCAATCCCCTTGCCCGATTTCCTGCAGTCGCTGTTCTACGGCCCGCCGCACCGGGTCGACGGCACCGGCATATTCTTTCGCGCCGAAGGTGACGGCGTGCCGCATGCGATGCTGCATAACCTGTTGCACAACAAGGTGCTGCACCAGCGCATCGTGTTCCTGACGGTGTTTAATGAAGATATTCCGACGGTGCCGCCGGAAGATCGCATCAAGGTCGAGCCGCTGGGCCACGAGTGCTACCAGGTCAATGTGTATTACGGCTTCAAGGACGAGCGTGACATTCCGCTGGCGCTGGCGCTGTGCGCCGAGCATGGCCTGGAATTCGAGATGATGGAAACCTCGTTTTTCATAGCTCGCCAAACGGTCGTTTCCACCGTTGGCAGCGGCATGTCGCGCTGGCGCGAGGCGCTGTTCGCCACCATGTCGCGCAATGCGCGCGACGCGGCAGATTATTTCCGGGTCCCAACCAATCGCGTGATCGAACTGGGCACCCAGGTCGAGATTTGAGTCGATCCGGCCGGCTTTGCACGACCTGGCTGCCTGTTCGGGCAAACCTCGGCGGCGCGCGCTTGGGTATCATGTCGCCTTTGCCGCGCCGCAGCATCGACAGCGGACGGCATCCGCCGACCTGGCCCGTTTGAACATTTTCAAGGAAGGAGCCTCATGCATCGTCGTGACCTGCTCAAAGCATCTGCCGCGCTGGCCCTGGCCGGCATCTACCTGCCCCGGCCCGCAACCGGCGCCACGCCCGCTACCCGCGACAGCGCCACCCGGCTGAAGACCCTGGGCCAGGCCCAGCCGTTCGACTACGCATGGCTCAAGGGCCGCGCCCGCACCATGGCGCAGCAAGCGTACAAGGCACAGTCCGGCGAGCTGCCGGCAAGAGTTGCTGCGCTCGACTGGGACCAGTACCAGGCCATCGGCTATCGCGACGACCATGCATTGTGGGCGAACGACAAGCTGCGCTTCCAGGTCAAGTTTTTCCACCTCGGCCTGTTCTTCAAGCAGGCGGTGCAAATCCATGAAGTGCGGGACGGCATGGCGCGGGAACTGGCCTACGATCCTGAAATGTTTAATTACGGCAAGAGCGGCCTGAAGGGTGCCGAGCTGCCCAAGGACCTGGGCTTCGCCGGCTTTCGCGTCAATTTCCATACCGACCTGACGCGCGACATCACCGCCTTCCTGGGTGCAAGTTATTTCCGCGCAGTCGGCGGCGACTGGCAATATGGGCTGTCGGCACGCGGCCTGGCCATCGACACCGGCATGGAAAGGCCCGAGGAATTCCCGATGTTCCGCGACTTCTGGATCGAGCGGCCGGCCAAAGACTCCAGCAAGCTGGTGGTGTATGCGCTGCTGGACTCGCCCAGCGTCGCCGGCGCCTACCGTTTCGAGATCGTGCCCGGCGCCACTACCGCGATGGATGTCGACGTCGCGCTCTACCCGCGCAAGACCATCGAACGGCTCGGCATCGGCCCGCTCACCAGCATGTACCAGTACGGCGAGAACGACCGCCGCGTGGCCAACGACTGGCGGCCGGAAATCCATGACAGCGACGGCCTGGCAATGTGGACCGGCAGCGGCGAATGGATCTGGCGGCCGCTGACCAACCCGGCCAACCTTCGCTTCAACGCCTATGCCGACAACAACCCCCGCGGCTTCGGCCTGCTGCAGCGCGACCGTGACTTCGCACACTACCAGGACGACGGCGTGTTCTATGACCGGCGTCCCAGCTTGTGGGTAGAGCCGAAGTCCGGTTGGGGCAAGGGTTCGGTGCAACTTGTTGAAATTCCAACCGCGGACGAGACTTTCGACAACATCGTCGCCTTCTGGAACCCGGAAGAAAAACCGCAGCCTGGCCAGGAACTGCTGTTTGGCTACCGGCTGCACTGGGGCGCGAAGATGCCGGCAACGCCCAACCTGGCGACCGTGGCCGCTACCCGTACCGGCATCGGCGGCGTGATCGGCCAGAAGCGCACCTATTTCTCGTGGCGCTTCGCAATCGATTTTGCTGGCGGCGACCTGGCCTTGCTCGGCAAGAAAGTAGTCGTCAAGCCGGTCATCAGCACCAGTCACGGCACCGTGGAAATCACGTCGGCACGGCCGCTGGACGCGATACAGGGCTACCGCGCGATGTTCGACCTGAAAGTACCGGACGATGTGAAGGGGCCGGTCAACCTGCGGCTCTACCTGGAAACCGATGGACAGCCGCTGTCGGAAACCTGGCTCTACCAGTGGAGCCCGCCAGCGGATAGGTCTTTCGGGTAGGAAACGGTTCGCGTTCCGTGCTGGTTGATATACATTACGTATATCAACCGATTGCAGGGTAGTACGACATGGGGCGCATCCTGGTGGACATTCCGCAGAAATATCTCGATGAGCTCGGCGCCATGGCGCGCGCCCGGAAGCGCCCGCGCGCCGAACTCATCCGCATGGCAATCGCCGATTACGTCGAACAGAACAAAGCCGTGACGGCCGACGCTTTCGGCCTCTGGGAAGGCCGCGAGGTCGACGGCCTGGACTACCAGGAAACCATCCGGTCCGAGTGGTGAAGGTCCTTTTCGACACCAATATCCTGATCGACTATCTGAATGGCGTGAAAGATGCCGCGCAAGAAATCGGACGGTATCGGGAGAAGGCGATCAGCCTGATCACCTGGATGGAAGTCATGGCGGGTGCGACTGCGCAGGATGAACCGGTCATCAAGGGATTCCTGGGGCAGTTCGACCTGTTGCCGATTGATGGCGCGGTCGCTGCGGAAGCGGTGGCCATACGCCGTACGCGCAGGATCAAGCTGCCCGACGCGATCATCCTGGCGAGTGCCCGAAGCACGCACAGGCTATTAATTACCCGAAATACCAAGGATTTTCCTGCAGGCGCGGACATCGACGTTCGCATGCCTTATCAAATTCCATAAAGCATTTTCATGCTGGCTTGCGCCAGATGCGCCAATTCCGCGCAGCGACAGTTGCCGTTGCATTAAGCCCCGCGCAGCGACAGTTGCCGTTGCCGTTGCCGTTGCCGTTGCCGTTGCCGTTGCCGTTGAATCTGTCTTTGACGTGGGTCCCCGTTGATGACGCCACGTCGCTGGTGCCGA
>CAUQYP010000133.1:0-11694 GCA_963522035.1 uncultured Noviherbaspirillum sp. | reverse complement strand
AACTGTCGCTGCGCGGGGCTTAATGCAACGGCAACTGTCGCTGCGCGGAAGTGCCACTTCTGGTGCAAGCCGGCCGGCATCGCGGCACGAACGCTCAGCCGCCGTAGGCGTAAGTAAAGCGGTTGCCCTGTATGCGGCCCATGACGCGCGAGCGCTGGTCCAGCCCGACATGGTCGCGGGCATTCATGTTGATGACGCCCTGCGGCACCGTCAGCTCGCGGGTGTTTTCCAGCGCGGCCCGCAGCGCGGTGCGAAACTCCACGGTCCCCGGCTTGGCGGTCTTCAGCGCCTGCGGCACGGCGTTCGCAATCAGCATCCACGCGCCCCAGGCATCGGCCGCGAACTGGGTCACGGTGCCTTCGCCATACGCTGCCTCGTAGCGCTGGGTAAATTCCATCGCCACCTTCTTCACCGGATTATTGGCGGGCAACTGCTTCGCCACGACCGCCGGACCAGTCGGGAAAAACGTGCCTTCGACGTCCTTGCCGCCTACCTTCAGGAATTCGAGCGTGCCGATGCCATGGGTCTGGTAAATGCGCCCCCGATAGCCGCGCTCGACCAGGGTCTTCTGCGGCAGCACCGCCGGCGTCGCCGATCCGGCGACCAGCACCGCGTCCGGTTTCGCTGCCATGATCTTGAGGACCTGGCCGGTGACGCTGGTGTCGGTGCGCGCAAAGCGTTCGTTGGCGACGATCTTCAGCTTGCGCACCTCGGCCAGCTTGGAGAACTCGCGCCACCAGCCCTCGCCATAGGCGTCGGCAAAACCGATGAAGGCCACGGTCCTGATGCCGTTGTCGGCCATATGCTGGGTCAGGATGGTGGTCATGTGCGTGTCGTTCTGCGGCATCTTGAACGCCCACGCCCGCCGCGCATCCTGCGGCTCGACGATGGACGCCGACGCTGCCAGCGCCACCATCGGCGTCTGCGACTCCACCAGTGCATCGAGCATGGCCAGCGCGTTCGGCGTGGTGTTGGGCCCGACCACGATGTCGACCTTTTCCTCGGCAGTCAGCTTGCGCAGGTTGCGCACTGCGTTGGTGGTGTCGGACGCGTCGTCCAAAATGATGTACTCGACCTTCTGACCCGCCACTTCCTTCGGCCACAGCAGCATTGCATTACGGGTCGGCGCGCCGATGGCTGCGGCCGGACCGGTGGTGGAAATGGTGACCCCGACCTTGATTTGCGCATGGGCCGCCTGCGCTGCGAGCATGGAAAGCGAAATGCAGGACATGCCGGCGTACCAGCGGAAGTATTTGGATTGCATGGCGTTCCCTGTCTGAATTGAATAATTGTGCGCTTGATAATGGTGATGACGGTTATCGGCTGGCCGGCGGCACGCCCTGCACCACCTTCTGGTCGATGGCGCCGAAGATGGATTTACCGCTGGTGTCGAGCATCTCGATACGGATGGTGTCGCCGAAGCGCATGAACGCCGTGGATGGCGCCGCCCCCTCCAGCATTTCCAGCGCCCGTTTTTCGGCGATGCAGGTGTAGCCGCGGCGCGCGTCCTTGTTCGACACCGTGCCTGAACCGACGATGCTGCCGGCGCGGGCATTGCGGGTCTTGACCAGGTGGGCGACAAGCTGCGGAAAGCTGAATACCATGTCGGTGCCGGCATCCGGTTGCCCGACCTGTGCGCCGTTCCAGCTTGCCCGCAGCGGCAGGTGGACGCGGCCGTCGCGCCAGGCCATGCCGAGCTCGTCCGGCGTCACCGCCACCGGCGAAAAGCTGGTGGCCGGCTTGGCCTGCAGGAAGCCGAAACCCTTGGCAAGCTCGTCCGGAATCAGGTTGCGCAGCGAGACGTCATTGACCAGCATCAGCAGGCGGATGTGCGCTGCCGCCTGCTCCGGCGTGGAGCCCATGGCGACATCGTCGGTAATCACGGCGAGCTCGCCTTCGAAGTCGATGCCCCAGTCTTCCGCCATGGCGACGATGTCGTCGGTCGGTCCGATGAAGTCGTCCGAGCCGCCCTGGTACATCAGCGGCTCGCGCCAGAACGACTCGGGCATGGCGGCGTTGCGCGAGCGGCGCACCAGCTCGACGTGGTTCACGTAGGACGAGCCGTCGGCCCACTGGTAGGCGCGGGGCAACGGCGCCATGCAAGTCTGCGGGTCGAAGGCCATGCTGCGGGTCGCGCGGCCGGCGTTGAGCTGGTCATACAGTTCCAGGAGCTGCGGCGCCATGAACTGCCAGTCGTCGAGCGCGCGTTGCAGCGTCGGGGCGATGGCGTCGGCGATGGCGGCGGTCTTGAGGTCGCGCGAGACGACGGCAAGCTGGCCGTCGCGGCTGCCGTCTTTCAGGGTGGCTAGCTTCATGCGGGAGAATTGGGGTGGGAATGCGGGCTCGTATTATAGCGGCAAGGGTCTGGAACGGGCTTTGCCCGCTTGCCGACAGCCGGGGGGCGTTCCCTGGCATTCCTGCGATCTTCCCGGGCGCCGGGCAATCCATGCCGGGGCTGGGCCTCCATTGCAAGGGGTAGCAGAACCTTTCCGGATATCGAAGAGTCCACATATCAGTATGAATGCAGAATTTTTAATGCCTGTTCAAGCATTCGACCCCGGGAGACACCATGCAAAAGAGTTTTGAGCTGGACATCGATGGACGCACCTCCAATTTCACCGCACGCTCGGGAAAAGCCCATGACGTCGGCATCTACGAGGAAGGCGCCGCCACTCCGTGCGTTGTGCTGTCCGAGAATAATGTGCTGGAGCGCGCGCTCGACGCATTGGTCGACAAGGAAGAACTTCTGGACATCGCCATCTCGCAGACCATCAGGCAAAGGCTGATCGAGCGCTCCAGGGAAACCGGTGAGCAGGTGCATGAAAGCCTGGCGTTCGTGCCGAATACCGATTAGCGCCAGCCGGGCGCGATGCCGTTGCGCTGCTTGCAAACGCTGCGTCGGCATTGGCGGAGACAGGTTGTCGACGATGGTATTGCTACTCTGGCTCAATGGCGTTAAAACCGGATGGCTGCGGATACAAAGTTGCTGCTGCGTAGCGAAAGCGCTTTTAACTTGACCGTTTGTAATCGATCGACTACATTGACAGATGTTCTCGATCAAACCACTTCCAGAATTCACGACCTGGCTCGACGGCCTGGCCGATGCGATGGTTCGCGGGGTAATCGTGGCAAGGATCAAGCGCTTGGAGCGAGGGCTGATGGGTGACGTCGAGTCGGTGGGCAACGGCGTTTCAGAGTTGCGCATCCATGTTGGTGCTGGCTGGCGCGTGTACTTCACGCAACGTGGCACACAATTGATCGTGTTACTGGTCGGCGGTTCCAAACGTACGCAGAAGAACGACATCAAGCGTGCCAAAGCGCTATCGGCACTGCTGGACTGACAGGAGCAAAAGCATGAACAAGCGCATTAAAGCGGACGAACTTCCTGAATTCGACGCCGCACGCTATCTCGATAACGAAGCAAGCATTGCCGCCTACCTGACAGACATCCTGGAAGCAAACGATGCGGGCCTGCTGGCCGCGGCACTCGGCGATATTGCCCGTGCCCGAGGCATGACCGAAATAGCAAAATCGGCAGGCATCACCCGCGAAGCGCTGTACAAGGCATTGCGACCCGACAGCGCTCCCCGTTTCGATACGGTGACACGGGTTTGCGCAGCGCTCGGCGTGCGCCTGGTGGCACAACCTATACACGGCTGAGCGCTAAAAGACCTCGTTAAATCGTCGGCCTGCCGCACAGCCCTCACAACTCATACATCGGCTGCTCGCCGCTCATCGCCTGGTCGACCAGCTTCCTGGTCAGCGCCGGCGTCATCAACTCAATAAACGTATACACATAGCTGCGCAGGTAAGCGCCCTGCTTCACCGCGACCCGCGACACATTGCTGCCGAAAAGATGTCCGGCAGGCACCGCCCGCAGGTTGCGGTCGCGTTCCGCATCGAACGCCATGCCGGCGATGATGCCCACGCCCATCCCCAGCTCGACATAGGTCTTGATCACGTCGGCGTCGATCGCCTCGAGCAGGATGTCCGGCTTGAGCGAGCGCAGCGCAAACGCATGATCGATCTTGTTGCGCCCTGCAAACGCGGCGTCATAGGTAATCAGCGGATAAGCGGCAATGTCTTCCAGCGACAGCGGCTTGGCCCGCAGCAACGGATGCTCGGGCGGTGCGACGACCAGGTGTTCCCACTGGTAACACGGCAGGGATATCAGGCCGTCCATGTCGGCAATCGCTTCGGTGGCAATGGCCAGGTCGGCCTGGTCGCTCAGCACCATCTCGGCGATCTGCTTCGGGTTGCCCTGCAGCAGCGACAGCCGCACTTTCGGGAAACGCTGCGCAAACAGCTGGACCACGCGGGGCAGCGAATAACGGGCCTGGGTATGGGTGGTGGCGATGGTGAAGCTGCCGCTGTCGTGGGCGGCGAATTCCTTGCCGATGCGCTTCAGGCTCTCGATTTCCTGCATCACGGTCTCTACCGATTTCAACACCGCCCTGCCCGGCTCGGTCAGGCCGCGGATGCGCTTGCCATGGCGGGTGAAGATGTCCACGCCGAGTTCCTCTTCCAGCTCGATGATGCCCTTCGACACCCCGGGCTGCGAGGTGAACAGCGCCTTGGCTGCTTCAGTCAGGTTGAAATTCTGGCGCACTGCCTCACGGACGAAGCGCAATTGATGAAGATTCATGGTGGAAAGCTGGTCCGGGTGACGACATGCTGCTTATTACGCATAAGCATATAAGCAAATAAATACTAAGTCGTTGTGAATAAGGGCGGAGTTTATTACGATTCGGGCTCATTTGCGCGGGGGGTTATGACTTTAACGTATGTAGCATCGGGCTTCGCAGTCGGCCTGCTGGTCGGGCTGACCGGCGTCGGCGGCGGTTCGCTGATGACGCCGCTGCTGACCCTGCTGTTCGGGATCAACCCTGCCGTGGCGGTCGGCACCGACCTGGCATTCGCTTCCACCACCAAGGTCGCCGGTACATTCGCCCATCGCTACCACGGCAATGTCCACTGGGATATCGTCCGCCGCCTGTGCGTGGGTGCGCTGCCGGCTGCGGTGGTCACCGCGCTGGGGCTGAAGTATTTCGGTGCGCTCAGCCAGGAAATCGGCCAGTTCATACGCTACTCCATCGCGGCCTCGGTGCTGCTGACTGTCGTCGCGATCCTGTTCCGTGGACGGATGCAGGCCTGGATGACCAGCCACCCCGACCGCCAGCTGCAGGGCCGCGCGCTGACGAATGCCACCATCGCCTCGGGCGTGGTATTGGGCACATTGGTTACAATATCGTCCATTGGCGCCGGAGCGGTTGGCGCCACCTTGCTGGTTCTGCTGTATCCACGCCTGAAGCCGGCTGAAATTGCCGGCACCGACATTGCCTATGCCGTTCCGCTGACGGCGATCGCGGCCCTCGGCCACTGGTGGCTGGGGTCGATCAACTGGGAACTGCTTGCCATGCTGCTGCTCGGTTCGGTGCCCGGGATCACCCTCGGTTCGCTGGCTGCGCGTGCAGTCCCGGAACGCGCATTGCGCGGTCTGCTGGCAGTGACCCTGACAGGCGTTGCAGCAAAGCTGGTGCTGTGATTCGTGCCATTTTACCGGCGCCCAAATTAAGGAACGACCATGTATCGCTATGATCAATACGACTTCCAGATCGTCAAGGAACGCATCGCGCAGTACCGCGACCAGGTGCGCCGCCGCCTGTCGGGCGAGCTGGCCGAGGACGAGTTCCGTCCGCTGCGGCTGCAGAACGGCCTCTACCTGCAGCGCCACGCGTACATGCTGCGCGTGGCCGTGCCCTATGGCCTGCTGAGCGCGCCGCAGATGCGCATGTTCGGCGAGATCGCGCGCAAGCACGACCGCGGCTACGGCCACATGACCACGCGCCAGAACATCCAGTACAACTGGATCACGCTGGAAGAAACCCCGGAAATCCTGGAAAAGCTGGCGTCGGTCGAGATGCACGCGATCCAGACCTCGGGCAACTGCATCCGCAACATCACCACCGACGAGTTCTGCGGCGTCGCCGCCGACGAGATCGTCGACCCCCGGCCGTATGCGGAAATCATGCGCCAGTGGAGCACCTTCCACCCCGAGTTCGCCTACCTGCCGCGCAAGTTCAAGATCGCCTTCAACGGCTCGGTGGAAGACCGCGCGGCCACCGCCGTGCATGACCTGGCCTTCACCGTACTGCAGAACGAACAGGGCGAAGTCGGCTTCCGCGTGATGGTCGGCGGCGGCATGGGCCGTACGCCGATACTCGGCAGCGTGATCCGCGAGTTCCTGCCGCGCGAGCACCTGCTGACCTATACCGAAGCGATCATGCGGGTCTACAACCAGTACGGCCGGCGCGACAACATCTACAAGGCGCGCATCAAGATCCTGGTGAAAGCCATCGGCGCCGAAGACTTCGCGCGCCAGGTCGAAGCCGAATGGAACGACATCAAGGACGGCCCGAGCACGCTGACCGAGGAAGAGTTCAACCGCGTGGCCGCCTACTTCGCGCCGCCCGCCTACGAGACGCTGGAAGACGGCGGTGCCGCGCTGGCAGCGCAGCAGGAAGAGAACAAGGCCTTCGCCAGCTGGATCAACCGCAACGTCAAGCCGCACCGCGTGCCGGGCTATGCGATCGTGCTGCTGTCGCTGAAGAAGACCGGCGTGCCGCCCGGCGACATTACCGCCGACCAGATGGACTTCGTGGCCGGCCTGGCCGAACGCTACAGCTTCGGCGAACTGCGCGTGACCCATGAGCAGAACCTGGTGCTGGCCGACGTGAAGCAGGGCGAGCTGTTCGCGCTGTGGCAGGAAGCGAAGGCGCAGGGGCTGGCGACGCCGAACATCGGCCTGCTGACCGACATCATCTGCTGCCCCGGCGGCGACTTCTGCTCGCTGGCCAATGCCAAGTCGATCCCGATCGCCGAAGCCATCGCCGAGCGTTTCGACAACCTCGACTTCCAGCATGACATCGGCGACATCGAGCTCAACATCTCGGGCTGCATCAATGCCTGCGGCCACCACCATGTCGGCAACATCGGCATCCTGGGCGTCGACAAGGACGGCGCCGAGTGGTACCAGGTGTCGCTCGGCGGCGCCCAGGGCAATGAAAGTTCGATCGGGAAGATCATCGGGCCGTCGTTCTCGGCGCACCAGATGCCGACCGTGATCGAGCGCCTGCTTGAAGTCTACGTGCGCGACCGGACCGAGGACGAGCGCTTTATCGACACCGTGCGCCGCGTCGGCGTCGCGCCCTTCAAGGAACATGTGTACGCGACCCCGATCAAGGCGCGCAACAACGCAGGAGAAGATGCATATGCGTGACATCATCAAGGACCGCGCCATCGTCGCGGACGACTGGCAGGTACTGCACCTGGCCGAGGGCGAGACCGCTGAAGGCGTGGCTATTCCGGAAGGCCGCGTCATCGTGCCGCTGGCGGTATGGCAGGCGCGCCGGGACAGCCTGAAGGCACGCGGGAATGTCGCCGTCTGGCTCGCCAGCGACGAGCGCCCGGAAGCGCTGAAGGACGACCTGGCGTCGCTGCCGCTGGTCGCCGTCGACTTCCCGAAGTTCGGCGACGGCCGCGGGTATTCGACTGCGTACAACCTGCGCGCCCGCCTCGGCTACCAGGGCGAGCTGCGCGCCATCGGCGACGTGCTGCGCGACCAGCTGTTCTACATGCAGCGGGTCGGCTTCAATGCCTTCGCCACCCGGCCGGACCGCAGCATCGAGGACGCGCTGAAGGGCCTGACCGATTTTTCCGAAGCCTACCAGGCCTCGTGGGACCAGAAGGCGCCGTTGTTCAGGCGCGTGCAGCGCACGGCCGAGGTGGAGGCTGCCACGAAATGATTTCCGCCGACTACGACAGCCTGGTCGCGGCCACCGGTGCGACCCTGGAACGCATCGCGTCCGACTTTACGCCCGCGGTGTTCGCCTCCAGCCTGGCGGCGGAAGACATGGTGCTGACCGACCTGATCCTGCGCGCGAAGCTGCCGATCCGCATCTTCACGCTGGAGACCGGCCGGCTGCACCAGGAAACCCTGGGCATGCTGGACCGCATCCATGCAACCTATGGCTACAACGTCGAGGCCTACCGGCCCGACCCGGCGGCGGTCGACGCCTATGTGCAGCAGAACGGCCTGAACGCGTTCTACGACAGCGTCGACATGCGCAAGGAATGCTGCCGCATCCGCAAGGTCGACCCGCTGAACCGGGCGCTGGCGGGCCAGCGCGCATGGATCACCGGCCAGCGCCGTGCACAGTCGGCGACCCGCACCGAACTCGCCGTGCAGGAAGACGACGCTGCGCACGGCATGGCCAAGTTCAACCCGCTGGCGGACTGGTCGGAAGAAGACGTCTGGCATTACATCCGCAGCAATAACGTGCCTTACAACCCGCTGCATGACCGCGGCTATCCGTCGATAGGCTGCGAGCCGTGCACGCGGGCGATACAACCTGGCGAAGACGTGCGCGCCGGGCGCTGGTGGTGGGAAAACCCGGAGTCGAAAGAGTGCGGCCTGCACGTGGTCGACGGCAAGCTCATCCGCATCAAACAAATTGCATAAGCCAGATCGGTAATCATCATGAACACAGCAGTCGAACAATTCCTGACCGCCTCGGCAGCCAACCGCCACCTGGACTGGCTTGAGTCCGAGGCCATCCACATCATGCGCGAGGTCGCCGCCGAGTGCAGCAACCCGGCGCTGCTGTTCTCGGGCGGCAAGGACTCGGTGGTCATGCTGCGCCTGGCCGAAAAGGCGTTCCGTCCCGGCCGCTTCCCGTTCCCGCTGGTGCATATCGACACCGGCCACAACTTCGAGGAAGTGATTGCCTTCCGCGACAAGCGCGTGGCCGAACTCGGCGAACGCCTGATCGTCGGCTCGGTGGAAGACTCGATCCGGCGCGGCACCGTGCGCCTGCGCAACCCGAAGACCGACTCGCGCAATGCGGCGCAGGCGGTGACGCTGCTGGAAACCATCGCCGAGCACAAGTTCGACGCCTGCATCGGCGGCGCCCGCCGCGACGAGGAAAAGGCCCGCGCCAAGGAGCGCATCTTTTCCTTCCGCGACGAGTTCGGCCAGTGGAACCCGAAGGCGCAGCGGCCCGAACTGTGGGACCTGTATAACACCCGCGTCCATCCCGGCGAGAACATGCGGGTGTTCCCGATCTCGAACTGGACCGAGCTCGACGTCTGGCAGTACATCGCCCGCGAGAAGCTGGAGCTGCCGAGCATCTACTTTGCGCACGAGCGCCAGGTCATCCCGCGCAACGGCCTGCTGGTGCCGCTGACCGACCTGACGCCGCCGCGCGAAGGCGAGCAGGTTGAAACGCAGACCGTGCGCTTCCGTACCGTCGGCGACATCTCCTGCACCTGCCCGGTGTCGTCGGACGCTGCCACGGTGGACGCCATCATCGCCGAGACCGCGGTGACCCAGATCACCGAGCGCGGCGCGACCAGGATGGACGACCAGACCTCGGAAGCCTCGATGGAAAAACGCAAGAAGGAAGGATATTTCTGATGAACGCCCTGGCAACCCAGGCGGCAACGGCCGCCGCCGATAAAACCGAACGCGGCCTGCTGCGCTTCATTACCGCCGGCTCGGTCGACGATGGCAAGAGCACGCTGATCGGCCGCCTGCTGTTCGACAGCAAGGGCATCTTCGCCGACCAGCTCGACGCGATGTCCCGCGCCCGCCACAAGCGCACGGTCGGCGACACCATCGACCTGTCGCTGCTGACCGACGGCCTGGAAGCCGAGCGCGAACAGGGCATCACCATCGACGTCGCCTACCGCTACTTCGCCACGCCCAAGCGCAAGTTCATCATCGCCGACACCCCGGGGCACGAGCAGTACACCCGCAACATGGTCACCGGCGCATCGACCGCCGACGCCGTCATCATTTTGATCGACGTGTCCAAGGTGAAGCTGGGCGACGACGGCAGCGTGGACCTGCTGATCCAGACCAAGCGCCATTCCACCATCGCCCACCTGCTGCAGATCGAGCACGTGGTGGTGGCGGTCAACAAGATGGACCTGGTCGACTACGACCAGGCCGTGTACGACCGCATCGTCGGCGCCTACCAGGCATTTGCACAGCAGCTCGGGCTGAAGGATATCCGGCCGATTCCGCTGTCGGCGCTGGCCGGCGACAACGTGGTGAAGAAGAGCGACAAGCTGGCGTGGTACCAGGGCCCGACCCTGATCGAGCTGCTGGAATCGCTGACCGTGTACGACGAGTCGCACGACGACCCGCTGCGTTTCCCGGTACAGCTGGTGGCGCGCCACGACGGCCACCAGGCCAACGACTTCCGCGGCTACATGGGCCGCATCGAGGCCGGCAAGGTCAGTGTCGGCGACCGGCTTACCGTGCAGCCAGGCGGCCAGTCGGCGACGGTGAAGGAGATCGTGACGCTTGACGGCTCCCTGCAAAGCGCCATCGTCGGCCAGTCGGTGACCCTGCTGCTCAACGAGTACCTCGACATCTCGCGCGGCGACATGCTGGTCTCCGCCGACCAGCCGGCCACGCTGCTGAAGACAGTGGAAGCCGACCTGTGCTGGCTGTCCGAAGAGCCGCTGGACCTGCGCCGCAAGTATTGGCTCAAGCACACGACCCGCCAGGTCGCGGCGCGCGTGACGAAGCTCGACAGCCTGCTGGACATTAACACCCAGGAGCGGCGCCCAGCCGAGTCGCTCGGCCTGAACGGCATCGCACGGGTCACGCTGAACGTGCAGCAGCCGCTGGCGGCCGATGCCTACGACCGGGTTCGCGCGACCGGCGCGTTCATCCTGATCGACGAAGTCACGCACCAGACCGTGGCCGCCGGCATGATACGGCTGCCGCAGGCTGGCTGAGCCGATGGCGGGTGAGCAGTTCCCCGGCAAGGTCTACCTGGTCGGCGCCGGCCCCGGCGCCGCCGACCTGATCACGGTGCGCGGCGCGCGGCTGCTGGCCGCGTCCGACGCCGTGCTGCATGACGCGCTGGTCACTCCCGACCTGCTGGCGCTCTGCCCGCAGGCCGAGCTGATCGCAGTCGGCAAGCGTTCCGGCCAGCGTTCCACCGCGCAGGCACGCATCAATGAACTGCTGGTGGATGCCGCCAGGCGGCACCGGCTGGTCGTACGGCTGAAAGGCGGCGACCCGATGCTGTTCGGCCGCGCCGACGAGGAATTGCGGGCGCTGGAGCAGGCCGGCATCCCCTACGAGATCGTCCCCGGCATCACCGCCGCGCTGGCCGCCGCCGCGTCCGCCCGCCAGCCCCTCACGCGCCGCGGCATCGCCCGCAGCGTTGCCCTCTTCACCTCCGCCACCGCCCCGGGCGAACCCGACCAAGTGACATTGCCCGACTGCGACACGCTGGTCCAGTACATGGGTGGGCGCGAAGCGATGGTGACGGCCAGGAAGCTGCTGGAGCGCGGCCAGCGGGGCGATACGCCGGTGGTGGTGGTGGAGAACTGCAGCCTGGCGAACGAGCAGGTGCTGCGCTTGCGGCTGGATGAACTGGAGCACGGGCTGGCGAGCTGCAGCGGGCCGGTGCTGGTGATGGTGGGGGCTGCGCTGGCGCGGCGAGGCTGATTCGTGGCTGCGAAGCCTGCGGGTCTTTTCCTCTGTTCGCCTATGGCGGGATTGTGAATTTGCAGTTGCCCGCGCAGCGACAGTTGCTTTTGCTTTTGCTTTTGACGTGGCTTTTGACGCTGCTTTTGACGTGGATCCCCGTTAGACGGCGACGCGTCGCCAGG
>CAUQYP010000132.1:0-11753 GCA_963522035.1 uncultured Noviherbaspirillum sp. | reverse complement strand
TCGGAAACTCGCTGCGCTCAGACAGCCGACGCTTCTTTATCCGTTTCAGTCCCTGCCGACGCGTCGCCGTCTAACGGGGATCCACGTCAAAAGCAGCGTCAAAAGCAACGGCAACGGCAACGGCAACTGTCGCTGCGCGGACCGTCAAGGGCAACGGCAACTGTCGCTGCGCGTAACAAGCAATATCGCTTACGGGCCGGCTGGGTAGGTCAGCATGAAACTGCTTTAGTGGTGTAATGCGCTGCGCTTATTACACCACACGGACGGTTTCGAGGTTCAACCGGGCTGGTTCAGCAATACCGTCATCAGCACCGACGTGTTTTCCTGCGCGCGCAGCGCATGCGGCACCCTGGGGCCAAGGTAGACCATCTCGCCGGCACGCACCACCTGGCTCTTGCCATGGGCTTCGAGGTCGAACGCGCCTTCCAGGCATTGCAGCGTGACTTCGCCTTCGACCCAGTGCTCGGGCATCGATTTGCCGGCAGGCAGCACCAGCCGCATCAGTTCGAGATGGTCGGTTTTCAGGAAGGCCTGCGACACGGCGCCTTCGAATTTGTCGCCCAGGGGCGCAATGTTGATCAAGTCGCCAGAGTTGGCATGGGGCAGGGACATAAACGTTCTCGCAGCGCAAAAACCATAGCCTAGCGCTGCGGGAGCAGCCCGCATTGCGCATGATCGAGGCGTTTTGAACTAATTGGGGCACTTTGCGACTATTATTTCTGTCAGAGAAGTTGACTGCAGTAATCAAGCGACGTCAACCTTTCTTTTTCCAACCTGGAACCACAGGCCTTTGGCCTTATACTTCAGTTCCTTCCTCGCTGTTATTCGAATCCATGTTCAAGTCTTCTGCTTCTGTACCCCGGCGCGCATTGGCGCGTGGTTTTACCCTGATCGAAATCATGGTGGTGGTTGTCATCATGGGCATCCTCGCCGCGCTCGTCGTGCCCAAGCTGATGGGCCGCACCGACGATGCCCGCATCATGGCGGCGCGCCAGGACATCTCCACGCTGATGCAGTCGCTCAAGCTGTACCGGCTGGACAACCAGCGTTATCCGACCACCGAGCAGGGCCTGCAGGCGCTGATCACCAAGCCGACATCCGGCCCGGCCTCCAACGGCTGGAAGCAGGGCGGCTATATCGACAAGCTGCCCAAGGACCCGTGGGGCAATCCGTACCAGTACCTGGCCCCCGGCCTGCATGGCGAAGTGGACATCTTTTCGCTGGGGGCCGATGGCCAGCCCGGCGGCGCCGGCAATGATGCCGACATCGGATCGTGGGACCTCTGACCTGCCAGCGCCATCCTGTTCGGCATGGCAGGCATGCCGGCTTCACCTTGCTGGAACTGCTGGTCGTGCTGGTCATTGCCGGCATCACGCTGGGCATCGTGTCGTTCAATGCGATGCCCAGCCCGCGGCAGGCGCTGCAGAATGAAGCGCAGCGCATCGCCCTGCTGCTGCAGCTGGCGCGCGACGAGGCCATCGTCCGCGACCGCGCCATTGCCTTCGAAGTCGACGCCGACGGCTACCGATTCCTGCAGCGCGAGGAAAGAACCTGGCAGCCGCTGCCGGCCGACGACCTGCTGCGGCCGCGCCAGTTCCAGCGCAGCCCGGTCATGCTGTCGGTCTATCCGGTGCCGCCGGGCGATGCCACGCCGCTACGTATTTTGTTCGGCCGCGAGCCGGTGCAGCAGCCTTTCGTGCTGACGATGGGCATCGCCGATGCCAGCGTCGCCATCCGCGCCGACGGCATCGGCCACTTCACGGTGGAATGACATGACGCCGCGCCAGCCAGGCAGGCATGCTTCGCCGCTGCGGCGCGGCGCCGGCTTTACCTTGCTCGAAGTACTGGTGGCGCTGGCCATCGTCGGCACCGCGCTGGGCGCGAGCCTGCGTGCGGTCGGCAGCCTGACCCAGAACAGCACCGACCTGCGGGCGTCGCTGATGGCGACCTGGTCGGCGGAAAACCGGCTGTCGCAGATCCGCATCGCCGGCGAATGGCCGCAGCTCGGCAACCGTAACTTCGACTGCCCGCAGGGCGACCTGGCGCTGGTGTGCCAGGAAAGTGTGTTCGCCACGCCCAACCCGGCCTTCCGCCGGGTCGAGGTCGGCGTGGTGGACGCCAGCAATCCGGAGCGGCGCATCATCAAGCTGACCCAGGTGGTGCCAAATGTGCGCTAAGTTTGCAAACCGCACGCGCCAGCACGGGGTCGCGGTGGTGACTGCGCTGCTGCTGACCACGCTGGCTGTCACCATCGTCGCCAGCCTGTTCTGGCAGCAGCAGGTGCAGGTGCGCTCGATCGAGAACCAGCGCCTGCAGCTGCAGAAGCAGTGGATACTGCGCGGCGCGCTGGACTGGGCGCAGCTGATCCTGCGGGAAAACGCCCGGCTGTCGCCGCAGTACGATACCCTCGACCAGCCGTGGGCGGTGCCGCTGCAGGAAACCCGGCTCGACCAGTACGTGGAAAACAACCGCGCGGACACCGAGGCCGGCGACGCCACGCTGTCCGGCCAGATCGTGGATGCGCAGTCACTGCTCAACCTCAACAACCTCGCCGCCAACGGCGTGCCGGTGAAAAAGGAAGTCGAAGTCTTCGCCAGGCTGCTGGGCAACCTGCGGCTCAATCCTTCCCTGGCGCAGGACGCGGCGGTAATGGTTGCCGCAAGCAACGCCAGGCTGAATCTGGCGACCAGTCCGGTCAATCCGCCGGCCCAGACGATAGACCCGACGACCGGCCTGCCACTGGCCCAGGTCCCGCCCATTGGCGCCGGGCAGGTGCCGGCGCCGGCGCCGGCGGCCGTCGTTCCCTCCGGCCCGCCGATGCTGCCCATGACGCAGGTCGAGGACCTGCTGGCCGTGCCTGGCTTCACGCCGGAAGCGGTGGAGAAGTTGCGCAATCTGGTAATCTTCCTGCCGCAATCCGGTGGTAAGGTCAATATCAATATCAATACGGCGCCGGTCGAGGTGCTGACGGCAGTCCTGGTGGATGATGCTTCATCCGAGGCGGCATACATCGTCGCGGCACGGACGACCGCCAGCCTCCGCGAAAACGATACCCGCCTGGAACGGGTAAAAACGACTAAAGCGGGCAACTTCGACTTCAGGTCAAATTATTTTTTGGTAAATGGCAGGGTGAAGCTGGACCGGGCAGCGCTGCAGATACAGGCACTGATCTACCGGACCGGTGGCACCCAGCCCAAGACCCAGGTCATCTGGACACGCGAAAACTAGAGGGACGTCCTTGAGCACACTGTATTTACGCCTGCCCTCGAAGGCAGCCTTCGACGGCAGCGCGCAGGAAGCGCCGGCCTGTCCGTATGCGCTGGCGTCGGGCGCCGGCATGCTGGAACAGGAAGGCATCACGTCGCTGCCGCAGGCGTCGGCGCTGGTGGCGAGGGCGCAGCGGGTGGTGCTGCTGGTCGCGGCCAGCGACGTGACCATGCTGCGGGTACATCTGCCGCCCATGTCGGCGGCACGGCAGCGGGCGGCGCTGCCCAACCTGGTGGAAGACCAGCTCATTACCGACCCGGCCGAATGCATCGTCATCGGCGGCGGCCTGGAAGACGGCCTGCGCACCGTCGCCGTGGTGCAGCGGGCGTGGCTGGAGCTGCTGGTGCGCACGGTGCTCGGTTCCGGCATGGCGCGCATTGCCGCGCTGCCGGCGCAGATGTGCGTGCCCGCTCATGCCGCGCAGGTCGAGGCAGTGGTGTTCGAGGACGACGGCGGCAGCGAGGTGACCTTGCGCCTGGGGGCGCAGGAGGGCATGGGGCTGGCGATCCTGCCGGAACATCCATCGCGCGCGGCTACCGAAGCGGTGGATGCGGTGCTGGCCATGGCTGGCGGCAGGCCGGTGCTGCTGCGGGTGCCTTCCGACCGGGTGCCGGCCTTCATGCAGGCCGCGGACGCGCTGGGCGCCGCCGAGCAGCTGACGGTGCAGGCCGACAGCTGGCAGCAGTGGATCAGCGGCGCGGCGAGCGCCGGCGTCGACCTGGCGCTGGGACTGGGCGCGTCGGCCCGGCCGCGATTGAACTGGAAGCCATGGCGTCCGGCCATCGTCCTGGCGCTGTTGCTGTTGCTGGTGAATGTGGTGCCGCTGAATGTCGAATGGATGCGCCTGAAACGTGAAAACGACGGGCTGCGCGCCTCGATGACGCAGATCTACAAGTCCGCTTTCCCGAATGAAACCGTGATCGTCGACCCGCTGGCCCAGGCCAGGCAGAAAGTCACGGCCGGCCGCCGCAATGCCGGCCAGGGCGCGCCGGACGACTTCAATGCACTGGCCGCCGCCTTCGGCGAAGCCTGGGCCGCCGCTGTCCCGCGCGGCCCCAACGGCCTGCAGCCTACGCTGGCAGGCATGGAATACCGGGAGCGCACGCTGGTAGTACGCCTGAAACCCGAGGCGCAGGCGCCGTTCGACGCGGTCAGCGCTGCGCTCGCCCGGCGCAACCTGGCCCTGAGCGCGGCCCCGGAGCAGGCAGGCGTCGTGATATGGCAGGTCAAGGCCGGCAAATGAAACGTAAATCGAGGCAATTCGCATGAGTCTGAAAACTGGCATGGCCACCGTCGTGCAGGCATCGTCCAGGTACTGGGCCGAACGCAACCTGCGCGAGCAGCGCATGCTGCTGGCCGGCATGGGCGCGATCCTGGCGGCGCTGGTGTACCTGCTGCTGGTGTCGCCGGCGCAGACCGGCATCGAGCGCTACAACCGCAGCCTGCCCGAGCTGCGGCAACAGGTTGCACAGCTGCAGGCGCTGACGCGGGAAGCGGTCACGCTGCCGCAGGGCGACGCCGCTGGCGCGGCAGCGGTGCCGCTGACCCGGGAAGGGCTGGACGCATCGCTGCAGCGGCGCGGGCTGAAGGCCGAAAGCGTCTCGGTCAGCGGCGAGATCGTCCGGCTGCAGCTGACGAACGCTTCGTTCAGCAGCCTGACCGAATGGCTCAATGAACTGCGCGCCGGCTTCCAGCTGGCGGTCAGCGAGGCTACGGTGAGCGCACAGCAGACGCCGGATATCGTCAATGCCAGCCTGGTCCTGCGCCAGCAGAGGGCGCAATAACGTGGGCTGGAATAGGGCGGGTAACAGCGTGGATCAAAGATCGCATAAAAAGGCAAACAATTGCTAAGGGTCGTGCTATGGTTGTTTTCAGCAATAGTGGCTGTTTTGCTAACGATATTGGCGTTCCTGCCGGCGTCGTGGATGTCGGCCGTGCTGGAAAAGCAGACCGGCGGCCGGTTTTCACTGGGCGACGCCCAGGGCACGTTGTGGAACGGTTCGGCCTTCCTGGGCGGTGCGCCGGGCAACGGCGTGGCGGTGGCGCCGCTGCTGCCGGGACGCTTCAGCTGGCACGTATCGCCGCTGGCGCTGTTCGGCCGGGTCGATGCCGAGCTGGCCAATGCGCAGGCGCTGTCGCAGCCGGTGCGCGTGACTGGCAGCTGGAGCGCCTGGACTGTCAGTCCGGCGGCGATCACGGTGCCGGCCGAACGGCTCGTCGCGCTCGGCGCGCCGCTCAATACCCTGCAGCCTTCCGGCCGCATGACGCTGTCCTGGCAGCAGTTGCAGATTGCGCGGCAGGGCCAGCAGGCTGCGATGACCGGCACCATGCAGCTGCTGCTTGACGATATTGCCTCCCGGCTGTCGCCGATCAGGCCGCTGGGCGCGTACAAGGTCACGCTCGACTGGCGTGGCCAGCAGGCGCAAATGCAACTGGCCTCGACCCGCGGCCCGCTGCTGCTCACCGGCTCCGGCCGCCTCGACCGCGGCAGGCTGCAGTTTTCAGGCAGGGCGGAAGCGGAAGCCGGCCAGGAACAGCGGCTTGCCAATCTGCTCAATCTGATGGGACAACGGCGTTCCGAAGGCGGCAAGGACTACATCTCACTCGAATTCAAATGAAAAACATCCCATCACTGGCATCTTGCCTGCCGCATCCGGCAACCCGTCGCCGCATCGGCGCCGCCACCCTCGTGCTGTGCATGCTCGCCGGCATGGCGCCGGTACAGGCCCAGGACCCGGCCCGCAACGAGGCGGTGCTCAATTTCGTCGGCGCCGACATCGAGTCGGTGGTCAAGGCTGTCGGCCATTACACCGGCACCAGCTTCCTGATCGACCCGCGGGTCAAGGGCACCATCAGCCTGATCTCGGAAAAACCGGTCACCAAGGCCCAGGCCATGGACCTGCTGAGTTCGGCTTTGCGGCTGCAGGGCTATACCGTGGTCGCCAGCGGCGCCTTTACCAAGGTGGTGCCGGAGGCCGACGCCAAGCTGCAGGCCGGGCCGATCCAGACTACGCCCGGCCGCGGCCGGGACGGCGGCACGGTGCGCGGCGACCAGATCGCGACGCAGGTGTTCCGCCTCAACTACGAATCGGCGGTGAACATGGTGCCGGTGCTGCGCCCGCTGATCTCCCCCAACAACACGATCAACGCCAATCCCGGCACCAACAGCCTGGTCATCACCGACTATGCCGACAACCTGCGCCGCCTGGGCCGCATCATTGCCTCGCTGGACACACCGGCCGCGGCCGACCTCGACGTGCTGCCGATCCGGCATGCCATCGCCGGTGATGTCGCCACCATGGTCAACCGGCTGCTGGAAAGCGGCCAGGCTGGCGCCCAGGGTGGGGCGGACAGCGGACGCACCAGTTTGCTGGCCGACAGCCGCACCAATTCGGTCATCATCCGGGCGCCGTCCGAAGCCCGTGCGCGGCTGGCGCGCTCGCTGGTCGACAAGCTCGACCAGCCGACCGCCATGCCGGGCAATGTGCACGTGATCTACCTGAAAAATGCCGAGGCGGTGAAGCTGGCGCAGACGCTGCGCGCGGTGGTGGCGTCCGACCCGTCGGCGTCCGGCCTGCAGGGTGGCAGCAGCGGCAACAGCACGCCGTCCAACCCGGCGCTCAATACCAGTGCGGCCGGCGGCGCCTTCGGCCAGAACAACCAGGGCGGCCTGGGCGGCAGCCAGGTCGGACTGGGCCAGGGCAGCCTCGGCCAGTCGTCGCAGAACCAGTCGTCGCAGGGACCGCTGCCGACCGGCGGCCCGGGCGGCTTCATCCAGGCCGACCCGGCGACCAATTCGCTGATCATTACGGCCAGCGAGGCGGTCTACCGCAACCTGCGCGGCGTCATCGACCAGCTCGACGCCCGCCGCGCCCAGGTCTACATCGAGTCGCTGATCGTCGAGGTCAGCGCCAGGCGGGCAGCCGAGTTCGGCATCCAGTGGGCCGGCATTTCGGGTGACAGCAACAGCAATTACCGGGTCGGCACCATTACCGGTTTCAGCAGCGGCGGCAACAACCTGATCACGCAGGCTGCCGCACAACTGGGGGCGGCGGCCAGCGGCAGCACCACGGCGACGGCGCTGCAGGCGCCGGGCAACGGCCTGAACGCCGGCATTTTCCGGCAGATCGCCGGCCGGCTGACGCTGGGCGCGATTGCCCGGGCGCTGGAAACCGACGGCAACGCCAACATCCTGTCGATGCCCAACCTGATCACGCTGGACAACGAGGAAGCCCGCATCATCGTCGGCCAGAACGTGCCGTTCGTGACCGGCCAGTACACCACGCAGGCCTCCGGCGGCGCCGCCGGCGTCAACCCGTTCCAGACCGTGGAGCGCAAGGACATCGGCCTGTCGCTGGTGGTCAAGCCGCAGGTGTCCGAGGGCGGCACGGTGAAAATGGCGATCTACCAGGAAACCTCGGCCATCGACGAGACCAAGAACAATGTGTCCGGCCTGATCACCACCAAGCGCGCGATCCAGACCAATGTGCTGGTCGACAATGGCGAAATCATCGTACTGGGCGGCCTGATCGACGACCGCAGCGGCAACGGCACGGAAAAAGTGCCGGGCCTGGGCGACATCCCGGTCATCGGCAACCTGTTCAAGTACCAGACCACGAACCGCGAGAAGACCAACCTGATGGTGTTCCTGCGGCCGACCCTGGTGCGCAGCGCCGACCAGAACATGAATGTCGCCGCCGACCGCTACGACTATATCCGTGGCCAGCAGGTACAGGGCCGTCCGCAACCGAGCATCGTGCTGCCTGAACTCGGCACGCCGACCGTGCCGGCGATGGAAAACGGCCGCCTGGTCGACGGCGACCTGCTCAACCTGCCGCCCGGCGCCAACGGCATACCGCCGCGCAACCCGCTGCAGCAGGTGCCGCAACAGATGCCGCTGCAACAGATGCCGCTGCAACAGATGCCGCCGCCCCAACCGCAATCGCTGCAGCCCATCCCGCCGGCAATCCCGCAGCAGATGCCGCCGCAACCCGCCGCGCCGGGCATGACGACGCAGTAAGCGGCGGCAAGGAGAAAAACCCATGGAATCCCGACTGTTACCGTATGCCTTCGCCCGCGACCACGCGGTGCTTGCGCACCGCGGCGCCACGCCCGACACCGGCGTCGAGGTCTGGGTGTCGGACGCCACCGCCCCGCGCGCGATCGCCGAAGTCAGCCGCCGTTTCGGCCGCGTGCGGCTCAAGCGCATGGACCGCGAGTCGCTGGACGCCGCCATCGCCCGCGCCTATGCCGGCTCTGGCAACGACGCCGCCCAGGTGGTCGACGAATACGAGTCCGACCTCGACCTGGCCAAGATGCTGCAGGACATGCCGGCGATCGAGGACCTGCTGGAATCGGCCGACGACGCGCCTGTCATCCGCATGATCAACGCGCTCTTGACGCAGTCGCTGCGCGAAGGCGCGTCCGACATCCACATCGAGCCGTTCGAGCAGATCTCGGTGGTGCGATTCCGCATCGACGGCGCGCTGCGCGACATCGTGCGGCCCAGGAAGGCGATCCACGCGTCGCTGATTTCGCGCATCAAGATCATGGCCCAGCTCGACATCGCCGAGAAGCGCTTGCCCCAGGACGGCCGCATCACGCTGCGGGTCGGCGGCAAGCCGGTCGACGTGCGCGTCTCGACATTGCCCACCGGCCATGGCGAACGGGCCGTACTGCGTTTGCTGGACAAGGAAGCGGGCCGGCTGGATTTACAGCACCTCGGCATGGACAACGCCACGCTGCAGGAATTCGACCACCTGATCGCGCAGCCGCATGGCATCGTGCTGGTGACCGGCCCGACCGGTTCGGGCAAGACCACCACGCTGTACGCCGCGCTGTCGCGGCTCAATGCGGCCAGCACCAACATCCTGACCGTGGAAGACCCGATCGAATACGAGCTGGCCGGCGTCGGCCAGACCCAGGTCAATGCCCGTATCGAGATGACCTTCGCCAAGGCGCTGCGTGCCATCCTGCGGCAGGACCCGGACGTCATCATGATCGGCGAGATCCGCGACCTGGAAACCGCGCAGATCGCGGTGCAGGCTTCGCTGACCGGCCATCTGGTGCTGGCGACGCTGCATACCAACGATTCCGCCGCCGCCGTCACCCGCCTGCTGGACATGGGCATCGAACCGTTCCTGCTGTCGTCCTCGCTGCTTGGCGTGGTCGCGCAGCGGCTGGTCAGGAAGCTGTGCGTCCACTGCCGCCGCCATGACGGCCAGCTGTGGCATGCGGTCGGCTGCGACAAGTGCGGCATGACCGGCTACCAGGGCCGGGTCGGCATCTACGAATTGCTGCAGACCACCGACCAGATCCGCGCCCAGATCCATGACCGCGCGTCGGAAGCAGCGATCCGGGTCACCGCCCAGCACGACGGCATGCGCACCATGCGCGAAGACGGCGAGCGCTGGCTGGCAGACGGCACCACGACGCAGGCCGAGCTGCTGCGCGTGGCCAAGGACTGACGAGAACAACGAGAGATACCGTGCCCGCATTCCGCTATGAAGCCGTGGACAGCCTCGGCGCCACCCGCAAGGGCGTGGTCAACGCCGACAGCGCCCGCGCTGCCCGTTCCGACCTGCGCACCCAGGGGCTGGTGCCGATCGCCGTCGACGCCATCGCCTCCCAGCTCGACGCCAGCGGCGAGACCCGGCGCCGCGGCTTTGGCGACCGCCTGTCCACGGTGGAACTGTCGCTGTTCACCCGGCAGCTGGCCAGCCTGCTGGAAGCCAGCCTGCCGCTGGAACAGGCGTTCACCGCGCTGCTGGAGCAGGCCGAACGCAGCTATGTGCGCGACCTGATCGCCTCCATCCGCTCCGAGATCATGGCCGGCGCGTCGCTGTCGGACGCACTGGCCCAGCACCCGCGCGACTTTGCCGACATCTACCGGGCGCTGGTGGCGTCCGGCGAGCAGATCGGCCAGCTCTCGCGCGTGCTGTCGCGGCTGGCCGACTACATCGAGCGCCGCAATTCGCTGGTGCAGAAAGTCCGGCTGGCCTTTACCTACCCGGCCATCGTCACCGTGGTCGCGTTCGCGATCGTGATCTTCCTGCTAACCTACGTGGTGCCGCAAATCGTCTCGGTGTTCGCCAACACCAAGCAGAAGCTGCCGCTGCTGACCGTCATCATGCTGGCCATCTCGGACTTCGTGCGCAACTACGGGCTGATCGTGGCGGCCGTGGTGGTGGCTTTGTTCTGGGCCTGGCGCACCGCGCTGAAGAACCCCGACGTCAAGCTCCGCTGGCACCGCTGGCTGCTGACCGCCCCGCTGTACGGCAAGTTCGAGCGCAGCCTGAACACCGCGCGCTTCGCCAGCACGCTGGCCATTACCACCGGTTCCGGCGTGCCCATCCTGCGGGCGCTGCAGACCAGCCGCGACACCTTGTCCAACGTGGCGATGCGTGCGCAGGTGGAGGAAGCCGCCGCCAGCGTGCGCGAGGGCGTGGGCCTAGCGCGGGCGCTGTCGGCGCACAAGCATTTTCCGCCGATGCTGATCCACATGATTCGCGCCGGCGAAGTCACCGGCGAGTTGCCGGCCATGCTGGACCGCGCCGCCAATGCGCAGGAACAGGACCTGGAACGGCGCGCGCTGACCATCGCCGGCCTGCTGGAGCCGGCGCTGATCCTGGCCATGGGCGTGGTGGTGCTGCTGATCGTGCTGGCGGTGCTGATGCCGATTATTGAAATCAACCAGCTGGTGCGCTGACGATGCCGCCGGACCTCGAGGAAGTTTTATGAAACGCTGGCCGCTGCTCGTCAGTTTCGTCCTGTTCATCGCGCTGTGCGTGTCTGCCACCTACTGGGGCATGCAGCTGTACAAGCCGCCGGTGCGCGCCGTTGCCGCGCCGCCGCCCACGGTCCAGGCGCCGCCCGACCCGCGCGCTGCGGTGGTGCTGTTCGGCGGTCGCCAGAACGCGGTGGCGGTGGCCACCAACTACCAGTTGCGCGGCGTGGTATCGTCCGGCACGACCGGCGAAAGCATCGCCATCCTGGCCGCCGACGGCAAGCCGGCCGAGGCGATCCGCGCCAACCGCGAGATCCAGCCCGGCGTGATCGTCAAGGAAGTGCATCCGCGCTATGTGCTGCTGCAGGAAAATGGCGTGATCAAGCGGGTGGAGTTGCCGGACGATGCAAAGGGTGTCAGCGTGGATACTGGTAACCGTCCGCCGGTGACGCGGGCGGTGCCGCCGCCGCCTGGCATGCAGCCGCAGATGCAGCCGCCGCCGCAGATGCAGCCGCAGCAACAACCTGCGGATGCAATGCAACAGCAGCAGATCAATGTCATGCCTGAAGGGAATGCGCCGCCGCCGAATATCGGCACGCCGATGGGGGGCATGGTGCGCTAAGCATGCAGATAGGCTGTGCGGCATCGTTTGTTTCCGCGCAGCGACAGTTGCCGTTGCCGTTGCCGTTGCCGTTGCCGTTGCTTTTGCTTTTGACGCGGTTTTTGACGTGGATCCCCGTTAGACGGCGACGCGTCGCCA
>CAUQYP010000131.1:0-12027 GCA_963522035.1 uncultured Noviherbaspirillum sp. | reverse complement strand
CCGTCTAACGGGGATCCACGTCAAAGGCAGCGTCAAAAGCACCTGCAACTGCAACAGCAACGGCAACGGCAACGGCAACGGCAACGGCAACGGCAACGGCAACGGCAACGGCAACTGTCGCTGCGCGGGCTAACGGCAACTGTCGCTACGCGGAACAAGCATTACCGCTTACAGCCGACTTGGCCAAGTCAGCGCGAAACTGCTCAGTTGCGACCCGAATCCGACGGCATCCGGCGCGGGTCCGGGCCATTCTCCATGCGCTGCACCAGGCCGGTGCCATCGACATAAATCGTCATCATCGAGTCCCAGGTGTTGCTTTCCTTATAAGGGTAGTTCCAGCCGTTCATGCCGACGTTGCGGTAATACCTGACCTCGCTCGGTGCGCCGACCGTGCGCAGCACCTGTTCCTCGCGGGTCTGGCCGGGAACGATGCGTGCGAATTTTTCCATGGTGAGCACCTGCTCGAACGACTGCAGCCGGCCATCCGGCCCGATGCGCGCCATCTCGGTAGTCTGGCCCATCGGGCCACGCATGTATTCGAGCAGGCGGCTATCGCCCTCCTGGTATATATGGGTCGGGCGGCCGAGACGGGCAAGCACGTCGGCTTCGGTGGCGCCGGGTGCGAACGCCGGCCCGCCCAGGCCGGCGCATGCCGACAGCATGACGAGCGGGAGCAGGGCACAGGCAAGGCGGCAGGACAGGATGGGCATGGCGGCATTGGGCAGGGTGTCGACAAGCTGACATTAGGCGCGGTCGGTGCCGGCGTCAACCGCCTGCGCCGGTCGGCGATACATCGCTTGCGTGCGGACAAGCGTGCCAGGACAGGCAGGTTTACGCCGCTCGCCGCCACAGCCGGGACAGCCAGCCCCGCTGATTGGACGACAGCTCCGCCTGTCCATTTGGCGGCCGCGCTGTCTGCATTTCCACGGTGCGCTTCTGCTCCTGGACATCCGCCTTGACAGGGGCGATGTACTCCAGCAGTTTCATCTGGCTTTGCAGTACATTGATGATCTGGTCCTTGGCGACCAACTCGGAGCGTTGCGATTCCAACTGCTGCCGGCGCGCCGCCGCTTCCAGCGCCAGCATGCGCTCCAGCAACTCGATTCGTTGCTGCGCACCCCGGAGTTCGGTTTCCAGCACGGCATGGACAGTCGGGTCGACCGTTGCGCCTGCGCTGTCTGTCTCGCTGTCGAAATTGACGTTGCGCACTGCCTGGCCGACCGGGTTCAGCTTCAGCTGGCCGTACACCCGCTGTAACTCCGATGTATCGATGCCAGGCTTGCCTGTCTCCAGCGTTGTCCATGACAGCTTGCCGCTGTCCCGGTCGTTATACAGGGTCTGGCGGGTCTTGCCGACCAGCCGCGACGCTTCCGATATCGATACCACCGCCATGAAATTCTCCCGAAACCAAGCCGGGAATGTCGCCCAAACAGCTGCGACAGTCAAGTAAAGCCGTCCCGGGACAGGTAACTTCCCTGTCAAATAGACAGAAATTGACAGTGGACAGGTTTGCGTCTTTGCCGCCTGTACCCGGAAAGCCACCGTTATAATTCCCTAACTTTTTTCCAGGGCTCACCATCGTGTCCGATCGCACCGCCGTTCTGCCGCAATATATTTTCCCCAAACATGCGATGACCGTTTTCGCCGGGCTGGTGGCCAATGCGGAGGCCGGCAGTATCACCACCGGAATCATCCGCCGTTTCGTGCGCAAGTACCGGGTCGACATGCAGGAAGCCGCCAACCCGGACATCGCCAGCTACCCCAGTTTCAATGCCTTCTTCACGCGCGCCTTGCGCGAAGGCGCCCGACCGCTGGCTGACGCCGAATACATTTGCCCGGTCGACGGCGCGCTCAGCCAGTTCGGCGCGATCGAGCAGGACCAGATTTTCCAGGCCAAGGGACATTACTATTCGACCACCGCGCTGGTGGGCGGCGATGCCAATCTGGCCGCGCAGTTCCACAATGGCAGCTTCGCCACCATTTACCTGAGTCCGCGCGACTACCACCGCATCCACATGCCCTGCGACGGCAGGCTGACGCGGATGATCTATGTGCCGGGCGCGCTGTTTTCCGTGAACCCGACCACGGCCCGCGGCGTGCCCGGCCTGTTTGCCCGGAACGAACGGGTCGTCTGCGTCTTCGAGTCCGACCATGGGCCGTTCGTGCTGACGCTGGTCGGCGCCACCATCGTCGGCAGCATGGCCACGGTCTGGCACGGGGTCGTCAACCCGCCGCGCACCCGCGACATCAGGGAATGGACGTATGCGCCGGGCCAGGTGAGCCTGAAAAAAGGCGAGGAAATGGGCCGCTTCCTGCTGGGCTCCACCGTGGTGCTGCTGTTCCCGGAAAACACGCTCGGTTTTCATGGGGAATGGGAAGCGAGCCGGCCGGTACGCCTGGGCGAAGCGCTCGGCCACCCGCATATGGGCAAGACCCACGTCAGCTTCGGGCTTCCCGATAACCAGGCCGGCTGAAACAGGGCTTGCCAGCCGTAGCGCCGAGCGCAATGTCGTGCGAATATCAGTGCAGTCGAATTCGGGGAGCGCGCATGGACCGTACAGAATTTATCCGCATGCTGGAACAGGAAGGCTACCAGGAGTTCGTGACGGTCGAACGCGGGCCGCATGCCACCCTGGGCCTGCATACCCATCCGTTCGAAGCCCGCGCACTGATACTGCTGGGCGAGTTGCGGCTGGTAACCGGCGAACAGGAGCAGGTATGCCAGACCGGCGACCAGTTCCACCTTGCAGCACATATTCCTCATTCCGAGACCTGCGGTGCCGAGGGCGTACATTATCTGGTGGGCAGAAAACCGGGCTGACGATTCTTTGCCATCTCTCAAGCGTCTCCACACGATTGATTTCCCAACGATTTACAGCAGGACGAGGAGTCGATACACTTCTCGAAGTTTGTAGAACACAATCCCGCAGTGCAGAACTGAAGTCGCTTGCTTGGACCGGTTCCTGTCGCGGGCGCATGGAAACGCCACCTGGGCAGTCACCGGATTGCCCGACACCATAAACGGAGACGAGTCATGACCAAAGACAGGGATATTCCCAACCGCCGCGATTTCTTGAAAACCACCGCGGCCGCAGCAGCCACCATCGCCTTTCCCGGCATCGTCCAGGCGCAAGCCTTCCCGTCCCGCCCGATCAAGCTGATCTGCCCATGGCCGGCCGGCGGCTCGACCGACATCGTCATGCGCGCGTTCGCCGAGAGCGCGGGCAAGGCGCTGGGCGGACAGATGATCGTGGAAAACAGGCCAGGCGCGGGCGGAACGCTGGGCGCAGTGGAGCTGGTCAATGCCAAGCCTGACGGCTACACCCTTTCGCAGCTGCCGCTGGGCATATTCCGCCTGCCGCACATGCAGAAAGTGCAGTTCGACCCGATGAAGGACCTGACCTACGTCGCCTGCCTGACCGGCTATACCTTCGGCATGGTGGTGCGCGCCGATTCGCCGATCAAGACCATGCAGGAGCTGGTGGACTATGCCAAGGCCAACCCGGGCAAGCTCAGCTACGGTTCGACCGGCGCCGGCACCACGCCGCACCTGGTGGTCGAGCAGTTCGCCCGGCGCGCCAACGTCAAGCTCCAGCACATTCCGTTCAAGGGCAACGCGGACGGCATGCAGGCAGTGCTGGGCGGGCACGTGATGGCCCACAGCGACGCCACCGGCTGGGGTCCGCACGTGGACGCCGGCCGCTGCCGCCTGCTGGCCACCTATGGCAGCAAGCGCACCAAGCGCTGGCCGGACGTGCCGACGCTGCTCGAACTCGGCTACCAGACCGTGTCGGACTCGCCGTTCGGCATCGGCGCGCCTGCCGGCATGGACCCGGCCCTGACCAAGCGGCTGCAGGACGCGTTCAGCAAGTCCCTGCAGGATCCTGCGGTCATCGCAGTGCTCGACAAGTATGACCAGCCGGTCATCTACCTCGACAGCGCCGGCTACACGAAGTTTGCGCGCGAGACCTTCGAGGCCGAGCGCGAAACCATCACCAGCCTGGGCCTGCAGGCAAAAACCTGATAGCCGTTACGGCTTGATGGCGGCGGCGCCGGGCAGTGCCCGCGCCGCCTGCCAGGACATCCCCATTCGAACGACCCGCAACAAACTGCACCAATGCCGCCACCCGCGCCGCTACCTGCGGCTGCCGCGCACCGGAGACTCTCTTGAAAATACAGCATCGCCAGAATTTCTACGCGGGCCTGATGTTCGTCCTGTTCGGCATCACTGCCATGGTGCTGTCGCGCCGTACGCTGGACATCGGCTCGGCGGCCGACATGGGCCCGGGCTTCTTCCCCTATTACCTGGGCATGGTGCTCTCGCTGATGGGCGCGGTGCTGTGCGCTACCGCGCTGCGCGTCCGCGGCGGCGACCCGGCGCCGGTCAGCGCCAGGCCTTTCCTTATCTTCCTGGCGATGATCGGCATGGCCGTCGTCGCCAACATGCTCGGCCTGTCCAACCGGGCCTCGGTTGCGGCAGGCGTGCTGGCAGGCTGCGTGCTGGCCGTCGCCACGGGCGAGCGCACCATGGGCCTGCTGCTGGGCGCGGTGGCCCTGTTCGGCCTGCTGGTGAAGGGCCTGGGGCTGGTGCTGAGCGTGGCGCTGCTGCTGGTCATCGCGGCGCTTGCCAGCCATGAGTCCAAGGTGCGTGAAGTCGCGGCCAGCATCGTCGTGCTGTCGCTGCTGGCCGTGGCTGTCTTCCTGTACGGCCTGAACCTGCAGATGCCGGTCTGGCCCGACACCGAGGAATTGACCAATATCTTCACCCCCGCGAAGAAGCGCTAGAAAGACCGCATGGAACTCCTCTTCAACAACCTTGCCCTCGGCTTCGAGACGGCATTCACCGCGACCAACCTGTTCTACTGCCTGCTCGGCTGCCTGCTCGGCACGCTGATCGGGGTGCTGCCGGGGATCGGTCCCATCGCCACCATCTCGATGCTGCTGCCGATAACGTATGTGCTGCCGCCGGTGTCGGCGCTGATCATGCTGGCCGGGATCTACTACGGCGCGCAGTATGGCGGCTCGACCACGGCCATCCTGGTCAACCTGCCCGGCGAGGCGTCGTCGGTGGTCACCATGCTCGACGGCCACCAGATGGCGCGGCGCGGCAAGGCCGGCGCGGCGCTGGCGGTGGCGGCCATCGGCTCCTTCATCGCCGGCTGCTTCGGCGTGCTGATCCTGGCTGCGTTCGCCGCGCCGCTGGCGGAAATGGCGCTGGTGTTCGGCCCGTCCGAATACTTTTCGCTGATGGTGCTGGGCCTGGTCGGCGCCGTGGTGCTGGCCTCCGGCTCGCTGCTCAAGGCCATGTGCATGATCGTGCTGGGCCTGCTGCTGGGCATGGTCGGCACCGACATCAATTCCGGCATTGCCCGCTTCTCGTTCGACATTCCCGAAATGTCCGACGGCATCGGCTTCGTCGGCATCGCGATGGCGCTGTTCGCCTTCGTCGAGATCATCGTCAACGTCGACCTGAAGGACAAGCGCGAGGTCTTTACCAGCAAGGTGGGCGGGCTGATGCTGTCGTGGAGCGAGTTCAAGGAGGCGCTGCCGGCCATCCTGCGCGGCACCGGCCTCGGCTCGGCGCTGGGCATCCTGCCTGGCGGCGGCGCGCTGTTGGCCTCGTTCGCGTCCTACACGCTTGAGAAGAAAATGACCCGCAACCCGGTGGTGCCTTTCGGCCAGGGCAATATCCGCGGCGTCGCCGGCCCGGAGTCGGCCAACAATGCCGGCGCGCAGACGTCCTTCATCCCGCTGCTGACCCTAGGCATTCCACCCAATGCGGTCATGGCGCTGATGGTGGGCGCCATGATGGTGCATAACATCCAGCCCGGCCCGCAGGTCATGACCAGCAACCCGACGCTGTTCTGGGGCCTGATCGTGTCGATGTGGCTGGGCAATGCGATGCTGATCGTCCTCAACCTGCCGCTGGTGGGCATGTGGGTGCAGCTGCTGAAGGTGCCGTACCGGTTGCTGTACCCGGCCATCCTGATGTTCTGCTGCATCGGCGTCTACAGCGTCAACAACAATTCCTTCGACGTGCTGATCACGGTGCTGTTCGCCGTGCTGGGCGTGGCCTTCGTGCGCTTCGGCTGCGAAGCCGCGCCGCTGCTGCTGGGCTTCATCCTGGGGCCGATGATGGAAGAGAACCTGCGGCGCAGCCTGATGCTGTCGCAGGGCGACTTCACGGTCTTCCTGACCCGCCCGCTGTCGCTTGGCATGCTGCTCGCGGCAGTCGCGCTGGTGGCGATCATCGCAGTCCCGGCCATCTCGAAGAAGCGCGAGGAGACCTTCGTCGAGGAGTAATACCAATCCCAAGTTATAAAGTGCCACGACTATTCGTAGGGTGTAATAACCGGAGGGCATTACACCATTGGTCGATCATCAACCGGCTCCAATGATCGACGATTGGTGTAATGCGCTTTGCTTATTACACCCTACGAATTTCATCGCATGTCATGACCTCGGCAGAGTCTCCCAGATCAACGCCCCGGCTACCTGTTTCCTTCCGCCCCGCGCACGATAATCCTTCCTCGAAAGCCGACCTTTTTAGTCGGCTTTTTTTTTGCACCTGCATGCGTCCGCGATGACAATTCACAATCGCGCGATTTTTGTAAACTTAACCGCGGTCAAGGAGAATGGCGATACGTTCTTCGACAATCGGCCTCAGGTTGCAAGGGTTTCAAGGCGCGTTCCAAGCGCCATGGCGGCAAGCAGATCAAGGCAAGGATGGACTCGGTAATGGTTACTGGTGGACTTGACATTCGCAATCGCTGTACCTGGTTCACCATGCTGGACCAGGCGCCGGGACCGCGCCCAGCCCCATGCAACGGGCTGGCAATAAACGATGGTGGTGGCATCCCGGCGGCTTCCATGTCCCGGCCTGCCATCGACTGCAGCAGGCCCTGGCATCAGGGCTGATTAATTATCTGCTGCCGCCTTGTCCTGGCCCCGCCGACCTGTCGGCGCGCCGGCCCGGCTTCCATCGTTATTAATTAATCGACGCGCCTGGCTTGGCACCAATACGCTTCAACAAACATAACAATGCAATTGCTATTCATAACTCATGGAGACAGACAATGAACGAGACGGAACGAATACCCTGCTGCCACCGCATCGACATGCGAAGGCAGACCACTCCCAGGCTTGAAGCGCAACGATTCGGGTGCCTGCCCGTTTGACGGCGCGCACCAGGACAAAACAAAACAACACAATTACAAATGGAGACTAATGTGCGTAACGTGAATTTCAATGCGCCGTGTAATGCGTCGGTTCATCCGTCCATTACGGTTGATCGGAAAGCCCATCGCATGGGCCATCAGGCAAGGAGTGCAAAATGAGCAGCGTAGCATCGTCAATGTCGAACCCCACACCCGCAACCTCAGGCAAGACCCGCTGGATACAGCTGGTCGTCGGCGTCATCTGCATGATCGCCACGGCCAACATCCAGTACGCGTGGACCCTGTTCGTTCCCGAGATCCAGACCAAGTTCGGCTGGGCGCGCGCCGAGATCCAGATTGCCTTCACCATCTTCGTGCTGGTCCAGACCTGGCTTGCCCCGATCGAAGGCCATTTCATCGATAAATTCGGACCGCGCTGGATGGTCGCCTTCGGCTCGATCTTCATCGGCCTTGCATGGATCATGAACTCGCAGGCGACTACGCTGATGGGCTATTACGTTGGCGCTGCGCTCGGCGGCATCGGCGTCGGCTCCATCTATGCAACCTGTATCAACAACGCGCTGAAGTGGTTCCCGGACCGTCGCGGCCTGGCAGTCGGCCTTACCGCCGGCGGCTATGGCGCGGGTTCCGCAGCGACCATCCTGCCGATCGCAGCCATGATCGAATCGGCCGGCTTCCAGCAGACCTTCATGTTCTTCGGCCTCCTGCAAGGTTCGCTCGCCTTCGTGGCAGCCTGGTTCCTGCGTTCGCCGAAAGCGACCGAGACCAAGGCATCCGACAAGCTGATGCAGGCGACCCGCAACTACACGCTGAAGGAAGCGCTGAACACCAAGCTGTTCTGGCTGATGTTCCTGATGTTCATCCTGGTGGTCACCGGCGGGCTGATGGCCGTGGCCCAGCTGGGCGTCATCGCCACCGACCTGGGCGTGAAAGAGTTCGAGGTCGACCTGCACTTCTTCGTGATGGCCGCCTTGCCGCTGGCCCTGATGCTCGACCGGATCATGAACGGCATCTCGCGTCCCTTCTTCGGCTGGATCTCGGACAACATCGGCCGCGAGAAGACCATGGTGATCGCGTTCACGCTTGAAGGCTGCGGCATCGTTGCGCTCGGCTACTTCGGCCACAACCCCTACGCCTTCCTGCTCCTCTCCGGCCTGGTGTTCCTGGCCTGGGGTGAAGTCTACTCGCTGTTCTCGGCACTGGCCGGCGACGCGTTCGGCACCAAGCACATCGGCAAGATCTACGGCGTGCTCTACACGGCAAAGGGTATCGGCGCGATCCTGGTCCCGATGGGTAACATCCTGATGGAAGCCACCGGCACCTGGTCGACCGTGCTCTACACCGTGGCCTGCATGGACCTGACCGCAGCCTTCCTTGCCATCATGGTGCTCAGACCGGTGCTGGCCAAGCATGTGCTGAAGTCGAAGAACATGCTGCACGAGGAGAATACCGCGGCAGCCCTGGCGGCCGGCGGCATGCGGGGCGCACGGCCAGCCTGATCGGCCTGCTGAACCATAGCCAGAATCATCGCTGCATGTAGAAAGAGCTGCCGGGCAACCGGCAGCTCTTTTCTTTTGGCGCCTGCAAAACAGGCGCGATGCGAGGGTATGGGCTATGGGCTATGCCGACTGGCTGCGTCCCTGCAGGAACTTCCCGGCCGCGATCACCAGCAATGCGCACAGCACCGGCGGGATCAGGTGCAGGTTATGGTGGCTTTCGGCCCAGGCGCCGATCGCGGGGTCGGAAAACGCCATCTCGCCTGCCACCCAGCCCAGCAATGCCGCGCCGATGGTGATGATGACCGGGAAGCGGCTCATCAGCTTCAGGATCAGCGTGCTGCCGTAGATGATCAGCGGGATGCTGACCGCCAGGCCAACGATGAGCAGCACCAGGTTGCCCTTGGCGGCGGCGGCGACGCCGATCACATTGTCCAGGCTCATCACCAGGTCGGCCACGATGATGGTCTTGATGGCTGCGCCCAGGTTTGAATGCCCTTCCAGGTCGGACTCCTCGTCGTCGGCTTTCAACAGGCTCACGCCTATCCACAGCAGCAGGGCGGCGCCGGCCAGTTTCAGGAAGGGCAGGGACAGCAGGTAGACGGCGAAGAAGGTCAGCACGATGCGCAGCACGATGGCGCCGATGCTGCCGAACAGGATGGCCTTTCTTTGCTGGGCTGGCGGCAGCGAGCGGGAAGCAAGCGCGATCACGACCGCGTTGTCGCCCGAAAGAACGATATTGATCAGGATGATCTGTAGCAGGGCAAGCCAGAAATCCGGCATTGAAAGCATGGACACGCAGTTCTCCTCGTAGGTTGAAAGACGAGGCCCGGACGGGCCGTCGCATTGCCAGCAAGGATAGTCAGGCTGCCTGTCGCCTTCCTGTCGCGCACCTTACGACAGGCTTACAGCAAGACAAAAGCGCATCGAATGTCGAGCGTATGTTCAGCCCATGCCCGGCTGCACGCCGGCATCGCGGCGCGCAGCCGGCGCCGGGAAGAACACGGTGAAGGTGTTGCCGACCCCGTCCAGGTCTTCTTCCAGCGTGATATGCGCGTTGTGCAGCGCGGCGATTTCGCTGACGATGGCCAGTCCCAGGCCGCTGCCGTCGACATGGCTGCCGAGCAGCCGGTGGAAACGCTCGAAGATGCGCTCGCGCTCCTCCACCGGGATGCGTGGCCCGTCGTCGCTGATCGACAGCCGGCGCTGCTCGCCCGGCATGACCCTGACCGTGACGCTGCCCATGTCCTGGCTGTAGCGCACTGCATTGTCGATCAGGTTATTGATCAGCTCGCGCAGCCGGTGGGGGTCGCCGTCGATGGCGACTTCGCCGTGGGCGCCTTCGAAGCCGAGGTCGACATTGCGCCTGATCGCCTCGGGCACCCATTCCATGGTGACCTCCAGCGCCAGCGCATTCAAATCCAGCGTCGTCAGTCCCACGCTCTCGGCCGCGCCCGGCTCGTTCCGCGCCAGCGACAGCAGCTGGCCGACCAGCCGCGACAGCCGGTCGGCGCTGTGGTAGAGCTGGCCGATGGAGTGCTGCAGCCGGGCACGGTCGGTCTCGCGCAGCGCCAGTTCGATCTGGGCCTTCATGCCGGCCACCGGCGTCTTCAGCTGGTGGGCGGCGTCGGCGATGAAACGGTTCTGGAAATCGAGCGTGGTGCCCAGACGGCGCAGCAAATCGTTGACCTCGTCGACCAGCGGCATGACCTCGCCGGGCACATTGCTCGCCTCGATCGGGCTGAGGTCGAGATGGGAACGGGCCGAGACGGCGCGCCGCAGGCGCTGCAGTGGCTGCAGGCCCTGGCGCACGCCGAAATAGACCGCAGCGCCAGCGCACAGGATCAGCAGCAGCTGCGGCAGGAACACGCTGGCGAGGATGTCGCGGGTCAGCCGGCTGCGCCGGTTCAGCGTCTCGGCGACCTGCACCAGCGTGGCGGCCTGCCCGTCCAGCGCCATCCGTGCCGCGACCACCCGCACCGGTTCGCCATGCAGCATGCCGTCGTAGAACAGCGGCCGGCCGGCCACTACCGGCGACGGCGGCGGCGCCAGTTCATGGTCGCCGCCGATCAGGGCGCCATCGCCGGCCGACACCCTGAAATAGACGCGGTCGTCCTGGTCGCTGCGCAGGATGCGTTCGGCGTCGGCCGGCATCTCGAACACCGGCTGGCTGGCCCCGGGCCGCACATGCAGGGAAACTTCGCGCGCCATCTCTTCCAGCGAGCGGTCATAGGCCTGGTTGGAAAAGCCGGACGAGGTCGACCAAGTGACCAACGTGTCGACGATCAGCAGCCCGAGCAGCGGCCCCAGCAGCCAGGCCAGCAGCTTGTTTCGCAGGGTCGGCCTACGACGCCCCATCGAAGCGCTCCATCAGGTAGCCCATGCCGCGTATGGTGCGGATGGTGCAGCCGTAGGGTTCGAGCTTCTTGCGCACCCGGTAGACATAGACTTCCATCGCATTGGTGCCGACCTCGTCGCCCCAGCCGTACAGGTGGTTGACCATGTGCTCCTTGCTGACCACGCGGCCTTCACGCATCAGCAGCAGCTCGAACAGCGCCAGCTCGCGCGCCGACAGTTCGACCGCCTGGTCGTCGTGGTAGAGGCGGCGTCCGACCGTATCGAGCCGCAGCCGGCCATGGTGCAGCTCCGGCATCGAACTGCCATGCCCGCGCCGCAGCAGCGCGCGCACGCGCGCCTCGAGTTCGGGCAGGTCGAAGGGCTTGGTCAGGTAGTCGTCGGCGCCGAGATCGAGGCCGCGCACGCGGTCGGCCAGCGCGTCGAGCGCGGTCAGCAGCAGCACCGGAACCCGCGACTTGCGTTCGCGCAGCCGGCGCAGGATCTCGAAGCCGCCGATGCCGGGCAGCCCGACATCGAGCACCACCAGGTCGTAGGTGTGGACGGTCAGCGCGCGGTCGGCTTGCTCGCCGTCGTTGGCGAGGTCGACCGCATAGGCCGACTGCACCAGCGCGCGGTACAGCGCGTCGGCCAGTATTTCATCGTCCTCGACCAGGAGTATGCGCATGGGGTAATAGCAAGGGGCAGGGAAGCGGGAAGCTTGCGGGATTCTAGAGCATTTTCATGCTGGCTTGCGCCAGATGCGCGACTTCCGCGCAGACAGGTGCAGTCAGCCCCGCGCAGCGACAGTTGCCGTTGCATTGAGCCCCGCGCAGCGACGGTTGCGTTTGACGTTCCGCGTAGCGACAGTTGCCGTTGCCGTTGCCGTTGCTCTTGACGTTCCGCGCAGCGACAGTTGCCGTTGCAGTTGCCGTTGCAGTTGCACTTGCCGTTGCAGTTGCACGAGCTATAGTCGAAAGTGGTGTATGGCGGAAGCGGGAGAGAAATGAAAGGTGGTG
>CAUQYP010000130.1:0-12069 GCA_963522035.1 uncultured Noviherbaspirillum sp. | reverse complement strand
AACTGTCGCTGCGCGGGCAACTGCAACGGCAACTGTCGCTGCGCGGAGCAAGCAAACCCGCTAGGCCGGCTTGAAATCTGGTCGACAATGACGGCGGGCGCATGGACGGCACCAACTTCACAGCGGCGTTTGCCGAGCATCATCCTGGAATAGACCGCTGCCTCCACATGAACCAAGCCATACCGCTACTCCTTCCCACTACCGAGGCTTTCCTGACGCTCCCTGCCTCCTGGGAATCGACGCTCCCGCCGGAACTAGGCAACCTGATCGTCAGGCAGATGGTGGCGCTTGGTCCCGATCAGGACCCTGGATGCGAAGGACTGAAAAGCCTGGTGATCGCGAACGACATCGTAAAGCAACGCCATTGCGACGAAAACGGCTGAACCGCATGCCTGGCGGCTGACGCAGGGCCAGCAAGTCCTCGCCGGACATCAGGTGTAATTTCGGCAGCATGGAG
Source organism: uncultured Noviherbaspirillum sp. (assembly GCA_963522035.1). Lineage (GTDB taxonomy): Bacteria > Pseudomonadota > Gammaproteobacteria > Burkholderiales > Burkholderiaceae_D > Noviherbaspirillum_A. Next base: position 11,612 of record CAUQYP010000130.1, on the reverse strand, counting down.
GCGTTCGAGACCAATATCACGACGACTTCCATCGACCCGCCATGGCAGACCTTGCGCAAGGCTATTTCGGCCAGCGTCGTTCCCACGCTTGCAAATCCCGGAAAATTCCTGCACTATTGCCCAACATTTTTACCAGCAAGCACCGCAGCCCATGACCTTCGCCCGTTTCCACTTTTACTTTTACTTTAGCTACCCCGGCCCCAAGGCGGAGGAAAAGCGGTAAGTTCACGTAGAAGCAGCAAACGAGACAAGCCGAAATTCTGAAAAAACCGCCAGCGATGGCGGTTTTTTCGTTTAGAGATGCACAAAATCACACTGGAGAAAACCATGCCGCGCACCGATGACTTACGGATACGAGAATTGAAAGAACTGATCCCCCCTTCGCACCTGATCCGCGAATTCGCCGTGTCGGACAAGGCCGCGACCGTCGTCGCCGACAGCCGCAACGCGCTGCACCGCATCCTGCATGGCCAGGACGACCGGATGATGGTCGTGATCGGACCCTGCTCGATCCATGACACCAGGGCCGCGATGGAGTACGCGCACCGCCTCGCCGCCGAGCGCGAACGCTTCGCGCCCGAGCTGGAAATCGTGATGCGGGTGTATTTCGAGAAGCCGCGCACCACGGTCGGCTGGAAGGGCCTGATCAACGACCCGTACATGGACAACAGCTTCCGCATCAACGACGGCCTGCGCACCGCGCGCGAGCTGCTGCTCAACATTAATGAACTGGGCCTGCCGGCCGGCACCGAATTCCTTGACATGATCAGCCCGCAATACGTGGCCGACCTGATCAGCTGGGGCGCGATCGGCGCCCGCACCACCGAGTCGCAGGTGCATCGCGAACTGGCGTCCGGCCTGTCCTGCCCGGTCGGCTTCAAGAACGGCACCGACGGCAATATCAAGATCGCGGTCGACGCGATCAAGGCCGCATCCCAGCCGCATCATTTCCTGTCGGTGACCAAGGGCGGCCACTCGGCCATCGTCTCCACCGGCGGCAACGAGGATTGCCACATCATCCTGCGCGGCGGCAAGGCGCCCAACTATGATGCCGCCAGCGTCGATGCCGCCTGCCGCGACATCGCCACCGCCGGTCTGGCCTCGCGCCTGATGATCGACGCGTCCCATGCCAACAGCTCGAAGAATCCGGAGAACCAGGTGCCGGTGTGCGCCGACATCGCCGCGCAGGTCGCAGCCGGTGAAACCCGCATCGTCGGCGTAATGGTCGAGTCGCACCTGGTGGCCGGTCGGCAGGACCTGGTGCCGGGCAAGGAACTGACCTACGGACAGTCGGTGACGGACGGCTGCATCGACTGGGATGCCAGCGTGAAGGTGCTGGAAAGCCTGGCAAACGCGGTGCGCCAGCGTCGGCTGGCGGGCGAGTAAAGCCGGGTCAGTAGCGGCGCTGCAGCGTCATCTGCTCGCCGCTGCGCCGCATGTCGGTGCGGTTCAGGAAAGACATGCCGAGCAATGCGATTGGGAGACCCTGTTCCTGCACCAGCGCATCGACCTGGTTCAGCTCCAGCTCGCCGATGCGGACGGTGTCCAGCCTGACCCGGTACACCGGCACCACACCATTCGCGGTGCTGACCGTGCCGCGGCCGCCACGCAGGTAATCGATACCCATGCGCTTGGCGTCGGCTGCCGGCAGTGCGATCAACGAAGCGCCGGTGTCGACCAGCATGCGCACCGGGTTGCCGTTGATCATGCCCTGCGCAAAGAAATGGCCGCGCTCGTCGGCCTGCAGCACCGTACCGGCCTGGGCGGAAGGGGCCTGGCGGTTGACATGGCTGCCCAGCGCGATGACTTCGCGCCGTCCGCGGCTCTCCAGCGTGGCGCCGGACTGGTCGGCTGCCACCAGCTTCACGCCGGCCGCCACCGTGCTGCCGACCTCATAGGTGCGCGGCCCGGCGCCATCCACCACCAGCACCGCCTTGCCCGGAAACAGCCCGACCACGCTGATGTCGGCGGCCTGTGCGGACGGCAAGGCCAGGACCAGCGCCAGCAGCGCGGTCGCGCGCTTAATCACGGAAATTGTTGAATTCGAGCGGCAGGTCGGCGACTTCCTTGCGCAGCAGCGCCATTGCCGATTGCAGGTCGTCGCGCTTGGCGCCGGTAATGCGGACCGACTCGCCCTGTATGCTGGCCTGCACCTTCATCTTGCTGTCCTTGATGAGGCGCACGATCTTCTTGGCGGCGTCGGACTCGATGCCCTTCCTGATCTTGATCACCTGCTTGACCTTGTCGCCGCCGATCTTTTCCACCTTGCCGATGTCAAGAAAGCGCACGTCGACGCTACGCTTGGTCAGCTTGGCAGTCAGCACGTCGCGCACCTGGCCGAGCTGGAAGTCGCTGTCGGCAAAGGCGGTCAGCTCCTGTTCCTTCTGCTCGATGCGGGAGTCGCTGCCCTTGAAATCGAACCGGGTGGATATTTCCTTGTTGGCCTGGTCGAGCGCATTGCGCACTTCGACCAGGTTGGCTTCGGATACTACGTCGAACGATGGCATCGGATGTCCTTTTGCTGGCGCGCCGGAGAGGCGCTGATTGCTGACTGCGAGGCCGGTCATTCTAGCGGACAAAAAACCGGGTGGCTAGGCGCTATAATCGCCGGCCATGGCTTCCGTACCCCACCTGCAAACCGGCGTATCGCTGCGTTCATTCAACACCATGGGCATCGATGCCCATGCCCATGCCTTGCTGCCTGTGCAGTCCGTGGACGACCTTCGCACGGTCCGCGCCGACCCGGCGTTGAACGCGCTGCCAAGGCTGGTGCTGGGCGGCGGCAGCAACCTGCTGTTCACCGGCGACTTCGGCGGCCTGGTGCTGCACATGCGCGGCACAGGCATCGACATCGTCGGTGAAACCGGCGAAGCCGTGCTGGTTCGTGCCGCGGCTGGTGAAAGCTGGCATGGGCTGGTCATGTGGACACTGGCGCACGGACTGGGCGGCATGGAAAACCTGTCGTTGATTCCCGGCAGCGTGGGCGCGTCGCCCATCCAGAACATCGGCGCATATGGCAGTGAACTCAAAGACTGCTTCCATCGACTAACGGCCTTCGACTTCACTACCGGCGAACTGCTGCAGCTGGACCGGGCAGCCTGCGAATTCGGCTATCGCGACAGTATTTTCAAGCATGGGCTGCGCGACCGCGCGGTGATCCTCGATGTCACGTTCGCGCTGCCGAAGCGGTGGCAGCCCAACCTGCAGTATGCGGAACTGGCGCAGGAAGTGGCGCTGCGGGGCTGGACCGCGCCGGGCGCCGCGGATATCAGCGCCGCGGTGATCGCGATCCGCCAGCGGAAGCTGCCCGACCCGGCGCTCTTGGGCAATGCCGGCAGCTTCTTCAAGAACCCGGTGGTGCCGGCGGCCCAGCGCGACGCGCTGCTTGCCCGCCATCCGGGCATGGTCAGCCATCTGCAGGGCGATGGCAGCTTCAAGCTGGCGGCCGGATGGCTGATCGACCAGTGCGGCTGGAAGGGCAGGACGATGGGCGCGGCCGGCGTCTACGAAAAACAGGCGCTGGTGTTGGTCAACCGTGGCGGCGCCAGCGGGGCCGAGATGGTAGCGCTGGCGGAAGCGATAGGGCAGGACGTGGAGAGCAGGTTCGGCGTCCGGCTGGAGCCGGAGCCGGTGTTCGTATAACGGATTAATTCGTAGGGTGTAATGCGCATGGCGAATTACACCCTTCGCCGGCTATGGAAGCTGGCTGCTGGTCGATGAATGGTGTAATGCGCTGCGCTTATTACACCCTACGAATGGGCTGCCGATCAGCCGAAATGGCAGACGTAATCCAGCATCTCCAGCGTCACGATGTCGAAGCTCGAATTGCCCGGCACCTTGAATTGCTGGCCGCCTTCGTAATCGGTCCAGGTGTCCTCGCCCTGCAGCCGGATCCGGCACTTGCCCGCGTTCAGTTCCATGATTTCCGGCGCGCCGGTGTTGAACAGCAGGTTGGACGGGAAGATCACGCCGACCGACTTCTTGCTGCCGTCCGCCATCGTGATGGTATGCGACACGCACTTGCCGTCGAAGTAGACATTGGCCTTCTTGCTGACCGTTACATTCTCGAATTGATCGCTCATGGCGTTTCCTTCCAATAAAAGAAAAGGGCCCGGCATCGGGCCCTTTATGCGTTGAAAATTACTGGCCGCGCTTTGCGCGCGCCATCGCCGCAATGCGCATGCGCAGCGCATTGAGCTTGATGAAGCCGCCGGCGTCGGCCTGGTTGTAGGCGCCGCCGTCCTCGTCGAAGGTCGCGATGTTCATGTCGAACAGCGAGTCGGTCTTCGAGTCGCGGGCGACGACGATCACGTTGCCCTTGTACAGCTTGACGCGGACCCAGCCGTTGACGCTTTGCTGGGTATGGTCGATCAGGGTCTGCAGCGCGACCCGCTCGGGCGACCACCAGTAGCCGGCGTAGATCATCTGCGCATAGCGCGGCATCAGGTCGTCCTTCAGGTGCGCCACTTCGCGGTCCAGCGTGATCGACTCGATTGCGCGGTGCGCGCGCAGCATGATGGTGCCGCCCGGGGTTTCGTAGCAGCCGCGCGACTTCATGCCGACGTAGCGGTTTTCCACCAGGTCGAGGCGGCCGATGCCGTGCTTGCCGCCCAGGCGGTTCAGTTCGGCCAGCACGGTGGCCGGCGACATGCGGGTGCCGTTCAGCGCAACGATGTCGCCCTTTTCGAATTCGATGTCCACGTACTCTGCCTCGTCGGGCGCCGCTTCCGGGCTGACGGTCCAGCGCCACATCGATTCCTCGGCTTCCGCGGCCGGGTTTTCCAGGTGGCGGCCCTCGAAGCTGATGTGCAGCAGGTTGGCGTCCATCGAGTACGGCGCGCCGCCCTTCTTGTGCTTCATGTCGACTTCGATGCCGGCGTCTTCCGCGTACTTCAGCAGCTTCTCGCGCGACAGCAGGTCCCACTCGCGCCACGGCGCGATGATCTTCACGTTCGGCATCAGCGCATAGGCGCCCAGCTCGAAGCGCACCTGGTCGTTGCCCTTGCCGGTGGCGCCGTGCGAGATCGCGTCGGCGCCGGTTTCGCGGGCGATCTCGATCAGGCGCTTGGCGATCAGCGGGCGGGCAATCGACGTGCCCAGCAGGTATTCGCCTTCATAGACGGTGTTGGCACGGAACATCGGGAACACGAAGTCGCGGACGAATTCCTCGCGCACGTCGTCGATGTAGATGTTCTCCGGCTTGATGCCGAACTTCAGCGCCTTCTGGCGCGCCGGTTCCAGCTCCTCGCCCTGGCCGAGGTCGGCGGTGAAGGTGACGATTTCGCAGTGGTAATGATCTTGCAGCCATTTCAGGATGACCGAGGTATCGAGGCCGCCGGAGTAGGCCAGCACGACTTTGTTGATGTCGCTCATGGAAGTCTTTCTTCAAACAGGTGATTGATAGGTCATTGCGCGGCGACGCGGCCGAGCACCAGGAATTCCAGCAGCGCTTTCTGCACATGAAGGCGGTTTTCCGCTTCGTCCCAGACCACCGACTGCGGACCGTCGATGACCTCGGCCGACACTTCCTCGCCGCGATGGGCTGGCAGGCAATGCATGAACAGGGCGTCGGGCCGTGCGCGCCGCATCTTGTCGCTGTCGACGATCCAGCCGTCGAAGGCTTTCAGGCGCTCTGCGTTCTCTTCCTCGAAACCCATGCTGGTCCAGACGTCCGTCGTGACCAGGTCGGCGTCCTGGCAGGCGTCCGACGGATTCGGGAATACGGTGTAGCAGTCGTTGTCGGCGGCCACCAGCGCACTGTCGATGTCGTAGCCGGCAGGGGTGGAGACGTTGACGTGGAAGCCGAACACCTTGGCCGCCTGCAGCCACGAGTACAGCATGTTGTTGGCGTCGCCGATCCAGGCCACGGTCTTGCCGGCGATGCTGCCGCGCTGCTCCAGGTAGGTGAAGACATCGGCCAGCACCTGGCACGGATGATGCTCGTTGGTCAGGCCGTTGATGACCGGCACTCGCGAGTTGGCGGCGAAGCGCTCGATGATGTCCTGGCCGAAAGTGCGGATCATGATGATGTCGCACATGCGGGACATGACCTGCGCCGCGTCTTCCACCGGCTCGCCGCGGCCCAGCTGGCTGTCGCGGGTATTGAGGTAGATCGCTGCGCCGCCCAGCTGGTGCATGCCGGCCTCGAAAGACAGGCGGGTGCGCGTCGAGCTTTTTTCAAACACCATGACCAGCGTCCGGTCTTCCAGCGGGTGGTAGGGTTCGTAGTTCTTGAACTTGCGCTTGATGACGTGCGCGCGCTCGATCACGTGCTCGAACTCGTCCAGCGTGAAGTCGGAAAACTGCAGAAAGTGTTTGATTGCCATAAAAGAAAACGGCGGCGAGGGTGGCGCCTGCCGCCGAAGTTCGTGAATTTGCTGATTATAGGGGAGATTTTAGCGAAAAGACACTTGTCGCCGCGATGCTTCGCCCGTGTCAATAACCGATGGTCTGCATCGACTCGTGCCGCAGCTGCGCATACAGTGCATGCCGCATCGGCGCAATCTTTCCCTCCTTCACGCCGCCCAGCACCGCGCAATCCGGCTCGTTGATGTGGTGGCAGTTGTAAAACCGGCAGCCGCCCAGAAAAGGCGCAAATTCCGGGAAGGCGCGCTCCAGCATGCCTTCGGTCAGCTGGTGCAGGCCGAATTCCTGGAAACCTGGTGAATCGATGACCGAGCTTTCCTTGTCGATCCAGTAGAGCCGGGTGAAGGTGGTGGTGTGCTTGCCGGTGTCGAGCGCCGCCGAGATTTCACGCACGGCGATGTCGGCGTCCGGCACCAGCAGGTTGATCAGCGAGGACTTGCCCATGCCGGACTGGCCGATGAAGATGGAAGACTGCCCATGCAGCACCGGCATCAGCGTGGCAACGGCCGCCTCGGGCGCGGTGCGCGCCGAGACTTCGTGCACCTGGTAGCCAAGGCCGGCATACAGCGCGAGCCGCTTGCGGGTTTTTTCCAGGGAGGCGGTGACGTCGGTCTTGTTGAGGATGATATGGGCCTCGACCCCGGCGGCGTCGGCCGCCACCAGCGCGCGCGAGATCAGGTCGTCGGCAAAGGCCGGCTCGGTCGCCACCACGATCAGCAACCGGGTCACGTTGGACGCCAGCAGCTTGGACTTGTACTGGTCAGAGCGATAGAGCAGGGTCTTGCGTTCCTGTATGCCTTCGATCACGGCCTGGTTGGCCGAGGTGAGCTTGAGCGTCACCACGTCGCCCACGGCCACGTCGCTGCGCTTGCCGCGGGTGACGCACTGCAGCCGCAGGTCGCCCGCCTGCGCCATGTAATGACGGCCATGGGCTGCGATGATGATGCCGGTGTCCGCGCTCATGCGCGCGCCACGCGCTGGTCGTACAAGGCGTCGACCTTGGCGGCGCAGATGAAGTCGTTGTCGGACAAGCCGCCTTTTCCTTCATTGACCGAGTGCGTGTCGTAGCGGACCACGCAGCGGTTATAGGTCACGGTCAGTTCCGGGTGATGATCTTCGCAATGGCTGATCCATGCCAGCGCATTGACGAAGGCCAGTGTCTCGTAATGGTCCTTGAACGAGAAGGCCCGCACCAGCTTGCCGTCCTGCACGCTCCAGTCGGGCAGCAGCGCCAGCATGCGGCCCACGTCTTCCGAACTGGCGGCCGGCAGCACGGCCTGGCAGCGGCGAGTCAGCAGCGCGGCCTTCACGCCGGCCTCCCGCTGGCCAGCAGCCGGTTGATGCGCACCGTGGCGGGTGGATGCGAGTCGTAGAACGCCGAGTGCAGCGGGTCGGGCGTCAGCGTCGAGGCATTGTCTTCATACAGCTTGACCAGCGCCGACACCAGGTCCTGCGCACTGCTGTGTCTGGCTGCGAACGCGTCGGCCTCGAACTCGTGCTTGCGCGAGGAGATCGAGGTCAGCGGCGAGAACAGGAAGGTAAATACCGGCAGCACCAGCATGAAAAGGATCAGCGCCATCGCGTCGTACGGCAGGCCGGGTATCGGGTCGACGCCCAGGCCGGCGTAGAACCAGACCTGTTTTTTCAGGTAGCCGAGCAGGGCCAGGAAGGCCAGCGACAGCGCGAACATCATCACGATGCGCTTGACAATATGCTTGAGCTTGAAATGGCCGAGTTCGTGCGCCAGCACCGCCTCGATTTCATGCGGCGCCAGCCGTGCCAGCAGGGTGTCGAAGAACACGATGCGCTTGGCTGCGCCGAAACCAGAGAAGTAGGCGTTGCCATGCGCGCTGCGCTTGCTGCCGTCCATCACGAACAGGCCCTTGGAAGCGAAGCCGACGCGCTGCATCAGGCCCTCGATGCGGGCGCGCAGGCTGTCGTCGGCCAGCGGGGTAAACTTGTTGAACATCGGCGCGATGACGGTTGGAAAGAGCACCAGCATCAGCAGCTGGAAACCGCTCCAGACGAACCACGCGTATAGCCACCACAGGTCGCCGGCGCGGTCCATCAGCGCCAGGATTACCCAGACCAGCGGCAGGCCGATCACGGCGCCCAGCGCCACGCTCTTGAGCATGTCGGTAATGAACAGCTTCGGCGTCATCTTGTTGAAGCCGAACTTCGCTTCCAGCACGAACTGGCGGTAGTACTCGAAGGGCAGGTCGATGAGGCCGGAGATGGCGGCGAAGGCGGCCAGCAGCGCGATCTGGTAGGTCATGCCCGGGCCGGTCTGGTTGACGATGGCCACCGACAGCCATTGCAGGCCGCCCAGCAGCGTGAAGCCAATGAGCACGACGGTATTGACGAACAGTGTCAGCAGCGAGAAGCGGCTGCGCGCCACCGTGTAGTCGGCCGCCTTCTGGTGCGCGGCCAGCGGTATCTTCTCGGCAAACTGCGGCGGCACCGCGCCGCGATGCGCATGCACATGGCGCACATGGCGCCACAGCAGCCAGCAGCGCACAGCCAGCGTGGCAAGCAGAAACGCGATGAACAATATGGAAAAGCCGTGTGTGGACATGCTATGCCTGTGAGAAAATGCGGACAAACCGGAGGAAACGCAAATTATGTCACAAGCTACCCAAGTCGACGGGCAGGCCGCCATTCCGGCGCGGCCGAATGAATTCAACCTTGTCTGGATCGACATGGAAATGACCGGACTCGATCCCGACACCGACCGCATCATCGAAGTCGCCGCGGTCGTAACCGACGCCAACCTCAACATCCTGGCCCAGGGTCCGGTGTTCGCGATCCACCAGCCGGACGAAGTGCTCGACCGCATGGACGCCTGGAACAAGGGCACGCACGGCCGTTCCGGCCTGATCGACCGGGTCAAGGCATCCACCATCACCGAGGCCGACGCCGAGGTGGCGCTGGTCGATTTCCTGCGGCACTTCGTCCCGCCCGGCAAGTCGCCGATGTGCGGCAACTCGATTTGCCAGGACCGACGCTTCATGGCGCGCGGCATGAAGAAGCTCGAAGCGTTCTTTCATTACCGCAACCTCGATGTGTCCACGCTGAAGGAGCTTTGCCGGCGCTGGAAACCCGAGCTCATCAGTGGCTTCAAGAAACACCAGAAGCATACCGCGCTGGCCGATATCATCGAGTCGATCGAGGAGTTGCGCTACTACCGCGAGCATTTCATCAAAGGGTAGGACAACGGCACGGCGCCGCCTGCGCGGCCGTGGTGAAGCACGATGCATGATGTCCCGAAATAGGAGCTTTTCGACAGTCACTATTTTTTTGGAGCGCCATGATTATCCCCGCCTTTATCTGCGATGCGATCCGCACGCCTTTCGGCCGCTATGGCGGCATGTTGTCCACCCTGCGCGCCGACGACCTCGCCGCCATTCCGCTGGCCGCGCTGATGGTGCGCAACCCCGAAGTCGACTGGGAACAGCTGAGCGACGTGCTGCTCGGCTGCGCCAACCAGGCCGGCGAAGACAATCGCAACGTGGCGCGCATGGCGCTGCTGCTGGCCGGCCTGCCGGTCGGCGTGCCGGGCGCCACCATCAACCGGCTGTGCGGGTCGGGCATGGACGCGGTGGGCAGCGCTGCGCGCGCGATCCGCGCCGGCGAAGCGACCATGATGATCGCCGGCGGCGTCGAGTCGATGAGCCGCGCCCCGTTCGTCATTCCCAAGGGCGAGACCGGGTTCTCGCGCCATGCGGAAATCCACGACACCACGCTCGGCTGGCGCTTCGTCAACCGGCTGCTGCAGGCCGAGTACGGCAGCGAGTCGATGGCACAGACCGCCGAGAACGTCGCGCGCGAATTCGGCATCGACCGTGACGCACAGGACCGCTTCGCGCTGGCATCGCAGAACAAGGCGGCCCGGGCGCAGAAGGAAGGCCTGTTCGACGAGGAGATCACGCCGGTGACGCTGGCGCAAAAGAAAGGCGACCCGCTGATCCTGACCAGGGACGAGCATCCGCGCGTTACGTCGCTCGAAGCGCTGGCCGCCTTGCCGGCCATAGTCTCTGCGGACGGCACGGTCACTGCCGGCAATGCGTCCGGTGTCAACGACGGCGCCGGCGCCGTGCTGCTGGCCTGCGAGAAGAGCGCCTACAAGTACGGCCTCAGGCCGCGCGCACGGGTGCTGGGCATGGCCTGCGCCGGCGTGCCGCCGCGGGTCATGGGCATGGGTCCGGCCCCGGCTGCGCGCAAGGTGCTGGTGCAGACCGGTCTCACCATGGACCAGATGGATGTGATCGAACTCAATGAAGCCTTTGCCGCGCAGGCACTGGCGGTGCTGCGCGACTGGGGCCTGCAGGACGACGACCCGCGGGTCAACCGTTATGGCGGCGCCATCGCACTCGGCCACCCGCTGGGCGCATCCGGCGCGCGCCTGGTTGCCACGGCGGTCAACCAGCTGCATGCAATCAAGGGCCGCTTTGCGCTGTGCACCATGTGCATCGGCGTCGGGCAGGGCATTGCCATCGTGCTGGAGCGGGTGTGACGGAGCGCCACGGCAGCCTGCTGCTCAGCGGGCCGCCTTCATCAGTTCCACCAGCTGGTCGAGCGCGGCATTCCAGCCCGGCTCGAATCCCATTGCCACGTGCGCGTCGCGCGCCGCCTCGGTTGCATGCATGACCCGCGCGTGATAGCGGGTGCGGCCGTCGCGCAGCGCGTCGAGCCGCAGGTCGGCCACGAAGGCGAAGCCGCCAGAGACGCTTTCCGGCTGCGGGTTGGGGCGGAATCCGGGACCAAGCGCATTGGTCCAGACCAGCCGCTTTTCCGGCTCCACGACCAGGTAGGTGCCGGCGCTGTCGGGCATGTTCTGGCCTTCGGGCGATTGCATCATCGTACGGAACATGCCGCCCGGCCGCAGGTCGATCTCGCACTCGACGACCTTCCATGGCCGGGGGCAAAACCATTGCTTCAATAGCTCGGGCTCGGTCCATGCGCGCCATACGTCGGCGGCGGGCAGGTCGATGTCCCGCAGTTGCTGCAGGTCGAGGGTGGGATCCAGGTCCATGGGGGGTCTCCTGTAAATGGGAGTTGGATTATAAGGCGCGGCCCGGCGCGACCCGGCTTACGGAATTCGTCCGGCGTTTTGTTCCCTGTTTCTCGAGCAGTTTCATGCTGACTTGCCCAGCTGGCCTGTAAGCGATGTCGCTTGTTCCGCGCAGCGACAGTTGCCGTTGCCGTTGCAGTTACCCGCGCAGCGACAGTTGCTGTTGCTGTTGCTG